>CBESWV010000493.1:0-1503 GCA_965533305.1 uncultured bacterium | reverse complement strand
CGAGTTGGCGGCGGTGGGTTGCTCGTAGTGCAGAATCTTGTCGCGCATATTGGCCAACTCGGTGCTGTCATCGATGGGCCAACGGGCGATCATGAGATCCGGGTAGAGATCGCCGTCCATCTGGACATAGGGCAGATCCGTGCCGCCGGTTCCGCCGCCCGACGGTGTGTAGGTGGCCAGAGGCGACGGCGAGTCGCCGATCATGAGGATATAGACCGGCGGCGTCGGACCGTTGTAGAGGCCGGTGATGTAGCTCTTGATCGCCGTCGTCGTGGTGCCCGTGGCATCAGTGGTCACCACCGACACGTTGTATCCGGTGCTCGTCTTCCACTCGACAAAGGGTGCGAGATCGGCGACGAACTGAGGCGGAGTGATAATGAGGAACTCGACCGGCGCGGCGTCGGGATAGGCCCAGCCGCCGGCATCGGTGAAGTTGAGGTTGACCGCGACTGTGTCGAGGAATGCATCGAAGTGGCGGCTCGACAACCGATTCTTGACGGCCGCGGTGGCCACACCGTCGCCCCCGGAAATCTCGACCGTGACCCGCAGGCGGGTGGCGAACTCGACGGTACCCGCGGCGACATCGTAGGTCACCGGCGAAGCGGTCAAGAGCAGCATCTGGTGGTCACGGAATCCGAAGGGGCCCGCCATGGCCGGTTCGACGCGATCGATTTTGCCGACATAGGCTTTGGTATCGAAACTGAACTGCCAGGCGTCTGCCTCCGGGCAGTCGCACTTGGGCATCGGGAGCTGGGCGGGATAGACCAGCGTCGGAAGGCCCTCGGTGGCGAGGTTCACTAGCGTCCGGTCAAGGACGGTGGTGGTCACGGAGGCGGTGGCGCCTCGGGGAATCTCGACAAACCGCCGCAGAACGGGCAGCAGAGGCTCACCGGGTCGGCCGATCTGGCCCAATCCGGGCACGCTCAGCTTGGTGAACGCACCAGCCTCGGTGGCGACATTCTCAACCGACACGCCGGGGATCACGAGATCGAACTCGACGGTGTTCATTCCGGTTCGCCCTACTTCAATTCGAGCTTGGGAGAACGGACGATCATTAGAAAAATCCACCCACCGTTCACCGGCCCCGGCAAACACAGCGAATGTCATCACGATGATTCCAAAACCGATTCTGAGTCGCATACAAACTCCTTCAAGCTGGTCGAAACCGCGCCAACTGATCCACGCATGATGACAGCCTCGTAACTCTTGTCAATTCTGCTAATTAGAACCATTACTGATAACGAAAATGCTCGGGTTTCGGTCGAGGAGCGCACGTGACGAGTTCTCCGGTGCCACCCGTAGCATTGATCGGCACCAACGATTCACCTTCGCCTGAGACGCTCACAGCCGAACAATGCAACAAATGGCACCACTCCACGCGTACCGGATGCCCGCCGCCTCCCCCACCCGAACCCGTACCAGGACACGAAAAAACAATCTCCACCGGGACGTGCCGGGCTCGGCATTGTGCAGGTAAGACCTCCCGGAGCCGCGTCCCGTTCC
>CBESWV010000492.1:0-1531 GCA_965533305.1 uncultured bacterium | reverse complement strand
CCGCCGTCACTCAGCCTGCCTCTTCGGCCACGATTTCCTCGATTCGATTGAGCAACCGATCGACCGTTGCGACATCGGTGAGCGGGTTCATCAGCACCATCCGCAACCAACGGCGGCCTCCGACATCGGCCTGGCTGAGCAGGAACTCTCCCTCATTCATGATCCGTTTCCGGATTCGGGTTTGGAGGGCGCCGTCATCACCGCACCGAAAGCAGAGAATATTCGACTCGGGTTCGCACAACGTCTCGAAACCTTCCCGAGCGGTGATGGAGGAGTGGATCTTCCGCGTGTTCCCCCAGAGAGTCGCGATGTTCTCCCCCAACCCATCCTCCCCCACCAGGGCGAGAACCAAGATCACCTTCAGCCCCAAGGGCGCCTTGGTGCATTCGAACTGCTGGGGAATGAAGTCAACGCCAATCTCTCGCTCACCCTCGGTGACATAGACGGCGTCCTGTCGGAAGGCGCCCGGCAGTCGTCGGCCGTCGCGGACGAGGACCGCGGCGCAGAGCGCCGAGGTCTGGAGCAGCTTGTGGGCGTCCCAGACCACCGAGTCGGCAAGCTCGATACCGTCCAGCCGCCACGCCTCGGACTCGCTGAGCAGCGCCGAAGCGCCGTGGGCTCCGTCGACGTGGAACCACAGACCGCGCTCACGGCAGATCTCACCGACCTCGCGCACGGGATCATAGAGCCCGGTTGCGGTGGCGCAGGCGTTGACCCCGACGGCCATCACGCGCCGGCCTTCGTCCGAAATCCGATCCAGACACGCTCCCAGTTCATCGGGGAGCGCCGTTCCAAGATCGTCGGCCGGCGCCGCCACCAGCGACGATGTCCCGAGACCCATGGCTGCCACCGCGCGGGAGAGCGAATAGTGGGCGCAGGCGGGAGCGACCACCACGAGATCTGAGGGCGTGCCGTTCTCCCAAGCTTCGGGTGCCACCGCCGCGCGGGCGGCGAGCATGGCGGTGAGATTGGCCAGGGATCCACCGTGGGTCAGGGCTCCACCCCCCGGTGCGGCGCCCACCGCCGGAGGATTGTCGCCGTTCCTCCCGGTGGGCTGCCAACCGACCTTGGCGAGCATCCAGTCGATGACCGTGATCTCCATCGTCCCTGCGGCGGGTCCCATTTCATAGACCGACATCCCATTGGCAAGGACACCGGAAATGAGGTCGCCCAGGGCGGCCGCGTAATGCGGGACTGAGATCTGGTGAGCCATATAGCTGGGGTGATGGACGTTGGTCGCGCCGGCCAAGAACCCCTCGATCAGGTCGCGCAAGCGATCATCGTCCGCAGCTCCCTCAGTGATCAGTCCCATCAGATCCATGGCCCGGGCCAGCTCATCAACCGGCCGGACACGTACGACCCTGCCCTCACCTCGATGACCTCGGTCGACAAAATCGGCCAGCAGTTCCAACACCATTTCGCCATGCCGGTGAAAATCCTCGGTGCTCCAGGTTTCGTTCAGGTTCATCACCGCCTCCTAGGAGCGTGTAGTGAATAGAATTGGCGGCGCCTTTCGGGTGTCGTTTGGCCC
>CBESWV010000491.1:0-1537 GCA_965533305.1 uncultured bacterium | reverse complement strand
ATCGCGAACTGGCGCCGGGCAAACCGCTGGGGACAAAGCAGACGATCCAGGAGTGGATCGCCGAAAGCCGCGCCGAGATCGACGCCGCTCGCTTGATGGTGCTGCACGCGGCGTGGCGGATCGAGAACGAGGGTGCGCACGCCGCGCGCGAGGAGATCTCACTCATCAAGTTCTCGGTGGCGGGCACCCTCCAACGGGTTCTCGACCGGGCCATTCAGACCCTCGGCGGTCTCGGCATGACCGACGACACTCCCCTCGCCTTGTGGTGGGCGCACGAACGCGCGGCCCGAATCTATGATGGCGCCGATGAGGTCCATAAACAGGTCGTGGCGCGGAGAATCCTCCGCTCCTACGGGCTCGAGCCCCGGTCGTGAGCCGGGGAGGGCCGTCTACGTACGACGCCGGTCCGGTACGCCCCGGCGAAGAACTCGATCTCGATGCCCTGGGGGGATGGCTCGGCAGCACGCTTCCTGAGATCAAGGGCACCCCTCGGGTCACACAGTACTCCGGCGGAGCCTCCAACTGGACCTATCGGCTCGAGTATCCGGGTCATGACCTGGTTCTGCGCCGACCACCGGCAGGGACCAAAGCGAAGTCGGCGCACGACATGGGCCGTGAGTCCTTTATCCAGAGGGAGCTCCGGCCGGTTTATCCCCTCGTGCCCGAGGTCCTCGCCTTTTGTGACGATCCCACGATCCTGGGGGATGAGTTCTACCTCATGCGGCGGGTGCCCGGCATCGTGCTCCACCGACGCCCACCTGAGAATGTCGCGATCGATGCGGCAACGGCTCGCCGGCTCTGCCTCGGTGCGGTCGATGCGCTGGTGGCCCTCCATTCCGTCAACCCCACCGGCACCGACTTGGAGAAAATCGGCAAAGGCCCGGGCTACGCCAAACGCCAGATCGACGGTTGGTGCGACCGCTATCTCAAGGCACGCACCTGGAATGTCCCGAGCTGCCGGAAGGTGCGCCGGTGGCTGACCGACAACACTCCCGAGGACATCGACTCCTGCGTCATCCATGGCGACTTCCGGCTCGACAACCTGGTTCTCGATGCGGAGAATCCCTCCCGGATCCTTGCCGTCCTCGACTGGGAGATGGCGACCCTCGGCGACCCGCTCATGGATCTCGGCAACAGTCTCGCCTATTGGGTCCAGGCCGATGACGACCGCGTGGCCCGATCGACCCGTCGGCAGCCGACCCACCTGCCGGGAATGCTGACCCGGCGAGAGTTCGTCGATGCCTACTTCGAACGATCTGGTCGCGCGCAACCCGACAACTGGGTCTTCTACGAGGTCTACGGCATCTTCCGTCTCGCGGTCATCGTTCAACAGATCTACTATCGCTACCACCACCGCCAGACGCGCAACCCGGCCTTCAAAAACTTCTGGTTCCTGGTCTGGTATCTCGACCGGCGCTGTCGTGGGTTGATTCGGTCAGGATGTCAGATCTGACCCATCCTAGGAGCGTGTAGGGAATAGACGGTGGATGGATTTCGGAGGGTCGTTTGAGGCCGATTTTCGTCGGATTCGCGGGTT
>CBESWV010000490.1:0-1540 GCA_965533305.1 uncultured bacterium | reverse complement strand
AGACATCCGAGTTCATGGTGATGCTTCCGTCGGAGCAGTCCGCGTCGCCGCTCCAGCCGGCAAAGGTCGAAGTCCCGTCGGGAGTCGGTGTCAGGGTGACCGTGCGGTCATTCCCGAAGTCCGCTTCACAGGTCCCCGCCGAACAGTCGATGCCCGATGGCGACGACGCAACCGTTCCCGACCCGAGACCGCCGACCGTCACGTCGAGAGCGTAGAGGATGGCGTCCTGTGGGAGGTTGCCACCGAGATCGGAGATCAGTTCCTCGACCTCCGGCCCGCCATTGCCGTAGGTCGCGCAGTCGTAGGCGCCGTGGTGGAGAGCCACCACCATGTTGTCGGTGGAGGCCACCACCGGCGAACCGGAAGAACCGCCCTGGGTATCAGCGAAATACAGCCAAACCATGGCGTCGCCGTTCGACGCGTTGAGTGAGAGCTCGGCGTAACCGGTCGGGTCGGCGGCGTTGTCCGAAAGCACCGCGATCCGTTTGCCCCACGCCTGGGGATGCTGCGGTATGTAGATTTCCTCGTCGGCGATTCCGCCTTCTTTACGCAGCTGGAAAAATCCATAGGTCGCTGTCGGATTCGACGGCAACTGGACCAGGGCATAGTCGATGGCGGCGCTGGTCTGTATCAGGGTTGAAGAGGTGGCCACCAAGGTGCCCGGGCATCCGAACCATGAGGCGCAGTTGGTCGAGCACGTACTGCCCTCGGCCATGAACTCGAAGTTGGTGTTGGCCGCATCGGAGGATGATCCGATGCAGTGATTGTTGGTCACCACGTGGCCTTCCGATCCAACCAACCAACCCGTGCAGGCGCCGGTGCCATTGATCAGCAGCCGGGCGACGGCGCGGCTCTTGTCATATTTCACGGGTTCGGATCCGGTGTAGCACTTGGCCCACAGCGAGTCGTCCGTTCCACAGATGGCCTCGGGAATCACGGGCGGCAGATCCTCGCTACTGAGTGGGAACCCGTGCGCGAAACGATCGATGGTGAGACCGTAGGCGCCCACCTCATTGCGGCTGTAGAGCTCGACGATGGCAAGCTCTCCCGGGATGTGGACGGCCCAGAATCCGTCGGTGAGTCCAAGTCCACCCTTCCCAGTGCCTTCGTAAGACCACGACCGGCCGCCATCAGCCGATCGAACAACGACAAAATCGCCCTCGGCGACTTCGAATCGGGAGAAATGAGGGCAGACATATGACGCCAAGGGAGAGAAGATCTCTGCCGACCAGACCAGTTGCAGTTCGTCGGTCGTCGGTCCGAGATATGGGTGTTCGGTCTCGAAGAACTCTTTGGTCTCTGCGCCGACCTGGACCATCTGTGGTCCGTCAGGAACGAGTTCGGGATAGAAGAGGTTCTGGTCACCCGCGACCGCTCCGTCCAGCGTAAAACCAACCGAAGACACGAGCAGCATTACCACCAGAAAGCCAAATCGCAGCGGTTGACACGGCCAATCCTCGCGACTAGAGATCGTGTATGACATTGAGAACCTCCAAAATCCATTATCTCAGGTCACTCAGGAATTCTTGATGGGTGCCAC
>CBESWV010000489.1:0-1569 GCA_965533305.1 uncultured bacterium | reverse complement strand
AGCGCGGTCTTGCCCGACCCGCGCCCGATGGCGATGAGAAAACCACCCACGAGCGCGCCGAGGATCGCCGCGACCACGAGCACCATGAGACAGCCCTGGAGCCCCACCACCGCGCCGATGGCCGCGAGATACTTGACATCGCCCCAGCCCATACCGTCGATCCCGCGCATCCAGCGGTAGAGGAGAATGACGCTGGTCGGGATCAGAGCCCCGACAAGAGCGCCGGCCACCGAATCGGTGAAGGTCGTGAAACCACCGAACCATGAAAAAATCAGACCGAAGAGGATCGCGGGATAGGTCATGACATCGGGCAGGATCTGGTGCTCGAGATCGATGAGGGCGAGGGCCAGCGAGAGCCAGGCAAAGACCACCACCTCGATGGTCACCGGGTGCAGTCCATAGAGGGCAACCCCGAATGCGGCGAGCGCACCGGCCACCGACTCGACGAGCGGATAGCGAATGGCGATGGCGCCACGGCACGACCGGCACCGTCCGCCGAGAATCAACCACGACAGGATGGGCACGTTGTCGTACCACGCAATGGGAGTCTCGCAGGAGGGGCAGGCCGATCTGGGTCTGACGATGGACATCCGCCTCGGCACGCGGTAGATCACCACGTTGAGAAAGCTGCCCACCACCGCCCCGAGGACGAAGGCTTCCACGATCAGCAGGGGTTGGATCCAACCATCCATCGGTAGAGCTCCTCCAATTGTCGCACCATGTGGTCACGACCAAAATCGTCGAGACCGTCCGCCGCAGCGGCGGCCATGGACCGACGCCGCTCGTCATCGTCGAGAATAGCGAGCACCGCCGCCGCCAGTTCCGCTGGATCTCCAGGCGCCACCAACGCTCCGTTGACTCCGGGACGAATGACCTCGGGAGTTCCGTCTACCGCGGTGGCCACCACCGGCACTCCGGCCGCCAGCGACTCGACCACCGAACACGGCAGGCCTTCGTGGTGCGATGACAACACCGACACCGAAGTTGCCGCCAGGAGCCCCGGAACATCGTTCCACCAACCGCAGAAAATCACGCGATCGGCGATTCCGAGTTCTGCAGCACGGGTCTGGGCTTCACCGCGAAGGGGTCCGTCACCCACCATGACGAAACGAACCTCCGGGAACCTCTCGACGATCCGGGCAGCCGCCTCGATGAAATCGAGGGGCGCCTTCTGGGGTTTGAAGTTGCCGATCTGAGTCACCACGGAGACACCATCGGGGACGCCCAGTTGACGGCGCGTTTCGCGGCCGTCGCCGGGGGACCGGAAACGATCGAGATCAACACCGGCGCGGATCACCGACACCTGATCGGGTTTCCAGAGCCCGAGTTCGATCCCGCGGTCCCGATTCACCCTGGACACCGCCACAAAATGGTCGGTCCAACGCGCCGCAATCTTCTCGGCTGAAAAGAACAGCTTTTGTTTGACCGGCGACTGAAGCGGCGTGAATCCAAAGCCATGGACTGTGTGGACCACACTCGGAACACGCTCCAACCGGGCCGCGAGCCGACCCAGGACCCCCGCCTTGGACGAATGGGTGTGGACCACATGGGGACGGAATCGGCGGATGG
>CBESWV010000488.1:0-1589 GCA_965533305.1 uncultured bacterium | reverse complement strand
ACCATCCGGAGGAACCTATGTCGTCGTTTGCCCTGAATCTTCTTGTCGTCGCTGCAACGATCAGCCCCGTCACCCATGCCGGTCCGCCGGCGGGAGTATTCGACGCGCCACCCATCGTTCGTCACCAACTCGAGGAGGGCGCGAGCAAACGGGCGGCGTATGAGGAGTACCAGCGGTCGCACAGCACCGACGCCAAGAACTGGGCCAACGAGCTCCCACCGGCGGTCTACGATGTCGACAGCTACGACATCGATGTTCATGTCGATCCGGCGAGGCAGGTCCTCTCCGGATCGGTCACGGTGACCCTCAAGGCCCTCGCCGACGGGTTGTCGACGGTCGCCCTGGATGCCGATCTCGGGCTCCGGATCCTGTCGGTGATCCAGATCGGTGAGCAGCAGTTTCCATACGACAGTCCGACCGAGGTCCCATTCGAGCATGTCGATGACAGCTTGATGGTGACGCTGGTTCGGCCGTTGCCGGCGGGCGATACGGTCAAGCTTCAGGTGACCTATGGCGGTCACGCTTGGCGCGGCGGTCTGATCGGCGCCACCGGCGTCAATTGGTACTCCAGCGGCGGCACGCCCGTCATCCACACCTTCGCCCAGCCCTACGGCGCACGGGTCTGGTGGCCCTGCAACGACCGCCCCGACGACAAGGCGACCGTGACCCTGACGGTGACGGTGCCCGAAGATCTCGATGTGGCGGCCAACGGACTCGAGCGATCCCGAACCGAGAACGACGACGGCACGGCAACGAGCACGTGGTCGTCCGTGTACCCGGTGCCGACCTATCTGGTGGTGATGCACATCTCGGACTTCGTCTACTCGGAAAACACCTATACCGGGCTCGATGGAACCACCATGCCGGTTTCGCTCTGGGCCATGCCATACGCGGCGGATCAGGCCGAGGCGGACCTCGCCGTGACGGTTCCCCAGATCGAGGTCATGGCGGACCACTGGGGCGAGTACCCCTTCATCGAAGAGAAGTACGGCAACGCAACGGTCTTCTTCGGCGGCGGCATGGAGCACCAGACCATGACGACCCTGGCGGTCGCCAGAGTTGGCGACCCGTGGATGCAGTGGCTCAATGTTCACGAACTCGGCCACCAGTGGTGGGGTGATTGGGTCACCATGGACGATTGGCGCCACATCTGGCTCAACGAGGGCTACGCCACCCACACCGAGTGGCTCTGGGCCGAACACCTGGGCCCGGATGTCTTCGAGCAGTACCTCGAGGACGAGGACTGGCGCGGCTGGTTCAGCGGTTCGGTCTTTGACAACCCCTCCCCCTTCTCCTGGACCATCTACGCAAAGGGTTCATGGGTCGCCTGGATGCTCCGCCACGTCATCGGTGACGATGACTTCTTCGAGGCCATGAGGGCCTATCGCGCAGCCAACGCCGGAGCCACGGGGACCACCGACGAGCTCGAGGAGGCCATGGAGACCGCTTCAGGGATGGAGCTCGACTGGTTCTTCGACGAGTGGGTCTATGGTCTCTATCGGCCGCGGTACGTCTATGACTGGAGCAACGCCGCCGGCTCGGTTCTCGAGCTCACGGTGCGCCAGGTCCAGACCAACACCGAACTCTTC
>CBESWV010000487.1:0-1591 GCA_965533305.1 uncultured bacterium | reverse complement strand
TCCATGGGGCTTCGATGGCGCTCATGTTGACGGCGCGCTGCTCGTCGGTGGCGGCCAGGAACCACTCGTCGACCGTCTCGCCCTCGATGGTGACATCGAAGGGCTCGTCGTTCTCGATACCGAGACCCGAAATGGTGCGCACAAGGCGCGGTTTCCAGAACCATACAGTCAGATCGTCGCGGCCATTTCCGTTGAGGTCGCTGATCTCGGATGCAACCAGTGCGCGGATCGGCTTGTCGAGGTCGTCGCCATTGATCTGGGTGATGGCCAGGGAGGAGGTCTCGATGTCGGCGACATCGAGATCGCCCGGCAGCTCGATGGTGGCGGTGACCAGGGGCCACCAGTAGCCGCGGTCGATGACCCTCGGCGAGAGTTCAACGGTGGCATTCAGCGGCATGAAGAAGGTGAACTGATTCGGCGCCCGGATGCCGATATGGCTATGGTGATCTCCGTCGAACCAGCGGAAGGTGTAAGGCAGTTCAAGAGAGTCAAGAACGGCGGCGAAATACAGTGACAGGTAGTCGGCCGCGAGCTCCTCTTGGGTTCCGACCTCGAAGTAGATATCCAACTCGGCACCGCTCGCTTTGAACTCCGAAGCCCAACGGGTACCACTTTGAGAGACGAGACGAGGAAAAACGACTGGGTCGGGTTGGCCGTACTCGTCAAACGGGAGATCGACGAGCCAGGGGGGATTCGACAGATTCGGTGTGAAGGCGGACGCAAACATAAAGAGGATTTTGGACATGAAGCCGACGTCGGGTCGATAGTCATACGGCGGACCGTTTGGGTAATCCTGCACGAGCATGTATGGTCCGAGTTCGGCCAACGGCTCGAACGACATCGGTGCTGCGTGCGCGCCCACCGCAGAGAACAGATCAGGATGCCGCAAACCGGCACGCACGGCACCGTATCCGCCCTGGGAGTGCCCGGTGGCGAAGCGATGGTCTCGGTCTGCCACGGTCCGGTAGTCCGCATCGATCCGACTGACGAGATCCTCGACGAAGTAGTCCTCGAAGTCACCGTTGAGCTCAGAGTTTGTCATCGAGGAATGAATGTGTTCGGCGAAGCCCGCGTCAGCGAAGGGCAAGCAATGGGCGTCGAGCTTGACAAGGATGAAGGGTTGAATCAGGCCACGCGAGATCAGGTCTTCCGCGGCGTCGGTGACCATTTGGTGGCCAAGGTAGTTCGCGGTCATGCCGTGGATGTAGTAGACCGTCGGATACGAAAGTCCGGAGGTCTCGTATCCCTCCGGAAGATAGATCTGGAAGTTCTTCTCCATTCCGAGTGCATCAGAGAAAAAGCTGACCTCTTCGACGGTTCCGGCGGCAGACGCCGGAACCGAGATCGCCAAAGCTACGAGTAGAGCTGCATACAATCCGAGTCGTTTCATAACGCGCCTCCTCCGTGGTTCGCACCATTCGGGACATTGCTCTCGAAGGTGCTTGGCGCCGGCGGGCCCTGCCGACGCGGTTGTTCGAGCCATGGCGTGTGATTTCGTTCTCAGTGTGGTGCCGGGGCGGGGGGATGTCCTAAAGGAATTCCAAAAGAGATGCAAAAGTGGGTTCGGTGATCGACCTTCGACAACTCCATG
>CBESWV010000486.1:0-1599 GCA_965533305.1 uncultured bacterium | reverse complement strand
CACTACGCGGTGATTTGGCGGCCGAAGCGCTGTCCGTCTGGATCGCCTCCGTCCTTCACTAACCCGCGTCCCGCGGGTCAACGGCTATACGGCAGAACAGTTATACGGCGCAATGCATTTGTGATCTCCTGGTCGTAAAGCCGTAAAGCCGTAAAGCCGTGCAGCCCTCCGATCTACGCTACGATGTTCCCTCATCTTGACGGGGAGCATTGTGAGCGATCGCGAATCAACGGCAGACCAACTCGCCGATGCTCGGGAGAGGGTCCGGCGGCTGGAGGCGGTGGTCGAGGCCGGGCTGATGGTCAACTCGACCCTCGATCTGGCCGAGCTCGCCGAGCACGTTGTCGGCATCGCGACGCGGCTCATCAATGCCGAGCGCGGCAGCCTCTTCCTGGTTGACCGGGAGACCGGCCGCCTGCGATCGATGGTTGCCCAGGGTCTGACCACCGGTCCTCTGACCGTGGAGGTGGGTGAGGGAATCGTCGGAGCGGTGGCGGCATCTGGCGAGGCGGAAATCCTGGACGATCCCTACCTAGATTCACGGTTCGATCCCAAGGTCGACCAGATCACCGGGTACCAAACCCGGTCGCTGGTGACAGTGCCGGTTCGTGACCGTGAAGGAATGCTGATAGCAGTGCTCCAGCTGCTCAACCATCGGCAAGGGCGCTTTTCGACTGCGGATGTGGAGTTTCTGGCCGAGCTCGGGGTGCCCTTTGCGATCGCCTTGACGACAGCCGACCTCCACCGGGAGATCGTTGCCCGTGAGCAGCTGCGTCGCGAGGTCCGTCTTGCGGCCGAGATCCAACGTGCCCTGCAACCCGAGGGCCGTGCCGACATTCCGGGTCTCGAGATCGAAGTCCTCTTCGAGCCCTGCCACGAAGTGGGCGGCGACTACTGGGATGTGATCCCTGTCGGCAATGATCGCTGGTGGATAGTGGTTGCCGACGTCTCTGGCAAGGGCGTTCCAGCCGGCCTCGTGGCGTCAAATATCCAGGCCTGCCTGTGGACTCGGCGTGCGGGGTCTGAGCCCCTGACCTCGATCGTTGCCGATGTCAACGATATCCTCTGCCGCCTCACCCGCGGTCGCAAATACGCCACCCTGGTGGCGGTTGAGTGGAACGCGACGAACGAAACCCTGACCTGGGTCAGCGCCGGCCATCCGCCGTTGATGCTGAGGCGTAACGGTTCTGTCCATGACTTCGGGGCCACCGGCCGTCCCATCGGCCTGCTCACCGAACAGAGCTATGAGTATGAAAACGCCTCGCTCGCCGAGGGCGACACGGTGCTGCTCTATACCGATGGCCTTCTCGAGGCGGGCGGCATCAACGGTTCTGAAGAGTTTGGGCTTGACAGAATCCGCGCCTGTCTGACCATTGATGGGAGCCCACGGGATGTGATCGATCGGCTGACCGCCGCCCTGGCCGAGCACATTGACGGTGGTGAGCCGGAAGACGACGTCACGCTGGTGTGTTTGCGGCGGAAGGGTGCTGAGGACTGAGGCGCCGTTGCTGTTTATTGGAGAGGTCCGGCTTCCGGCTTCGCCCTTTGGGCTACGCCGTGACAGATCTACTCTCGGCAGCGAGCCGCTGCCGAGAGTAG
>CBESWV010000485.1:0-1602 GCA_965533305.1 uncultured bacterium | reverse complement strand
GCGGGAGCCGCGACATCTACGGTCGACGCCTCGATGGCGAGGGCAACCTCCTGAGTTCCTTCACGATTTCGACGGGCACCTGGGACCGGGTCCAACCGGCCGTCGCATACGATCCTCTCAATGACAGATATCTGGTGGTGTGGTCCTATGATTTCCACGGCGACGGCACTGACTGGGATCTGTACGGCAGATTGATCCCGTGGAACGGCCCGGACGGCGGGTTGACCGAGTTTCCCATCGAGTCGAGTTCCCGCACACAGGATTCTCCGGAAGTGGCCTTTGCGCTTGCTCAACAGGAGTTCATGGTGGTGTGGAACAACAGCGGCGGCTCGGCGCCCACAGATATCGATGGGGCACGGATCCAGCTCAATGGGAGCCTCGTTTCCGGAGTCGTTCCCGTGGCTTCAGGAACGTTTGATCGCACCAACCCCGACATCGCCTACAATCTCGACCGAAACGAATATCTCGTGACCTACGATGACAGTGGCGCGGACATTTTAGCGACACGGCTCGCCGGTAACGGCGTCATTCTCGGTGGCGGCGAGTTCGGGATCGCCACGTGGGCCGACCCCGAAAGCAGGCCGTCGGTCGCGGCCTGCGGTGGAGGGACCGATCGCTACTTCGTGGCCTGGCAGAGTCAGATCAGTGCCACCAGAAACGACGTCTATGGAAGGTTCGTTTCCGGCGACGGGGTTCCCGACGGTGCACCGCTTCATTTTCCGCCCACCGGGCTCGATGAACAAGAGCCCGAGGCGACCTGCGGCAGCGGTTCGGCCGAGTTCTTGGTCGTGTGGGAGGCTCAGTACTCCAACACCACCGGACCGTTTGGTGTCCATGGTTCGAGGGTGTTGCCGAACGGCGCGCTTTCCCCGGAATTTTTCGTCCGGCCGATCTGGGCCGGTGAAACGGGTTTGGCCACCATGCCCGCCGCAGTCGGCGGTGAGCAGGGGTATCTGGTCGTGTGGGAACACGATCGACAGGGAACCTCCTACCAGGACATTCACGGCAAGATGGTGTGGGGACCCCTGTTCGCCGACGGATTCGAGTCGGGAAACACAAACGCGTGGTCGGCGGTGTCGCCGTGACAGGTGCTCTTTGTTCACCCAAATTGAGCGGTTCTGCCGGATGAGATGTGCCAACTCCTTGATGCTCTGGTGTTTGCAAAAAACGCAGGAATACTGGTGGTATGTCGAGGCTTTTTTCAAATGCCCAGAGCGCAAGGAGTTGGTGCAGATCGCCGGTGAGAATCGCTCAATTTAGGTGTCAGTCACCCACCTCGTAGAGCGCATTGAACAGCAGCTTGAAGGTCCGTAGCGGCTGGCCCCGATGCTGGGCGCGGAAACCGATGAGCACGACGCGGCCATCGCCGACTCGGTACTCGACCACCGCCGCGCGCCGTTCGAGGATCTCACCGCCCTCGAGATAGCCGCTGAGCAGGATGTCGCGGACGTGGTCCGGGTACCGGGCGACGACATGGCGATCGAATCGCGGATCGGGGACGCTTGTCTTGAACGCCGGCGAGTCGGCGAAGTAGATCGCTTCGTCCGCACGCAGACCCCAACCCAGGGGGTGGGTGGTGTCGACCTCCACCCTCAGGGTTGA
>CBESWV010000484.1:0-1607 GCA_965533305.1 uncultured bacterium | reverse complement strand
GGTCCTGGTTCTGATCCTGGTATTGAGGCCGATGCTCAGACGCCGCCTCGGCGGGTTGGCCGATCGCGCCAAGGATCCTCAGAAAAACAGCGTCGGACTCACCGCGCAAGCCATGCTTGTCAGCGGGCTACTGGCAGCGCCGCTGCCTATGATTCTGTACCTCATCGGAATGTTTGTCGAACGCTCCGGGGACTCGGTCTATTGGATGGCATCGTCCAAGGCCCTGATCGAACTCGCTCTCGTGGCCGCCCTTCTCGAGGTCATCCGCCATATTTTCGCTCCCCGCGGACTGGCCGAGATCTACTTCGGCTGGCCGATCTCGGCCACCAGGCCGCTCTACCGCGGCCTACTTGTGACCGAGGCCCTGGGGCTTCCTCTGCTTTATGTGGCGTTGCATCTCGCGTTTGCCGGGATGCGCCTCGACAGCCCCGCTGAGCTCCAGCTCTACAACAACACCCTTGGACGGTTAGCGTTCATCGCCGCGCTCTTGATCTTCGGCATCTCGATTCTGTCGATGCTCCGACCCGAGAGAAAGACCGAGCCAGCCGACACCGACATGCGGGTCCCCTGGCCCGCCCGCTTCTCAGAATACGCTTTTCCAACGGCATTTCTCGGCGCCTACCCAATCATCATCTTCGCCACCATCGTGCCGGTGCTCCTGGCCGTTTTCGGTTACTACGTCACGGGTCTCCTCCTGTCCTACCAGATGCTCAGAACCCTTTTGGTTGCGACATTGGTCATGGTGGGAGGTGGTTTGGTTCACCGGTCGCGGGCGAACCGCCGGGACCGATTGCTGCTCGCACATGAGGGCGAGGAGATGTCCGAGACCCAGCTTCGCGATCTCGAGGCGGCCGAGAAACAAACCAATCACCTCTTCCGATTCGCCATCGTCGGGGTGCTGGCCATCGGGCTGTATTCCATATGGGCGGATGCGCTGCCCATGCTCCAGATGCTGAAACGGGTCCAGATCCTACCCAGGATCGAGCTTCTCCAGCCCGTCGATGATTTGTCGGCCGGCATGGCAGCAATCGCGAAACCAAGCGATTCGTCTCCGACACCAAAGACTGACGGAGAGGGAGCGGACGCCGGATCCACCGCACCCATCTCGATTCCGGGAACACAGGGGTTGGCTCCGAGCGAACCCTCCCCGGACCAGGGCCATCCACTGACTCTCTGGCTCCTCATCGAGGCGATTCTCGCCGGAGCCATCACGATCACTCTCGCGAGAAACCTACCCGGTGTCATAGAAATCACCCTCAAACGCCGAACAACCCTCGATGCAGGAGCTCGATTCGCCTTCAGCACCCTGGTCAAGTACACCATCACCATCATCGGCAGCGTCGTGGTTTTCTCGCTCCTCGGAATCGGCTGGTCCAAGGTCCAATGGCTCGCGGCGGCCCTGACCTTCGGTCTCGGTTTCGGTCTCCAGGAGATCGTCGCCAACTTTGTTTCCGGTCTGATCCTGCTGGTCGAGCGACCGATCCGGGTTGGCGATGTGGTAACCATCGGCACCCTCATGGGCCGGGTCTCGCGGATCCAGATCCGAGCCACCACCATCACCCTGTGGGATCGCAGCGAAATGATCGTGCCCAACAAGGAGTTCATCA
>CBESWV010000483.1:0-1623 GCA_965533305.1 uncultured bacterium | reverse complement strand
AAGATCTTGATGCTCTGGTGCTTGCGAAAAGCGCAGGCATACCCGTTGGTATTCCGAGCATTTCCGCAAGTATCCAGAGCCCAAGAGATTGGTACAGGTCGCCGGTGAGAATCGCTCATCTTAGGTTATATACGCTAGAATGCCGCCTCAACGCGAGTCCGGCACCAAGGAGGTCGACATGAGCAGTCCGTTGCTTGATCTGGAGCCCAAGCTCCTGTGGCAGCATTTTGATGGAATCCGACTGATTCCACGCCCCTCAAAACACGAAGAAGAAATCAGCGCCCACGTCGAAAAGTGGGCCTCCGACAAGGGTTACGAGCTGCAGAAGGACGAAGCCGGATCCATGGTGATCAGAATCCCGGCCACCGAGGGTCACGAGAATGCCGAGACCGTCGTGCTCCAGGGCCATCTCGACATGGTCTGCGAGAAGAACTCCGATGTCGAACACGACTTCATGACCCAAGGCATCGAGGTTGAGGTCGATGGCGACTGGGTCCGCGCCATGGGAACCACCCTTGGCGCCGACAACGGGATCGGGCTCGCCGCCGCCATGGCGCTTGCCGATGACCCGGCTGTGGTCCACGGACCGCTGGAGATCCTCGCCACGGTCGACGAAGAGACCGGCCTCACCGGGGCGAAGATGCTCGACGCCTCGATGATCAACGGCAGGATTCTCCTCAACCTCGACACCGAAGAAGACGGCGCGATCTATATGGGCTGCGCCGGCGGCGCCGACACCGACGCCTTTCTCAAGATCTCCCGTCGCCGCGGACTCTTGGGATCGGTCCCGGTCAATCTCGCCATCCGCGGGTTGGCCGGCGGTCACTCGGGGCTCAACATCATCGAGAATCGGGCTAACGCCATCAAGCTCGCGACTCGCGTTCTCCAGGCCGCCCTCTACGCCGACATCGATGTCGATCTGGTCTCCATCGATGGTGGGTCGAAGCACAACGCCATCCCGCGTGAGTGCTTTGCCGTCTGCCGTCTCGACAAGGGCGCCATCGACCGCTTCCGAGAGATCGCCGACGCCTGCGCCGCCGAATTCCGCGAAGAATTCACCGCCACGGATCCCGACCTCAGCGTCGATATCGAAGAGATGGATGACGACGACGCGACCCGCCAGGTCCTCAATGTGCACGCCCGTGACCGGCTGCTCCGTCTGCTCGACGCCCTCCCGCACGGTGTCCAGACTATGTCCCGCGACGTCCCCGGTCTGGTGGAGACCTCGACCAATTTTGCCGTGGTCGAGACCCAGGAGGACGGTCTCAAGTTCGTCACCTCCCACCGATCCTCGGTCATGCCCGCCCTCTTCGCCCTGCGCCGCTCGGTGACCTCGAACTTCCGCCAGGCCGGCGCCCAGGTGAGCTATGACGAACACTACCCCGGTTGGCAGCCCAACCCCGACTCGGCCATCCTCAACCGTTCGGCGGATGTCTATGAAAAACTCTTCGGCGAGCGACCCAAGATCAAGGCTATCCACGCCGGGCTCGAGTGCGGTCTGCTTCTGGACAAGATCCCGGGAATGGATGCGGTCTCCATGGGTCCCCAGATCGAGGGCGCCCACTCCCCCGATGAGTGCGTGCAGATCTCCTCGGTGGCGAAGTTCTACAAACACGTCGCCGC
>CBESWV010000482.1:0-1637 GCA_965533305.1 uncultured bacterium | reverse complement strand
TAGCTCACCCCCTCGGCCTTGAGGCGGTTGATGAGCTCGGTCTTGATGACATCGAGCTGGCGGCGCAGGACGATGGTCGGATCCTCGAGGACCGACTCCACCAGGCTGAGGAGATCGAGGGCGAAGTCGGGGTCTTCGGGATCGAGCCCCTCGATGGCCTCGATGAGAAAGAGCGAGAGATTGTGAAAGAGCGAAAAATCGAACTGGAGATCGTCGTTAACCACGACCCAGTAGTACGAGCTGTCGGTGTCCTTGACTATCCTGATGATCCCGGCATGTTTGAGCGACCGGACGAGCTTGGCGGCGTGGTTGAGGTGGCTGGCCTTGCCGGCATCGTCGTCGTGGCAGTGGCGGATGAGCTCGCGTAGCGAGTGGAAGTTGCCCGCCTCCGGGTCGTTGACCGCGGCATCGCGCTGGAGGAGATCGACCACCATCCCGGGGGTGATCCGGAATCTGGAAACCAACCGTTCGGGCTCATTGGCAATGAGGTTCTTGAAGGTGTCCTCGGACCACGAGACCTCGCCGGCGCGGGGTTGCTTCGGCGGGCCCTTCTTCTTTTTCTTTTTTGGATTGGCGGCGGCCTTGCGGTCGGCGATCTTCTTTTCGATGACGTGGTCGGGCGCTTGCGCGACGACGCTGCCCTCATCGTCAAAGCCCTTGCGCCCGGCGCGGCCCGAGATCTGTTTGAAGTCGCGCACCTTGAGCTGGGTCACTTTGCGGCCGTCGAATTTTGCAAGTTTGGTGAATAGTACGGTTCGGATGGGGATGTTGACGCCGACACCGAGGGTGTCGGTGCCTGAGATGATCTTGAGCAGACCCTGTTGCGCGAGTTTCTCGACCAGGAGCCGGTACCTGGGGAGCAACCCGGCGTGGTGGACTCCGATCCCGAAGGAGAGAAAGCGAAGGAACTCCTTGCCATAGGGGGTGGTGAATTTGGTATCACCGACGGCCTCTTTGATCGCCTTCTTCTCCTCCTTGGTGGTCAGCGGCATGCTGGTGATCCCCTGGGCGAGCTCGGCGCAGTCGCGTTGGGTGAAATTGACGATGTAGATCGGCGCTTTGCGGCTCTCTTTGAGCCACTCCACCGTTTCGTGGATCGGCGTCTCACGGTAGGTGAAATCGAGCGGCACCGGGCGCTCGGCCG
The DNA here is from genome assembly GCA_965533305.1 of uncultured bacterium. GTDB lineage: Bacteria > Acidobacteriota > Thermoanaerobaculia > Thermoanaerobaculales > Sulfomarinibacteraceae > JAHECW01. Next base: position 493 of record CBESWV010000482.1, on the reverse strand, counting down.
AGGTCACGTGGACCGCTTCGCGGCCGGTGCGATCTTCGATCTGGCCCACGATGGTCGTCATGTCACCCAGGGTGGCCGACATGAGCAGGAATTGGCTCGCCGGGGCGTTGACCAACGGCACCTGCCAGGCCCAACCGCGGTCGCGGTCTGCGTAGTAGTGGAACTCGTCCATGACGACGTATGGGGCCTCGAGCTCCGGGCCCTTGCGCAGCGAGAGATTTGCCAGGACCTCTGCGGTGCAACAGATCACCAGAGCGTCGGGGTTGATGCTGGCGTCGCCGGTGAGCATCCCCACATTGTCGGCGCCGAGATCGTTGCACAGGTTGAAGAACTTCTCCGACGCCAGCGCCTTGATGGGGGAGGTGTAATACGACACATTGCCTTCACACAGGCCTTTGAAGTGGAGGCCGAGGGCTACGAGAGATTTGCCCGATCCGGTTGGGGTCGAGAGCACCACATGGCGGCCGGCCATGATCTCGAGCAGGGCTTCTTC
>CBESWV010000481.1:0-1643 GCA_965533305.1 uncultured bacterium | reverse complement strand
CTGCATCACCCAGATTCAGGTGGGTTCCTCGACCGGTGGGCCGGCCCCGGTCACTCGCTGGCTGGTGCCGGCGGTGGCATCGGCGCCGGGCTTCGGGACGTCAAACTGGAAGTCCCAGATATCGGTGGTCAACCCGATCAACGACAACCGGACCGCAAGCCTCTACTTCGTCGCCAACGGCGCACCGTGGCCCGGGGTTTTGTTGAGTGGCCCGATCACGATTTCACCCACCGACCGCATCTACTTCGACGACGTGCTCGCGACTCTCAACCCCGCCGCGGGTCTGCTCTACGTGGTTCTCGACCAGGCAGGTCCGGTGGTGACCTCGCGCACCTACAACCTCGAGCCCGGGGGAGCAACGTTCGGCCAGGGCATCCCGGCGATTCCGTTCGAGGGAGTCGCTCCCCCTGATACGGTCGTACTGCCCATGGTCCACACCGACCCTGGAAACTTTCATACAAATCTCGGCATTGTCCACGCGGCTGGAGGCAACCTCCAGATCCAGGTTCAGGTCTTCAACGCGGTCGGCGCCATGATCGGCACCAAGAACTACAACCACGCCGCAGCCTGGCGGCAGGTCAATGATCTCTTCGACGACATGGGGTTGGGCAACCAGGTCATGTACGGCGGTTGGCTCAGAATCACCCGCACCGCCGGCGCGGGCTACTGGACCTGCTACGCCTCGGTGGTTGACGACCGAACCAACGATCCGACCTACGTATCGCCGGTCGAGGTGGTCGACCCCTGAGGGAAGGCAGGCAGGCGCAGGAATCGAACCCGTCATCGGTCATGAGGTGGCGTGGCGGGACAGGATCCTGACGAGTTCGGCATCGGCCGGAGGAGTCGGGTAGGAGGGCAGATCCCCGGGCGACACCCAGGCGATCTGCTGATCTTCGAGCGCCGTCGGCCGGGCGTCACCGAGGGTGGCGGCGAAAAACAGCAGGACAATCCTCATCCCCGGTTCCTCGTGAACCGAGAAGGTCAATGGCGAGCCGATCTTCGCCGAAACCGCGAGTTCCTCTTCGAGCTCCCGTTCGAGGGCGGCGATGGGGGCCTCGCCCGCTTCGACCTTGCCGCCGGGGAATTCCCAGAGCCCGCCCATATGCGATCCCTCCGGTCGCCGGGTGAGCAGAATCTTCCCGGCGCCGTCACGGATCACGGCGGCGACGACGATGGTCGGTTGCTGCGGCGCATCTTTCTGAGTCATCGACCGAAGCTAGACCGGTCTCGCTCCCGGGTCAACCGAACCTCGACCGATCGCACCCGAACCGGCGGTATTCCGCGAACTGCACCTTTCCTTTTCCCGGGTGGCTCCCTCGGCCCCGGGGTACGGAGGCGACTCGAGGAAAGGGGGTAGAATACGCGCCTGATGTCTGACTCACTCGACCGCCTCTGCCAAATCATGGATCGGCTGCGCGATCCCGGGGGATGCCCCTGGGACCGCAAGCAGACTCTTTCAACTCTCGCGCCCTACCTCCTCGAGGAAGCCCACGAGGTGGCCGAGGCCGCGGCCTCCGAAGAACCGGCCAAGCTCCGCGAGGAGCTCGGCGATCTCCTCCTTCAGATCGTCTTCATGGCCCGAGTCGGACGCGAGAACGGCTGGTTCGATCTCGATGATGTCTGCGACGGCATCAGCGAGAAAA
>CBESWV010000480.1:0-1650 GCA_965533305.1 uncultured bacterium | reverse complement strand
CGTTCGCGGTGAATCCTCTCAGACGTCCGTGAGAACCGCTCCCGTCGACGCACTGGTCACCATCTTCGAATAGCGCTTGAGCCAGCGGCTGGTCGTCGTGGCCTCGAATGCCGGCAGGGCCTCGAGCCGCGCCGCGATCTCCTCATCGCTCAAATCCACATCGATGGTTCTGGCATCCACATCGATGGAGACAGTGTCGCCCGGCCGGAGTGCTGCGATTGGGCCACGGGCTGCAGCTTCGGGGCTGATGTGACCGATACACGCTCCCCTCGTCCCGCCCGAGAATCTCCCATCGGTGATGAGGGCGACGCTCTCTCCCAGACCCATCCCCATGATGGCGCTCGTCGGGCTCAGCATCTCCTGCATCCCTGGCCCCCCTGCGGGGCCCTCGTAACGGATGACCACCACCTCGCCCGTCTGAACCTCGCCGGCATAGATGCCGCGCAGCGCGTCATCCTGCGACTCGTAGATCCTCGCCGGACCGCTGTGGCGGCGCATGGCGGGATCGACTGCGCCGGTCTTCACCACGGCGCCTTCGGGCGCCAGGTTTCCGAAGAGCACCGCCAATCCACCGGTTTTCGAGTGGGGCTCGTCAAAGGAGAGGATGACCTCACGATCGGTCGGTTCCGCCCCGGCGAGCACCTCACCGAACGAAGGCCCTCCCGCCGTCGGCCGATCCTCGTGGAGGATCCCCGTCGCCCGCTGCAGTTCGGCCAGAAGGGCGGGGATGCCGCCGGCTCGGTGGAGGTCTTCCATGTGGAGATTGGAAGCCGGGGAGATCTTGCACAGCTGCGGCACCCGATCGGCGATCCCGTTGAGGCGGTGGAGATCGTAGTCGACCCCTCCCTCTCGGGCGATGGCGAGCAGGTGGAGCACGGTGTTCGAACTCCCTCCCATGACCATGTCAAGGGCAAAGGCGTCGTCGAAGGCCTCGGGCACAGCCACTTGACGGGCCGAAACACCACCTTCGATGAGGCTCAGAATCTCGCGGCCCGCACGCTCGGCGAGCTCGACCCGCTGGTCGCTGTTCGCGAGCGCGGTGCCGTTGAAGGGCAGGGCCAGACCGAGGGCCTCCGAAATGCAGTTCATGCTGTTGGCGGTGAAGAGCCCGCTGCACGAGCCGCATGACGGACAGCCGTTGTCCTCGAGTTCCTTGAGTTCGGCGGCGTCGATGGTCCCCGCCTTGAAGGCCCCCACGCCCTCGAAGACGCTGATCAGATCGACGGTCCGCCCATCCGATGTCTTCCCAGCCGGCATGGGTCCGCCGCTGACGAAAATGGTCGGGATGTCGAGGCGCATGGCCGCCATGAGCATCCCGGGAACGATCTTGTCGCAGTTGGGGATGCACACCATGCCGTCGAACTGGTGGGCCGAGATCATGGTCTCCACCGAGTCGGCGATGAGCTCGCGGCTCGGCAGCGAGAACTTCATTCCGCCGTGGCCCATGGCGATCCCGTCGTCCACCGCGATGGTGTTGAACTCGAATGGCACGCCGCCCGCCGACCGAATGGAGGCTTTGACGATTTTGGCGAACTCGTTGAGGTGGACGTGACCGGGGACGATATCCGCGTACGAGTTGACCACCGCCACAAACGGCTTTGACATGTCCTCGTCGCGGACTCCGGTCGCCTTGAGCAGCGAGCGGTGGGG
>CBESWV010000479.1:0-1650 GCA_965533305.1 uncultured bacterium | reverse complement strand
CCGCTTTGCAACACCAACCCTTGTTTCTTCAAAGGAGATGACGTGATGCGCAACTCACTCATGGCCACGACGATCCGTTCTCGCGTCTGTTCGATTTCGATTCTCGGTCTCCTGTGCTGCTTTCTGATCGTCGGCTCGGCGACGACCGGGTTCGCGCAGATCGCTCCGGCAAAGGAATCACTGTCGGATCTCTACCCCGGCAAGGCCTATTCGCCCTATGCCCAGCGCAGCTTTCCCGACCAGGTCTTCTGGGGAGACACCCATCTCCACACCGGTCTCTCAATGGATGCCGGTCTCTTCGGCTGCCGTCTCGGTCTCGATGACGCCTACCGCTTTGCTCGCGGTGAGGAAGTCATGGCCTCGAGCGGTCAGCCGGCCAAGCTCGGTCGCCCCCTCGACTGGCTGGTGATCGCCGATCATTCCGATGGGATGGGTTTCTTCAACGATCTCGCGGCGGGTAAGCCCGATATCATCAAATTTGACCAGGGCAAGCGCTGGTTCGACGGGCTTCAGGCCGGCGGAGACTCCTCGGTTGCCGCAGCGCTGGATTTGATCACCACATTCTCGCAGGGAAAGATCAACCCGGAGATGATGGGCGAGTACTCGCCGGGTGGGAAGATCTACGCATCGATCTGGGAGAAGGTGGTCGATGCGGCAGAGCGCTTCAATGATCCCGGCCATTTCACGGCGTTCATCGGCTTTGAGTGGACCTCGCTTGTCACGGGCAACAACCTGCACCGAAACGTCATCTTTCGCGAGGGTGCTGAGAAGGCCGGCCGGGTCGTGCCATACACCACCCAGGCGCCTATGGGCTCCACCGATCCGCTCGATTTCTACAAGTACCTCGAGAACTACGAAGCCACCACTGGTGGTTCCGCGCTGGCTCTCGCCCACAATGGCAATCTTTCCAACGGGATCATGTTCCCCGTCGACGCCCAGTACACCGGCCGCAAGCTCGACAAGAAGTACGTTGAGTCGCGGGCACGCTGGGAGCCGATGTATGAGGTCACCCAGATCAAGGGCGATGGAGAGACGCACCCGTTCCTGTCACCGGACGACGCCTTCGCCGACTACGAGACGTGGGACGCCGGCAATCTCGATCTCTCGGAGGCCAAGAACGAACAGATGCTCCAGTACGAGTACGCCCGCGAGGCGCTGAAGAACGGACTGCTTCTGGAGGAACGTCTCGGCACCAACCCGTACAAGTTCGGTCTGATCGGCTCGACGGACAGCCACACCGCCCTGACCGCCGTCGAGGAAGAGAACTTCTTCGGCAAGGCGACCAATGCCGAGCCTTCGCCGAAGCGGATGATGCATCCGTTCACCGAGACCGAGAACGGCATCTTCGAGGGCTATGAACTCGTCGCCTCCGGTTACACCGGCGTGTGGGCGCAGGAGAACACCCGTGCGGCGATCTGGGACGCCATGGCCCGCAAAGAGGTCTACGGCACCACCGGCCCGCGCATCCTGGTGCGGTTCTTCGGCGGTTGGGACTACACGGCGGAGGACCTGAACAGCCGGCAGCCCGCCTTCCGAGGCTATGAAAAGGGCGTGCCCATGGGCGGTGATCTCCGTGGCAGCGGCAGCGCGCCGACCTTCATGGTCTATGCGCTGCGAGATGTGATCGGCGCCAATCTCGACCGGATCCAG
>CBESWV010000478.1:0-1694 GCA_965533305.1 uncultured bacterium | reverse complement strand
CTAGCCGAAACCTCCGTCCACCGGTTGTCGACGCTCTCCGGCCCCTGGAGGGCGAGTTCCGCCCGGCGCGCCGGCGCCGGGTCGACGATTCTCCCGCATCTGCTCGAGGTAACGCCGGATCTCGAGCAAACTCCGCCATTGGTCGGCGGTCAGCTCTCCCCGGACCGCGAGGAGCATCTCGAAGCGTTCGTTCTCGAGCTTGTCCTTGGCCGCTTGGAAGGCGCCGAATGATTTTCGAACGGCGGTTGGGTCGAAGTCGTCCCGATCGACGAGATCACCGAGTTCGAACTCGGCCTTCTTGAGCCCGGCATTGAGATCGATCATCTTGAGCGCGTGCTGGTAGACCAGATCGCTGATCGCCGCTTGTTGTTCTTCGGTGAGCCCGACCCGTTGCACAACTCGTTCGTTCTCCCACCACTTGCCGTGCGGCAGGTTGAAATCCGCCCCCCCGGCTGTGGTGGCTGCAGCCACAAGCATCACGATCACCATCATCTGTTTCATTGGTTCCTCCCGAATGCCCCCGCTCAGGATGCTCCGTTTGTGTTGAATCGACACATCTCATCCGACAGATTCACTTGGTGTCGGTTCGATGTACCCAAAGTCCATCGCATGATCATCGCTCCATGGGTCGATGATCTCGAGCCCGGGGATGCTGTCGTTTGACAACAGCTCGTCCATCTCGGCGAGGATCTCCTCAACCGTCGGCTCGGCCGCTGGTGTTTCGACGGGCCCGTCCGACCGCAGAATGCCGAGCCCTACCGCCATCACCAGGACGGCAGCGAGCGCCAGGACCGGTCGCAACCACAGCAACCGTTGCCGACCCTCACCGGCCGCGGCGGCGGGCACCCGGTCCATGATCTGCTGCGCCTGAACCTCCCAATCGGGTTCGTCAACGAGCAATTCCTCACGACGGGAGTCGATCAACTGCTCGAGTTCCGCCGCCTCCGCGCGGCAAACCACGCAGCTGGCGAAATGTTCCTTTGTCTTGGCCTCGAGTTCGAGGCCCGCCACGGCCGCCGAGATCTCTTCAGATGTCAAATGGCTGGTCATCGTACGTCTCCAAGTTCTCTTCGCAGCCGATGCACCGCGCGGTGAAGCTGCGTCTTGACCGTTCCCACGTGGACCGACAAAGCGGCCGCAATTTCGTCGAGATCCATTTCCGCATAGAACCTGAGGCGGAAGATCTCGCGCTGCCGCTCGGGCAGCTCAGCCTCACACTCTCGGAGCCGGTCCACCGCCTGACGCTGCATGGACCGCCCTTCGGGATCGACCTCGTCATCGGCCACCTGGGAAACGGTGTCGAATCCACCCTCCTCGTCATCCGGAGCGACGACCCTCAGCCCCTCCCGCCTGCGCTGCCTGAGCAGATCGAGACTGGTGTTGATGGCGATCCGGGTCAGCCAGGTCGTCAGTGCGGCGCGACCATCGAAGGTGGCGAGACCGGTATAGGCCTTGACCAGACTGTCCTGGGCCACCGCATCGGCCTCGTCGGCGCCGACATACTGCCGGCACACCATCCATACCCGCCGCTGGTGCCGTCTGACGAGTTCCGAGAAGGCGTCACGGTCCCCATTGCGCGCCATCAGAACGAGGGCGCTGTCATCCTGAGAAAGATCGGATCGAGTCGGCGTCATGGTGGTTGCTCTCAACACGATTGTATGACGCTCCGTGGCAACGGTGGGTTGACAGCCTCT
>CBESWV010000477.1:0-1698 GCA_965533305.1 uncultured bacterium | reverse complement strand
GTCCACGGCGTCGTCTCTCGGATCTCCTCGAGTCCCACATTCGCCATGAAGCCCTTGATTTCATGCCGATCGAAGCCGCGATGAACCTCCGCCTCGGTTCCGTGGAAGCTCCCATCCTCCCGGTCGAGATCGGCCAACGCCAGGATCCCACCGGGTGTCAGTGACGAAGCGAGCAACCTGACGATTTCCCGGGCATCTGGGATGTGATGGAGGGTCATGAGGGAAACGATGAGATCGTAGTGTTGCAGGATTTCCATTCGCCCCGGGTCCAGCAGGAGCATTTCGACCCTATCGGCTTCGGCGGCGGGGATCTTTTGGCTCGCCGCTTCGATCATCCCCGGGGAAGTGTCGGCGAGGGTCAACCGCCCGATCCGGTCCAAGAGTTCGAATCCGACGAGACCCGTTCCACAGCCGAAGTCCATGACCGACATGGACGGTTCGAGCCGAATCTGTTTCCCGAGCTGATCCACCACCCCCTTCGCCCGCTGAATCCTGAAATCCACGTCAAACGTCGAAGCGGCATCATCGAATTCGTCGATCGTCATCTGTCCCCCGTTCAAGACCTTCCCCGAGTATACGATCAGGTCTCGGACTCGCGCCCCGCCGCGAGATCGTCGAGGGCCTCGGCGGAGGTGAACCCCTGTGACCGCGTCTCGATTTGAGTTACCATACTCCTCGGCAGCGCCGAACTGGAGGAGCCATGGCTTCATCGGACCCCACCTTCACCGATCTCCCCTCCCTCGCGGAGCTTTTTGACCGGCCATCGATGGATGACTGGCGTCAGATCGCGACGGCCAGCCTCAAAGGCCGCCCGCTCGAGCGGCTGACGGTCAAGACCCACGAGGGCCTCGAGATCGCGCCCCTCGCCACCGCGGATGACTCAGGTGCTGATCCGGGCTACCCGGGTCAACAGCCGTTTGTCCGCGGCCGCACCGCCATGGGCCCGGGCGCCGGGGGTTGGGAGGTCTGCCAGCGGGTCGGCAGCGCCGATCCCAAGATCGCCGCCGACCTGGCGAAGGAGGAACTCGACCGGGGCGCCAACTCGATCTGGCTGGTTTTCGACCGAGCCACCCGCACGGCCGACGACGATGCCGATCATGCCCCTGGCGGCGGGGTCCGACTGACTCATGTTGACAATCTCGATACGTTCCTCGAACGCGTGAATCTTCCGACGACGCCGATCCATCTCGCGGCGGGCGGCAGTTTTGCGGCCGTTGCCGCGATCATGGTTGCGGCGGCTCGCCGCAGGGAGATCCAACCGCGAGAGCTCCTCGGCAACCTGGGCTGTGATCCTCTCGCCGCCCTCGTCACCGATGGTTCGCTTCCATTGGGAATCGACGGCAGCCTCGACGTGCTGGCCGAGATCGCGCGCTGGGCCGAGAAACACGCCCCCGATCTTCGCACCATCTCCATCAGCACGCTGCCCTATCACCTCGCGGGAGCCAACGCGGTCCAGGAGCTGTCAATTGCCTTGGCTACCGGGATCGAATATCTCCGAAACCTGACCAACCGCGGTATCGAACCGAGCAGTGTTTGCCATCAGATCGGCTTCCGCCACGCCATCGGTCGCGATCTCTTCATGGAAGCGGCCAAGCTCCGGGCCTGCCGTCGGCTCTGGGCGCGCGCCGCCGACGCCTGTGGGGTGGCAGAGGAATACCGGGGGGCGCCGATCCACGCCATCGCGTCGCCCCGCACCCT
>CBESWV010000476.1:0-1706 GCA_965533305.1 uncultured bacterium | reverse complement strand
CATCTGTTGAACTCCTTGTCTCGGGCTCGAGGCGCCGGGTCATCTCGACCACCGTGCCACCACCCGGCGAGCGGCTGAACTCCACACGGGTCATGAATTGCCGCATGTAGAAGATACCGCGTCCACTCGGTCGCAGCAAATAATCCGGATCGGTGGGATCCGGAATCGCCTCGAGGTCGAATCCCTCGCCCTCGTCCTCGACCCGAATCGTGACTTCGCCGTCGTGAATTCCAAAATCTAACAGAACTGATCGCTCGGGGTCCTGCCGGTTGCCGTGGCGAATGGCATTGGCGGTCGCCTCTCTGAGCGCGGTGACGAGCCAATAGCAATCATCACCGGAAAATCCCGCCTGACCACAGAGATCCACCAACGCTCGCTCGGCGATTTCGATGTTGCCGAAGCAGCTCGAAAGCACGAGATGTGCATGCAGGGGATGGTCGACGGACATCGTCGCTGGATTATAGCAACCCGGCCTAAAGGTCAGTCGAAATCCTGGTCGTTTTCGTCATCGAGGTCATCATCGCCGGGTTCAACCATCTGGAGGATCCACCGGTGGAAACTCTCTTCGGCGGCCGACACCGGTATGGCGAGAATCTCTGGCAACTCATAGGAGTGGAATTCCCGGATCGCGGCCGACACCCGTTCGAAGAGTCGTTTCGGGGTCTTGATGAGGAGAAGATATTCGGTGTCCTCGCAGATTTTCCCCTTCCATCGATAGATGGAACGCAGACAGGGAACAATATTGACGCAGGTGGCCAACCGGCGAGCGATGAGTTCCTCGGAGATCTCCACCGCCTGCTGTTCGGTCCCCACCGATGTCATGACCACAGTGATCTCTTCGAGACGAGTCATACTGGAACGCTATCGAAATCAGCCGACACAGTCAAGGAAAAGGCCAAACGGCGGTCTTCAGTACCGGCGAAGGAGACCGACTACGATCCCCTGAACGGTGAGGTCGGCGGCGGCGACAAAAAGGGGTTCCATCTCAGAATTGGCGGGCTGGAGTCTGATGGTGCCCGGGGCTTGACGATAAAGACGTTTGAGGGTCACTTCTCCATCCACCATGGCGACCACCATGTCACCGTCGACGGCCTTGGCCGTCGACTGGACAATCACCAGATCGCCGTCGTGGATCCCGTCGTCGATCATGGACTCGCCGCGGACCTTGAGGACGAAGTTGCTCCCCGATCCGACAAAATCCTGCGGTACCGATACCGGCTCGGGGTCAGGAACGGATTCGATGGGCGCGCCGGCGGCCACCAATCCCAGCAACGGAAGCTCGATCCCGCCTCGCTCATCGTTGGCCGGCTGATGAACCAACACGAGTCCTCGCTTCTGATGCTTCTCACGCCGCAGGAAACCCTTTCGTTCGAGCAACGCGATGTGTTTCTGGGCGCTGGCGGTGGATGCAAAACCAAAGGCCTCTGAAATCTCTCTCAGGGTCGGCGCGACACCGCTGCTCTCGAGCCTTTTCTCGATGAATTCGAGTACATCCCGCTGCCGTTCGGTGAGGTAGGTCATGATGGGGCTCTCCTCACCACCACCATAGGTGATAATAAGGTGTAAGTCAATTTGGGGCAAAAAAAAGGAGCGCACCGGGATGCGCCCTTTGGGAGACTCTATAAATGGTCGGGGCGAGTGGACTTGAACCACCGGCCTCACGGTCCCGAACCGTGCGCTCTACCAGACTGAGCTACGCCCCGACG
>CBESWV010000475.1:0-1797 GCA_965533305.1 uncultured bacterium | reverse complement strand
GGCATCCGAGTGTGGATCCTCAGGCGGCGTACATGCGGGATCTCAGCGAGAGCTGAGGCCACATCCGCGAGACGGTCGTCGGGAAGCACCAGCGGGTCTCCTCCGGAGAGAATAACCTCGTCGATGGACGCATCCGACGCGATCTGGTCCAGCGCCGCCGAAAACTCCCTACCACTTGGCTGTCCCTCGTCGTAGGGGAAATGCCGCCTGAAGCAATATCGGCAGTGGATCGCGCAGGCCCCGGTGGCCACCAGCAACGAACGACCGTGGTACTTGTTCAGCAGACCATCGCCGCGAAACATGCCCAGTTCCCCGACCGGGTTGTCGGTGAAACCCGCGACATCGTCGTCCTCGGCGGACGCCGGGAGCACCTGCCGCAACAACGGATCGTCCGGATCGCCCCTGCGCATTCGGGAAACAAAACCGCGTGGTACCCTGAGCGGGAATCGGAGAGCGGCCGGAGAGGTTGCACCGACTCCAAGAGCTTCGGCGTCGAGCCCGACGAGATCGAGCAACTCGCCGAGATCGCGAACCACGGCGGCAAGATGGCGACGCCACTCGCCCGCCGGCCACGGATCAAATGCGATCTTCACCGGCGCAGTTTCGCAGCTTCGGTATGATCGGCGCAAGCGAGAAAGAGAGATACAACATGGCTGGTTACAACATGAATCGGGTCAAGGTCGGGCTCAAGATCCTCATGGACGGCAACCCGTGCATCATCGTCGACACCGATGTGGTCAAACCCGGAAAGGGTCAGGCCTTCACCCGCGTCAGATACAAGAACTTCGTCACCGGACGGGTCAACGAGATCACCATGAAGGCGTCCGACTCGTTGGAGGGCGCTGATGTCCACGAGACCGAAATGCAGTACCTCTATTCCGACGGCGACATGTGGACCTTCATGGACCAGGAGACCTTCGAACAGATCGCCGCCGGTTCCGAGACCATTGGCGATGCGAGCCAATGGCTCAAGGAAGAGGACGTCTGCATCGTGACCCTCTTCGAGGGCAATCCCATCGTCATCACCCCACCGACTTTTGTGTTCCTTGAAATCACGGAGACCGACCCCGGTCTCAAGGGCGACACCTCCTCCGGCGGCAACAAACCGGCGACCATGGAGACCGGCGCCGTGGTCAGGGTCCCGCTCTTTGTTCAGATCGGCGAGAAGATCAAGATCGACACCAGGACCGGCGACTACGTCAGCCGCGCGTGACATCCGCAGCTTTCGCACGCACTTCACGTCGCAACCACGAAGACACCAAGGCACGAAGGACTTCACGAAAAACCCGACAAGCTGATCGGCCGAGGGCCGATCAGCTTGTCGGACTTGGTGATCTTTTTGTGTCTTCGAGCCTTTGTGGTTTCTACGATGGTCACGAAACGACCGGAATCAACATCCCTCCCTCGGTGTGCGCGATAATCGCTCGATGACCAACGGTTGGCGACCCACTGCCTCAATGGAAAATCTGCGGATCCGGGCGGATGTTCTGGCGAACATCCGCGCATTCTTCGCCGAGCGCGGCGTGCTCGAAGTCGAGACCCCGCTCCTCGCGTCGGCGCCGGTCACCGATCTCCACCTCGCGGCGCTGAGCACCCGCTATCGGGGTCCGGGAGCCGACGGAGGCCGCGAGCTCTGGCTCCAGACCTCGCCGGAGTTCGCCATGAAGAGGCTTCTCGCCGCGGGGAGCGGACCCGTCTACCAGCTCTGCAAGGCCTTTCGTGATGGCGAGGCGGGGAGCCGGCACAATCCCGAGTTCACCATGCTCGAATGGTACCGCCCGGGTTGGGACCACCACC
>CBESWV010000474.1:0-1841 GCA_965533305.1 uncultured bacterium | reverse complement strand
TCGCCGCCTTCGCGGCTGTCGGGCTGTACATCCTCGCCGGTCAGTACACCTCGGTCCGCTTCGGGTCGGAGATGCGGCGGGTTCGTTGGGATCTCGTGAGGGACTGCAACACCGTGCTCAGGGTGGCGGAGCGGGATGGGCCGGAGGCGGCGGCGGAGCGTCTCCGCGAGCTCGCCGACCACCCCCCGGAACCGCTGCCGCGTGTCGCCTGGCAGGCACGGCTCGGAGACCAATATCTCGCGTTGAACGGCGGCGAGACGCTTCCCCAGATCGCATGGGTCGATGGTGAGGAACGCAGCCTCATCGTGCAGCACGGCGCCGACGCCTACGGGCTGGTGGCCGCCACATCGGTCTCGGGAAACAGGGTCGTTGCTCTGATCCCGCTCGACAGCGACACCGCCGCGGCGATCAGCGACGCATGGTGGTTCGATGTCGCTCTCTTGCCGCTCAAAGTGGTCCGCGTTGATGACGAGGGATCCGGCGGGGACAGCGTCGTCAACATCCAGACTTCAGGTGGCGGCGGCATCAACGTCACTGTGGATGGTGAATCGAGGTCCGGGGACGAGATCTGGCCCCCGTCGCCGGCGACTGAGGCTGGTTTTCTCTCACGGCCCATGATCGTCTGGTTCCGTGTGGTGGTCGAGCTGGTCGACATGGAATCGGGCGAAAAGCTCGAGGGCTCGAACTTCCTCTCCTTGCTGCGCTCTTCGCCGGTCAACTTGTGGACTGATTTCACCCTTTCCCGGTACGAGCTCGGCGCCCGTATCTGGGTTGTGTTGCTTGGGCTCGGGCTCTTCTTCCTCGCAGACTACGCGCTCGCCGTGGTCATTTCCGCGGCCCTGATTCTCAGCATCACCCGCGCGGTAAGAAGGTTGTCGGCGGGGGCACGGCAGGTGGAGCGCGGCAACCTCGACTACCGGGTGCCGGTCAAGCGCCACGATGAGCTCGCCGATCTGGCGCGGTCCTTCAACCACATGACGGGTTCGGTTCAGTCGATGCTCGCCGATGTCGCCGAGAAGGAGCGACTCGCCCAGGATTTGGAGCTGGCACGGCAGATCCAGGAGAGCCTTCTGCCGTCCCGCCACATCGAGCTCGGCACGCTCAGCATCCACACCAGCTTTCAGCCGGCCGCGGAAGTCGGCGGCGACTACTTCGATGTTTTTTCCATCTCGGATCGTCGCCTGGTGCTGGCGGTGGGCGATGTGGCCGGGCACGGCCTGTCAACCGGGCTGTTGATGGCAGGTCTCAAATCTTCGATCGCTGCGCTGGTACACGAAGGATATTCGGGGTCCACGCTGATCGAAAAAGCCAACCACCTGTTGGTCAAGCACCGCAAGAAGCTCACCATGGTCACCCTGGCGGTGGTGGAGATCGATCCCATCGAAGGGAGTTTCCTGCTCGCCAACGCCGGCCATCCGCCGGCCTTTCTCCTGTCCGCCGAGGGAAAGGTCGAGGAGCTGATGGCAGGGTCGATCCCGATGGGGAGCCGCCTCTGTCGACCGGTAAGCCTGAAGGGCGGTTTCCCGCCGGGGAGCCGGCTGGTACTCTACTCGGACGGTCTGGTGGAAGCGGCCTCGAAGGGTGGCGAACCCTTTGGTTACGAGCGTCTTGCGCAAGTGCTGCGCGGAACCTCGGGTCTCTCGGGCACCGTGCTGAACGCCAGGGTCCTCGAGTCGCTCACCGCATTTACCGGGGGAGTGCCGCCGGCCGATGATCTCACCCTGGTGGTGGTCGAGCGAGGCGGCTGAGAGATTCCTGCAGAATCGGGAACGGCGGTCGCGGCTCAGGTTGAATCGACGGGCACGAAACGGTTCGAGTTTTACCCGCACCACTCATGAGCT
>CBESWV010000473.1:0-1853 GCA_965533305.1 uncultured bacterium | reverse complement strand
TGCTGTCGCGGGTCGATGCGGCCACGCAGCCCATGACCAAGGCCGAAGTGGCCACCTTCATGCACGCACTCTTCACCGACGACATCGAGCGCGAAAAACGTAGCGACCACAAGGCCGAACAGGATCTGGTCAAGGAGATGCAGGAACTCGCCGATGAGGCGAGCGGAAAATCGATCCCGAACCAGGTCGAGATGCCGACTGAGGGAAACCCGCTCAACATCTTCGGCGGTCGCGAACCGGGCCCGGTGGCGATTCCCGCCAGGGCGAACGAGATCGAGCCTGAGGCCCCTCCCGACCTCATCGGCGATCTCATGAACCAATCGCTGTGCAGTCTCTTCCACTGGCTCGCCGAATCCCGCGAGGACGGTCGCCTCGATCTCATTCGTGAGCCCGTACGCAAATCGATCTACTTCGAAGAGGGCCACCCGATCTTCGCCACCTCCAACATCGAAAGCGAGCGTTTCGGAGAGTTCCTCGTTGCCGACGGGCAACTCTCACGCGAACAGCACGCCGAGGTGCTCGATTTCGCCGCCCGCAAGGGAATGCGGTTCACCGAGGCGCTCCTCGCCCTCGATGTCTGCACCCCGAATCAACTCTTCACCTCCCTGGGAGCACAGGTCAGGGATCGGATCCACGACCTCTTCACCTGGATCGCCGGTTCCTTCGAGTTCTACCACGACGCCAAGCCAGTGGATCCCGTCCTCCCACTCAATCTCCGCAGCCACACTCTCATCCACGAAGGAATCCAGGAACGTCTGCCTCTCGGCGTCGTGCGGAAGATCATGCGCGAAGCGTTTCAACGCGAGGTGGTCCGGTGCGGCAGCGGCATCCCCGCCGATCTCCACCTCTCGGGCCGGCAGCTTCGAATAGTCCGCACCATCGAGGACGAACGCCCGACGGTGGCGGAGCTGGTCCAACGCGAAAAAGACGAAGAGTGGATCTTCCGACTGATCTACATGCTGGCCCAGATCGAGCGGGTGGAGTTGGTGGAAGCGGCCAACTGATGACCATCGGGATTGGATCCCGGTGACGAGAATTGGGATTGGCATCGGTCACCCCGTATGATGAACCGGTGAACCCGAAACCCGCCCATCGATGGCGCTCGGCCCTCCCGTGGTTGCCGGCAGCGGTGTTGATATGGCTGGTCGCCGCCATCATCGATCGCCCCACCGAGGTCACCATCGAGAATATCGGCGGTCACCTGCGATTCAACGTCGCCGGCACCGAACTCGTCATCGACGAGCCCGGAGTTTCGGTCGAGCGTATCACCATCCACGCCGCCGACCCCATCGAGCGGGCAGGCGCCTTGCGCCTCGAGATCGACCATGATGGCCTCACTGAACATCTACCACTCAAAGCAGATCCCTCCGTCCTCCTCGACGCAACGGCACAGGTGGGCGACTGGTGGGTGGATCACCGGGAAGATCTCGAGCTCATCTTTGATGAAGAAGTGATGATCGGAGAGCCCTTCACCGTGCGGACGGTTCTCCACGGACGATTCACCAACGAAGTCACCATCAGTCTTCTCGGCGAGCCGACCCTCCATTTTGCTCTCCGCCGGGGCATGCTCGACAACTACCTCGCAATCCGGGATTCCGACGGTACCGTTCGCGACGCGACCAATCTCTATCCTGATCCGCCCCGGGACACTCGCGCCATCATCGCTCAGCTTCTCAGAGCCATCGCGGCGGCCTGCCTGATGATCGCATTCATCAGCCTCACCGCGACCACGATCGGAAGCGCGAATCGCCTTGCGGACTCTCAGCCGATCCGGGCCGAGTCTCCGCACCGCTCTCCGCCGAGGCGCATCGCCTTGATCACCGCCATCGTCCTCGCTGTCGTGGGAACCGCTG
>CBESWV010000472.1:0-1856 GCA_965533305.1 uncultured bacterium | reverse complement strand
GAATGGTGCCAGGTTTACACATTTACACATTCTGAGCAGAATCCGTCCTGGGGATGGTGAATGCCAAGACCACCGCGGGTGTTTGTCGCGTTTAGCGGGTGCCTCAACGGGAGCCAGGTCAGACGATCCAGACGATTCGCATCCTCAGCTCTTCTTGCGCGCCCGTTTCCTGGGCGCGTCTTTCTTGAGGTCGACGCCTTCGAGCTGTTTGCGCAGCTCGTCGAGGATCTGTTGGACGGTGGCGGCGCCGAGGGGTGACCCGGCAGGACCGCGCGGCATGAATCGCCCGCTGGATTCCACCTTGGAAACGCCGCGAACCTGTCCAAAGATTGGGGTCCATCTCCCCCGGGCACTCACCAACGTCCTCGTGTGACCTGGGAACACCTCGTTTGCGGCGGGGTGCACTAGACTGTGCCCTGGAATGTGGGCGAAGGGAGACCGTGTCATGAATCGTGTTTTTGCCAGAGGGTTGGTCGTGTGTGCGGTGGTGGTGCTGATCTTGGCGGCAGGTCCGGTTTCGGCAAAGAACGGGTTCTATGTCGGCGGCAGCTTTGGCCAGACGACGCTCAAGATCAACGATCTCAATCTTGATCTGGAGGAGTTCGACTACAAGGCCGACAGCACTTCGTACAAGATCATCCTCGGCTATCGGTTCATGGGCTTCCTCGCCGTCGAGGGCAGCTACATCGACTTCGGCAAGCTGTCGGATTCGATGGACACCATCGAAGGGACCGTCCGCGTCGAAAACGATCTCAAGGGATTCGACGCCTTCGCCATGGGGATGCTGCCCCTCGGGATCGCTGATATCTTCGCCAAGGTGGGTTTTGTCAGTTGGGACTCCGATATTCAGGCGGCCATCGGTCAGATCATCGAGTTCGACACCAAAAGCGGCACCGATTTGGTCTTCGGCGTCGGCGCCCAGGTACGTTTCAAGGGCCTCGCGGTGCGCGCCGAGCTGGAGTACTTCGACATCGCCGAAGCCGACAGTGTCTATCTCATCTCCCTGGGAGCGACCTTCACGTTCTGAAGATCGATTCAAACATCGGCCGGTGATTGATCCGTATAATGCGAGTCATGTCGAGCAATTTCCACCTTTCGGATCAGTCTTCCGCGGGACCCTGGCGGGTCAGTCCGTGGATTCACCGCGGGGAGGGACGGCTCTCTCACCCTTTGACAAACCAGGAGTTGCTCCGAGGTCAGCCCGGCTACGATGCGCTGCGACGTTTCGCCGAGGATGGTGGCGAACTGATCACCCTGGATGAGGTCGAGCGGAAGTGGTTGAGCGATGGCTGGCTCGAACCGGTCACCGCCGACCGGTCGCACGAGTTCCGGCTGCGCTATGTCTCCCTCGAAACCTGCTCGAACTGCACCCAGGGCTGCTATTTCTGTCCGGTGGGCGCGGCGCCGCGGCCGACCGAGTTCATGCCCACCGAGCTTTTCGAGCGCATCGTCGGTCAGCTCACCGCGCACCGGGACACCATCGAGGCGGTCAGCCTGTCGAACTACAACGAGCCCACCGCCGATCGTCGTTTTGTCGATCAGGTGGCTCTGATCCGCGAGCACCGACTGCCGCCCGCGGTGCTCTCCAACGCCTCGGGATTCACCCCGGCCAAGGTCGATGCGGTGATCGAGCTCGGTGGGTTGTTCTATCTCGGGATCAATATCTCCACCACCGATCGCGAGCGCTACAAAGCCGATCGCGGCAAAGACCATTTGCCCAGGGTCCTCGAGCATCTCGAGTATATGAAGGACAAGCCCGTCGCCGAGACCATGGCGCTTGTGGTGCTCGGCCACGACGACGACACCCACCACCGGGAGACCGAGGAGCTCAGCCGCCGCTTTGCCGGTTCCAACTT
>CBESWV010000471.1:0-1859 GCA_965533305.1 uncultured bacterium | reverse complement strand
CCCAGGCCGTCAAGGCGGGCGAGATGGAGCTCAAGGTTCAGGACATCCGGATCGCCGATCAGGAGGTCGAACGCCAAAAACTCGAGCTCAATGCTTCCATCCGCGAAAACGCCGACGCCAAGAAGTACGAGGCCGAACGACTCGCCGATGCCAAGAAGTACACGGTCGAGAAGGGAGCCGCGGCGGAACGCCTGCGTCGCGAGGAAGCGGCCAAGGCACTCCAGGCCGAAGGTATCGCCAAGGCCGAGGCCGAGTCGGTTCAGCGTCGCCAGATCGGTCTTGCCGAGGCCGATGCCATTCTCGCCAAGGGTGAGGCCGAGGCCGAGGCGCGGCGACAACTGGCAGAAGCGCTCAAACTCTACAACGAGGCCGGTCTCTCGATCGAAGCTCTCAAGGTCCTGCCCGAGATCGCGGCGGCGGTGTCGGAACCGTTGTCCCGAGCGGGTGAGACGACCATCATCTCCAATGGCGGTAGACCGGGGGACGGGACCGGCGCTGCCCGGCTCACGGATGATGTGGTTCAGGTGATGAGCCAGCTCGGTCCGATCATGAAACAGCTCTCGGGAGTCGATATGCAACAGATGCTGCGCGACCTCTCGAGCCTCCCGGCGGCAGTGGCAAAGGGATTGGGCGGCGCCGATGGTGAGGATTCGGTGACGGGTTCGGGCAAGGTCTTCGGCGAGTGAGGTGATCGATGAAGGTGTCGGATGATCTGACGGCGCTGGTCTTTGAGCTCCAGCGGGCGCGTTCGCCGGCTGACAAGGCGCGGGCGATGGCACGGGCGTGGCGGACCGTACGTGGACTCAACCCAACGGAACGGCGGCTGTTGGTGCGCGAGGTCGGTTTTGACGGCGCTGAGGAATTGGTCGAGGGTCTCTCGGGAAAGAGCGGCGGCGCCTTCGCACCGGCCGCGGTGCTCGAGGCGTTGGGGAAAATGCGCAAGGACGGAAGTCTCTCACTGCGTGGCATCCTCACCGGTCTGCGGGATCCGGAAACCCGAGAGGATTTTTTGGCGCGTGGGTTGGATCTGGCCGCCGATTCATACGATCGTGAGGACGAGGAGGTTGACGAGGCGTTGGTTGTGGAAGAGCCCATGGTCTATGACATCCCCACGGCGAGGCCGAACGCCGAGGCGGATCACCGGGAACCTGATTCCGAGTGGGCCGAGGTCGATGACGTTCTGGCTGCGTCCTCGGTTGGGACGGCCGAACCCAAAACCCCGGTGGTACCGCCGCCGCCTCCATCGAAAGCGCAGCCTCCCGCTGCCCCGGAAACCGCCCCCGAACCGGAACCGTCGCCCCGGGCCAAGGAACCTTCACCGTGGGACGCTCCGTGGCGGAGCTCGCCGATCTCCGAGTCGGCTGAGCCACCGGCGGCGAAACGAAATCGAGGATTCGAGGCGCCGTGGACCGATGATCCGCGAGAGACCACAGGGTCGGTCCTGGATCGCCTCCGTTTGGTGCGAAACGCGATTCCAGAGCTGCGGAACGCCGGTCCGCGCGAGATCCGGGAACGTCTCGAGACGCTCCCCGAACTCTGGGCCCGGCGCCGCGCGGTGGTTGATTTCATCGATGCCGGCATCCCCGCGGGGGTGGGTGAGACCTTGGATCTCATCGAGGATCTCGAGCGCCCTTTAGACCGCCGTTGGTGTTTGTCGGCGCTGGCGCGTCGTGGGGATCTTGAGGGTGGCGGTCTCGATCGAGCCCTGGCCATGCTCGCTTCGCCCGCCGCGAGACGGCGGGTCGAGGCTCTGGCGACCCGATCGCGCTGAGGAGCAGGCAGGATGCCCGCCCCTACAAAGTTCCCGTTGTGCTGTTGTGGAGCGGGCTTCCAGCCTGCTCATGGAACGATGAGTTGTG
>CBESWV010000470.1:0-1881 GCA_965533305.1 uncultured bacterium | reverse complement strand
GACGATGTCACCGCCCGGGACATCCAGCGAGCGGAGAAGCTGTGGACCCGCGGTAAGGGTTTTGACACCTTCTGCCCGGTCGGTCCCTGGATCGTCGCCGGGATTGACCGCGCCGCGGTGGCCGATCTCGAGATCCGGTGCTCGGTCAACGGCGAACTCCGGCAACAGGGACGAACAAGCGAGATGGTATTCAATCCCGCCTATTTGATCTCGTATATCAGCCAGGTCATGACGCTGGAGCCCGGCGACATCATCCTCACCGGGACTCCGGCAGGGGTCGGGCCGCTCACCCCCGGCGACGATGTCACCGTCGAAATCGAGGACGTGGGGACGCTGTCAAATCCGGTGAAAACCGAGGTGAGTTCTTAGTTTTGAGGTTTTAGTTTTGAGTTACATCGCAAAGCCCATTGAAATACCGCGATGGAACGAACAACCAAGAACTGAGCCTCTTGCAAAAACCCTCTTTCCCGATGGTCAGTGGTCTCTGTGCCGGCGAGACGCCAGCACTACAAAGGGCCGAGATCCCTTGTAGGGCCGGCGTCTCGCCGGCCTGATGGCGAGGTGGGTCGGAAGACTTCAGTGTCCGATTCTCGAATTTTGCAAGAGGCTCAGTTTTGAATGTCATCGCATAGCCCGTTTAAAGAGCTGCGATGGAACTAAAAACTAAAAACTGAGAACTAAGAACTAAGAATCGTCGGTGAGTGCGATCGCCTCGATCTCGATGTCGGCGCCGAGGGGGAGCGCGCTGACCTCAAATGCCGAGCGCGCCGGCGGCGCCTCCGGAAAGAACTCGGCGTAGACCGCATTCATGCGTTTGAAGTCGCCGAGATTCGTCATGAACACGGTCATCTTGACGGCCCTGCCGAGACCGGTTCCCGCTGCTTCGAGGACGGCCTTGACATTCTCGAGAGAGCGCCGCGTCTGGTCTTCGATGGAGCCCGTGACCAGAGTTCCGGTGGCGGGGTCGATGGGCACCTGACCGGCCGTGTAGACGAACTGTTCGGTGCGGATGCCCTGGGAGTAGGGCCCGACCGCGCCGGGTGCGTTGGTGGTGGCGATGATGTCGCGAGTCATGGATTCTCCTTAGTTGATGGCGAGCAGACACAGCGTGGTGATCGCCGCGAAGACGATCCACGACAGGTGTCGGCCCTTCGAGAATACCAACGCCACGATGGCGTTGACGAGGAAGACCAGAGCGATGGCGAAGACCACGCCGTCGCTGACGCGGATTCCGATCAGCGCTCCGGAGAGCATGATGAGGATTGCGGCGAGACCGAACCATGCCACGGTGGTGAGGTGCCAGGCGAATCGCAGGGTCTGGCGCGTGAAGGTGTCGTCCCCGAAGAGCTTTGGAAGATCGGTTCTGCGGAGCAGGCGAGAGATGATGTAGCGCTCGCCGAGCCACGAGTGGGCGATGCCGATTCCCAGCGCCAGGACGGCGGCCGTGATGAGCAGCGGGTTCATTCTTCCTCCTCCGCGCCGCGGTAGAACCGGATGTGGACCTTTTCGACCGTGGCCAGGCCCCCCGTGATGACCTCATCGATGATCGGCAGAAAGGCCTCGATCTTGTCGATGGTATCGACGATTTCGATGATGACCGGCAGATCCGCTGAGAGACGGAGAAACTTGGCCGTGTGGAGCCGACTTCGGCCGCCAAAGCCCTCGATGCCGCGCACCACCGTCGCCCCGGCCAGCCCGACCCGCCGCGCCTCACGCACGATCCACTGATAGAGGGGTTGCCGTTCGTGGCGATCATTCTCGCCGATAAAGATCCGCAGGAGATGTCCGTCTTCAGGAAGGGTCATGTCCACCTCACAGTAGTTTGGCCAGATTGAAGCCGAGCCAGGCGGCGGCGAGTCCGAGAACGACATGGGCGGCGAT
>CBESWV010000469.1:0-1882 GCA_965533305.1 uncultured bacterium | reverse complement strand
ACAGATCGACCACGTTGCCCTCGATCACCAGATCTGCGCTTTCCTGCACCGGGTCGGTGCGGGAGCTCGCGATCCCGTCCGAACCACCAAAGAACACAAACGCACCTCCTTCATTGTTCTCCGGGTTCGAGAACGAGTAGGAAGTCGCCACGATGTCGCCATATCCGTCGCCATTGATATCGCCGATACCACCTACATGAAAACCGAATTGCATTAAGTAGAAGGAGGGGGTCGGGTTGCCTTCGATCACGGCATCGGCGACCGAAACAGCCGGAAGGGTCGGATTCGATTCAATCCCGTCCGGCCCGCCATGAAAGATCAGGACCGCACCTTCTCCGGAAACTCCGGGGTCGTCGCTCCACATGGCTCCGGAAAACACCAGGTCGGAGAATCCATCACCATTGACATCGACGGCCTCCGCGATGGAGCTGCCGAGGCCTGCCCTAACTTCATTACCCTGGATCAGCGTGTCCGCCCACACCGAAAGGGGTTGGTCCGGGTTGCTCCCGAGACCCGTCGCCGAACCGTGAACGATGGCGACCGCATGTTCAGAAGCCTCGGGACTCTCGAGTAAAAGGGCAATCGCGAGGTCGTCGTACCCATCGCCATCGACGTCGCCGATGCCGTTCAGTTCCTGCCCGGCGATGCGATCCGCTTCGTTCCCCTCGAGAACGGAATCTGCCGAGGACGCGGTGGTCGCCGTCAGGCCAACAGCCGATCCGTGGAAGACAAAGACCGCTCCTTCGTCGTTCTGGGCGCCCGAGTCGCTCCACTCTCGCGCACAGACCGCGAGATCGCCAAACCCATCCCCGTTCACATCACCCGCGCCACGAACGGTGTAGCCAAACCACGACTGATCGACAGTGGAAACTACGTGGTCGTCCGCCTCGGTGGTCTTCGTCGCGGTGATCCCATCTGACGACCCGTAAAAAACCCAGACTCCACCACGCAAACGGCTCGTACTGGGTGGAAAACTCGGATCCCACGTCCACTGACCGGTTGCAAGATCGTCATAACCGTCACCGTTCAGATCACCGATGGCTGCCATTTCAGACGGCCATGCGTACAGACCGAGATCCGATTCGATGATTGAGTTCGCGGCATCGAACACCGAACCCGAACCATTGCTCCCGATGCCATCCGGTCCGCCATGAAACACCAGGACCGCGCCGTCTCCACCCAGCGAGTTCACCCAAGAGCTCGAATACGCCGCCACATCGGAGTATCCGTCACCGTTGAAGTCTCCTCTCGCGGTCACCACATCTGCCCCCAAGAGGACATCCGTCACGTTCCCTTCGAGCACAGTGTTGGCCGTTCCCGACAAGAGGTTCTTGACGGTGAGCGGGTACACGGCGCTTTCGTTTTTGAAGGTCATGAGCAAACGGTTGTTACGCACGCTTACGGTGGCCTCGACGATGGCGCCAGTTGCGTCGTGGGCTTCGCCAAGCGAATAGAGCAGCCGGCGCCCGGAGGACGATCGAAGCTCGACGGCATCACCGGTGATGCTCATCCCGGCCGCCGAAAAATCGAGCTCCATCTCGAAAGGTCCGTCCCCTGCCGGAGCTTCATTGATGGTCATGATGTGCTGGAGTCCGGCTTCGCCGTTGACGAAGCTCTCGGTCAACCCGCCACGGCTGATCTCCAACCGGTTTTCGGTTGTTGAAATCGTTACCGGGGTCGAGTCGCCCGTCGAGCGACCTGCCACCGCCAGCTTCAGCAGCTCTGGGCTCCCCTCGGCGGTGCGATCCACTACCCGCAAGCCGTGATCGGTGAAGTAAAAGCGCAGGTTCTGAGCCCGGTTTGGCGCCTGCCATGCCGAATCGAGATCGGACAGAACGGTCTGGTCCTGCCAGCTCACGTGGTACTCCGATTCGCGGATGAC
>CBESWV010000468.1:0-1883 GCA_965533305.1 uncultured bacterium | reverse complement strand
CGCGAGGGCATCAAGAACGTCACCGCCGGCGCCAACCCCATGGAGCTCAAGCGCGGCATCGACCAGGCCACCAAGATCGCGGTCGAGACCATCAACTCGCTGGCCCAGCCGGTCGAGGGTGATGCCATTTCTCACGTCGGCACCATCTCCGCCAACTCCGATTTCGAGATCGGCGGGATCATCCGCGAAGCGATGGAAAAGGTCGGCAAGGACGGAGTCATCACCGTTGAAGAGGCCAAGGGTCTCGACACCACTCTCGAAGTCGTCGAAGGCATGCAGTTCGACCGCGGCTATCTCTCCCCCTACTTCGTGACCGACGCCGAGCGCATGGAGTGCGTTCTCGAGGACGCCATGATCCTGATCTTCGAGAAGAAGATCTCGAACATGAAAGACCTGCTCCCGATCCTCGAAAAGGTCGCCCAGCAGGGCAAACCTCTCCTGATCATCGCCGAGGACGTCGAGGGCGAAGCCCTCGCCACCCTGGTCGTCAACAAGCTCCGCGGCACCCTCAACATCTCGGCCGTCAAGGCCCCCGGCTTCGGCGACCGCCGCAAAGCCATGCTCGAGGACATCGCCATCCTCACCGGCGGCAAGATGATCTCCGAGGATCTCGGCATCAAGCTCGAGAACATCACCTGGGAAGACCTCGGCAGCGCCAAAAAAATCGTCATCAACAAGGACGACACCACCATCGTCGTCGACGACGATGATTCGTCCAAGCACGAAGCCGTGCTCGGCCGGGTGCAGCAGATCAAGCGGCAGGTCGAGGACACCTCCTCGGACTACGACCGCGAGAAGCTCCAGGAGCGCCTCGCCAAGCTCGTCGGCGGTGTGGCCCAGATCAAGGTCGGCGCCGCCACCGAGACCGAAATGAAAGAGAAGAAGGCCCGCGTCGAAGATGCTCTCCACGCCACCAAGGCGGCCGTGGAAGAGGGTATCGTCCCCGGCGGCGGTGTCGCGCTTCTCCGCGCCATGGACGCGGTCGAGAAGTTCGTCAAGTCGTCCAAGGGCGACATTGAGACCGGCGGCAAGATCCTGCTCCGCTCTCTCGAAGAGCCGACCCGGCAGATCATCCTCAACACCGGTCTCGAAGAGGCCGCGGTGATCGTGCGCGAGATCCGTGCCAAGGGCGGCAACTTCGGTTACAACGCCGCCACCGGCGAGATGGCCGACATGATCGCCGACGGCGTCATCGACCCGGCCAAGGTCACCAAGAACGCCCTCCTCAACGCCTCCTCCATCGCGGGCCTGCTCCTCACCACCGAGGCGCTCGTCTGCGAGATCCCCGAGGACAAAAAGGACATGCCGATGCCCGGTGGCGGCGGCGGCATGGGCGACATGGGCGGAATGGGCGGAATGGGCGGAATGTACTAGAAGAACGCCCTCGATCAACCAACAACCAACAACCCGGGCTTCGGCCCGGGTTGTTTTTGGTTCCTGGCACTGTTCGTGAGGCGGAAAACGGTTACAGGTCAGCGCTCCCTTCGGTCGCTAGTGAGGAGGTTAGAAAGTCAGCGCTCGCTCTGCTCGCTGGTGAGCTGGTGTGAAGCACGACCAGAGCGTGCGGGTCTTCTCTACGTCTAACTCCTAACTTCCTCACCTCCTGACTCTGCCCCTATAATGCCCCCGTGGACCCGAAGTTCATCCGTGCCACCGCCTTGATCGTCGTGATCTTTGCCGCCGGCCTCATCGCGGGCCAGCTCACCATGAGCGCCCACGTCAAGGCCGAGGCCGAGGCCAGGCTCCTGACTCGCATCGAGGGCATGGTGCGCCCGAACGAGAGTCTGCGGCAACTCGAGCAATTGGCAGGAACTGGGTTATGTCGACGGAACGATCGATGAGCGCGCCGAACTGCGGGGCGTCGAGATCCACGATCGTCAACG
>CBESWV010000467.1:0-1884 GCA_965533305.1 uncultured bacterium | reverse complement strand
TCCGGCTCGAGGGCATGGTTGAACGGAATTTCGAGGGGTTCGAGCTCACCACGGTGGTAGATCGTCCGCGGCCCACCGGTGACCACCGAGGTCTCCTTCGTGGTCCGGAACGCCGGCCAGGTGATGGTGTCGAAAGCATCGGCGGCCTTCCATCGCACCACCACCGACGAGGCATCTGCACCGGGAAGTCCGAGGGCGACGGTACGCGCATTGGCTGCGGCCACGGCGCGGATGAGATCGCCGCCGGCCCGCCCGGTTTCGAGGATCAGGGCATCCATGAAATCGCGATTGGCGAGGACCCGGTCGCGGAAGGGTTTGTGGGAGTGCATTTCGATCAGGATCGACGGGCAATTGACCAGCGGGAAGTATCCGCTCGAAAAGCGGGGCAAACGGATTCCGGACCAGCTCATACCCTTGGTCGGGTCGTCTCGGTCGATGAGCGACACATAGGGCCCATTTGGGTGGCCGGCCTCTGCGGTGGCTTCGAGGACCGGAGGCAGGTGTTCCGAGATCCAGGCATCCACGGCGGGATCGAGGAGCGGGGCCTCGGCGACCATCCAGGTCAGCACCCACTGGTGGTCGGAGCCGTTGGTGACGTGGTTGTCGACGTGGAGGTGGGGTCGCCAGGAATGATCCAGGGCGGCGAGGGCGGTTGCCTCGGGGCTGGCAAGTCTGAGGTAGTCGCGGTTGAGGTTGAGCCCGCTCGTGGTCGCGCGGAAGCCCATGCCCTCAACGGGGCCGTCCTGATTCGGCCGGTTGTAGGGCGAGATGCGTTCGTGACCGTCGAGATTGTAGATTGGGACAAAGAGGGTGATCGCGGCTTCTGCGAGATCGGGGCGGTGCCCCATGGCGATTTCCCGCAGCAGCATGAGCGATGCATCCTTGCCGTCGATCTCGCCGGCGTGGATTCCACTCTGGAGCAGGAGGATGGGTTTGCCGGTGGCTTTGGCCGCGTCAGGGGTGAACGCGCCGTCGGACGAGACGATCACGAGAGGCAGCTCGCGGCCCTCGGCCGTTCGACCGAAACTGGTGACTCGAATGACATCGGGTGCGCGGGACTCGACGCGCCGAAGGAAGTCCATGGTCTCGGCGAAGGTCGAAGTTGCGCGGAAGTCGGATTTCTCCGCCACCGTCTGCCAGATCTCAGGGACATCTTCGGCGATTGCGAAGCAGGGGAGGAGCGTGACGAGGGCGATGAGGCAGAGGAGTCGTTTCATGGTCCGGTACTTTACCGTGTCCGTGTCCGTGTCCGTGTCCGTGTCCGTTTCCGATCCCGTTCCCGTTCCCGTTCCCGATGCGATGACCCGAGTCCGAGGCAGTATCCGTCACGGAAACGGATACGGCTGCGGGATTCTTTCGTCCCCGGCCTTCTGGGCCGCCCCCGGCGACCCAGCGTCGCACGGACAGCGTGGTCGTTCGGGGGATGATTGAAAGGCTCGGACCACGCTGTCCGCGCGAGCGGCGGCCTCCTTCTGAGCTGGAGCGCACTGCAACCAGCGTTATACCCGCGGAGTGCCCGGCACGGACATTGTGCGGAACGGGCCGCGGCTCCGGGAGGTCATACCTGCACAATGCCGAGCCCGGCACGTCCCGGTGAGCGGTTTTCCCGTGTGTCCGGTTACGGTTTCGGGTGGAGGAGGCGCCAGACACCGGGGTCGCCTGGTGTGCTGCCATTTGTTGCATTGTTCGGCGGCGAGCCTTTTCGGCGAAGGCAAAACGTCGATGCCGATCAATGCAACGGGTGGCACCGGAGAACTCGTCACGGGCGTTCCACTGAACCTGTCTGCGATGGAACTAATAACTAAAAACTAAGAACTCAGCCTCTTGCGAAAATCAAGAATCGGACACTGCGGTCTTCCGACCCTCGTCTCCATCAGGCCGGCG
>CBESWV010000466.1:0-1885 GCA_965533305.1 uncultured bacterium | reverse complement strand
CTCCTCGCCGCAACGACGGTCTGGTCCCAGACAACGGTCGAGATCGTGCTCGACGCCTCGGACGGGATGCTCCGTAGGGTCGGCGAACGCACCATCCACGAGGGGACCCTCGACGCCATCATCGCGGTGTTGGGAGAGGCCGAGGAATCGGGGGAAGACCTGACGATCGGGCTCCGTCTGGCGGGGGGTGGAGCCGACGAGCACCAGCGCTGCTCGGCCACGGGAGTCTTCATACCCCTCGACGAACCGGACGGAGATCTGTGGGCCGAAGCTCTCGCGGCGGTCGAGCCGATCGGTCCGCGGCCGCTTTATTTCGCGGTGGCCGCGGCCATCGAGAATGTCTCCGGCGACGAACGCGACTTCAGGGTCGTCATTGTCACCTCCGGCAACGATCAATGCGAGTCGGGGCCGGAAGTGGTGGTTGCCGCCCTCGATTCTGCCGACCACCCGGTCGATCTTCGCCTGGTCGGTCTGGGTCTCGACCCGGCCACCGTCGAGAGTTTCGGCTCGATCGCCGGGAAGAATGCGACCAACGCTGACGAGCTATTGGCGGCCCTCCGTTGGGCGATACTCGGATCGGAGGATCCTCAATCCGTCGAGCCCGATCCCGAGCCCACACCGCCCCCGGCCACGTTGACCGCCCCGCCGCAGGTCACCGCGGGAGAGGACTTCCGAGTGGAGTGGTTCGGACCGGAGAACGCCGAGGACTTTCTCAGCCTGGCCCTCGCAGGATCTCCCGATTTCGAGTATATCGAGTGGGCGCGAGTCGAGGACGGCAACCCATCGGTTCTGCGCGCTCCGAGCGCTCCCGGTGAATACGAGCTGCGGTATGTCGACGGCGAAAAGGGAGAGGCTTACGCCCGGACCGCCATCGAAGTCACCGCCATCCCCATCGAACTGACGGCTCCAGCCACGGCGACTGCCGGGACCAGATTCGAGGTCGTGTGGACGGGACCAGCCTCGCCCGGCGACATCATCTCCATCAGCAAACCCGGCGCCGCCCCCAACCGCTATCTCGAGTGGGCCTCCATCACCGAGGGATCACCACTCACCTTGGCGGCGCCATCCAAGCCCGGCACCTACCAGGTGAGATATGTCGCCCACAACGGCAGCGAGATCCTCGCCCAGATTCCCATCGAGATCCGGCAATGAGCCACCGCCCCGACAGCGGCCGATTGAATTTTCCGACCGTCTCCGCCGATATCTGGGAGCTGCAACTCGACATCCCGGGGACGACCGTGGCGGGTGTCTCCATCGCGGCGCTGGCGACAGCCTTCGCCGTCGACCGTTTCTCCACCGCCATCGACATGGGGCGGTGTTCGGCTCTACTCGCCGCCCAGGAGAACGTCCTGCTCACCCATTGCCACTCGGACCACGTCGCCGGGCTCATCGCCTGGTTCTCGGCGCACACCCGTCGACACCGGGGCCGTCCGACCCGCGTGGTGGTCCCGGGCGAACGCCGTGCCGAACTTCTCGCCGCACTCGAGATCTGGCCCGATCTGGATGGGGTGCGGCGGCGCGTCGATCTCGGCGAGGCGATTGTGAGCGCCTCTCCCGGGACGACCATCGAGCTCGCCGAAGGTGGTTCAGCCCGGGCATTCGCGGTTCGTCACAACACCGCGGCGCTCGGGTGGGCTCTCACCGCCGGTGGAGCATCTCGACCCGTCATGGTCTTTGCCGGCGACGGCACTGTCGAGCCGTTTCGCGACAACCCCTCCCTCCTCGATGCGGAGGTCGCGGTGGTGGACTGCTCATTCATCGATCCCGGCACCCGGGTGGCCGCACGACTCAGTGGTCACGGCCACCTGATGGACTGGATCGAACTCCTGCCCGAGCTGAAATGCGATGCGCTCGTCCTGGCCCACCTGCCGCCGGAGACCACCGC
>CBESWV010000465.1:0-1952 GCA_965533305.1 uncultured bacterium | reverse complement strand
CACAAAGAACGCGAAGAACATCGCAAAGACCATCATTTTTGAGCCATCGCACCACCGCACGGAGAAACCGCAGATAGCGCAGATCAACGCAGATTCCATCGCCCCGTCTGGTGAAGGCTTCTCTGGGAAATGCGGGTACGGGTTTCGCCCGCAATCAAGTCGCAAACCAATGGAAATATACGGCTCAGTGGTTTCTTTGTGGTTCTTGGTGGCCTTTGTGTTTCAAAACGTGGGTGGACTATCGGACGATGTCCATCCCCAGGAAACGCCCGTGCCTCTCGACGGCGGTTCGAAGCGCCTCTTGTTGCGCAGGCGTCGGCTTCTCGTCTTCGTATCGGCTCGAGAGGACCTCGATTCGGCCTGCCTTGCGATCGCACTTGAGGTCGACCCTCCCCACGAGCCGATCACCGGCGAGCACTGGAAGGCAGTAGTAGCCGTACTGCCGCTGGCTTGCCGGTTTGTAGATCTCCAGCACCTGGTCAAAGCCGAAGAGGACCGCGACCCGCTTGCGGTCCCACAACACCGGATCAAAGGGCGAGAGCAGCACACCCCGATCCTGTCTCGGGCGCAGCCGATCCAATCGTGCGGCCAACTCGAGATCCTCGACTCGGATCCACCCATTGGTGCGGCCGCCATCCGCGTCCTGCAGCTCACACGCCGTAATCTCGCCCGACTCTGCGAGCCGGCCGAGGGCAGCCGCGATGGTCTCGCCGCGGTTCTTCAGCCGCCAGGTGTCGGCGATGGTGCCCTGCGACGCCCACCCGTGGCCATCGAGAGCCTTGAGAATGAGTTCGGGCAATGCTTCATCGAAGGTCGTCGATTGCGACCGAACCTCGTCAGGGATGACCCGCTCAGGCAGATCGTAGACTCGCTGGAACGAGCGCCGTTCGCGGATGGCGAGTTCGCCCGTCCCCCACAAACCGCTCGCGACGAGCGTCGCGGTCTTGAGTTGCCAGGTCGATCCGTAGCGTTCGCTTTCAAAGTCCAGCGATCGAAGGGGGCCTTCGTTTCTGATCCGCCCGAGAATCTCGTCCGCCACCTTGCGGTTTTCCGTCACCAGAACTCCCCAGCGCGGTCGTTCAAGGAGTTCGCGGCGACGAAAGGCAAAGAGGCGCCAGTCCTCCAGCGGCTGCCAGCATGCCTCGTGGCCGAGACCCTCGAAGAGCGGTTCGCCCGGTTGGAGGAGATCCTCGACCAGCGACGGATCAAGACCATCGAGCCGCGACATGAGTACCAACCCCTGGGTCCGCGCCCCGGCGATACCGATGGAATCGAGCTGGAGATACCCGAATCGACGGACGATCTCGTGACAGGCGCTGCGGGCGGAGGGCCCACGACCCCGCGCGAACTTCGGCATCCCGGTCCACTCGGGTTTCAGAAGGCCCGCGCGGGCGAGGGCGAGCCGGCGAGCCTGACGGATGGTGAGGGTTTCCATGGAGCGCCATTCTATCCACGCCTGCCGCTCACTGCCCTATACTCGTCGACATCGCAGGTCCACACCGGAGGAATTCATGAAACAGGTCATCGACACGCTGCGCACCAACCGCGACCGGGCTCTTGAGGAAATGATCGAGCTCGTCCGGATCCCCAGCATCAGCCCGGGTCTCCCCCACCCCGAGGCCATCACCGATGCGGCGAACTGGCTCGAACAGCGTCTCGAGCGCGCCGGGATGGATGAGGTCCGCCAACTCGTCGTCGACAACCACAACCCCGTCGTATGGGCCCGGAAACACATCTCGGCCGAACTACCGACGGTTCTCTTCTACGGCCACTACGATGTCATGCCCGCCGATCCACTCGATGAGTGGTCGAGCCCTCCCTTCGAACCCGAGGTTCGCGATGGCAAGGTCTTTGGCCGCGGCACGGCCGATGACAAAGGTCAGGTGCTGATGCACATCAACGCCGTCGATGCCTACCTCGAGGCCAAAGGCACTCTTCCGGTCAATGTCGTC
>CBESWV010000464.1:0-1982 GCA_965533305.1 uncultured bacterium | reverse complement strand
TGATCTCGTCTGATCTGCGGAGCAACGCGAGACAATCGTTGAGAAGTTGACTGAGATCACACATGGCGTGAGTTGATTGTCCGGGTCGCGCAAAGACGAGGAAACCGTCGAGGATTCCGGAGAGCCGCCGGCTCTCGTCAACCACGATGTCGAGCAATCGGCGACCGGTTTGATCGACTCCGCCCACCGAGCTGAGCATCTGTGCGGATCCGGAAATCGAAGCGAGGGGATTTTTGATCTCGTGAGCCATCCGTGCTGCCATCTCCCCGGTCGCGGCCATCCGATCCTTCATCCGGTCGCGTTCGGCTTCGATGCGGAGTTCGGTCAGATCCCGGAAATTGACGACGAAACCGACCACGGTCGCCGTTTCGTCCTTGAGTGGATCGACCGAAAGACCGAGACGTGCTTTGGAACGTTCGAAGGTGCCTTCGAGGCGGGCGATGGATTGGCTGCGGGCACGACTGGCTAAGAGGCCCCAGTTGTGCTCCGCGAGCGGCATCACCGCCTCGAGGGGCTGACCGATCTGGCTGTCGACATTGGAGATGTCGAGAATCAAGGCCCCGGCGGGGTTGATGTAGAGGATTTTGCCCTCGAGATCGGCCGCGAGAATTCCCGCGCCCACCGATCGAACCACGTGCTGGGTCAGCGCCACGAACTGTCGCGCTCGCTCGGTTTCCTCCTCGAGCATGGTGTGGGCCCGTCGCAACGATGAAGTGAGGTAGGAAACGAGCACGGCCACCAGAACAAAACCGACGATGTGGATCAGGATCTGGGAGAGGACCCTCGATGCGGATGCGGTGACCGGGATCCCCTCGATGGTCGTCGGTAGCGGCAGCAGTTGGTAGTACATGAGTACTGCCTGGAGGCCATAGGCAATGGCCGAGAGCCCGGCGAAGACCACCCCACCCGCGGGAAGCATTGCCGCCGCCACCACGATCACCGTGAGATAGAGAAAGGAAAACGGCGAAAAGACGCCGCCGGTGACATAGACAAACCCGGTGACGATGACGAGATCGCCGGTCAGTTGAACGGCCGCCTGGGGACTCGGCGGGAGTCCGCGGACATGGATGATGAGGTAGAACAGCGACAACCCGTAGGCGAGCAGGATCAGGCCGTAGAACGATCTCAGCTGAAGAATGAGCTGGGTGTTGACCTGGATGAGCAATACGCCGAGAAAGAGGGTCGAGACGACAACGAGCCGAAGCCCGATGAGCATCCGCAGGGTCTTCGGTGACGGAGATGCGACGGGCGGGGGGTGAGCCCCGCCCGTGCGATCGACCTGGACGCTCCTGGTCATTATCCGATCTGACTGATGAGGCTGAACATGGGCAGGTACATGGCGACCACGATGGTGCCGATCACCACACCGAGGAAGGAGATGATGATGGGCTCGAGGAGCGACATCATGCCCTCGACCGCGGCGTCTACCTCGTCCTCGTAGAAATCGGCGATCTTGTTGAGCATGGTGTCCATGGCGCCGGTCTGCTCACCGACACCGATCATCTGACAGACCATGGGTGGGAACTGTTCGGTTCGACTCAGTGGGTCGGCGAGGCTCTTGCCCTCCTCGACTTCCTTGCGGACCATCAGGATCGCCTCCTCGAGCACCGCGTTGCCCGCGGTGCGGGCGGTGATGTCGAGAGACTCGAGAATCGCCACACCCGAACTCAGCAGGGTGCCGAGGGTGCGACAGAAGCGGGCGACGGCGATTTTCCGCAGCAGAATACCGATCGCCGGAATCTTGAGCAAGAGTTTGTCGAGTTGGTAGCGTCCGCCATCGGTCTGGTAGTACTGTCGAGTGCCGAAGATGGCGCCCGCGACGACGAGCATGATCAACCACCAGAAGTTGCCGATGAAGTTTGAGAGATTGACAATCACCTGGGTCAGGAAAGGAAGGCTGGCGCCGAGGCCCTCGAAGAGGGCCGCGAAGACCGGAATGACCTTCCACAGGATGATGTACACGACGATGAACGCGATGACTA
>CBESWV010000463.1:0-1982 GCA_965533305.1 uncultured bacterium | reverse complement strand
CCCCGCACCAGACCGGTTTCGGACGCCGCCGGGTTGGCCCGTTGGAGACTCTCCGCGGCCGAGCGGTTCCCGGAGAAGAGCATCGCAAGCCACTCCCAGGTCTCTTCAACGCCATCAGAGAACGGGTCTAGGACCTCGTGCTCCCACCCCTCCTCGGTGCGTTGATCGATGGGAAAGATGCGCCGGACCACGGCGAGCCGCAGATCTCCACGAAGCGTCTCCACCGGCACCGCCACCCGCCGATCGAGCCTGATTCGGCGCAGACCGGGGTTGGCCGCCTTGAGGTCGTTGACCGTCCTCGAGTTGCCGGTGAACCGCCGGGAAATGGTGATCCAGCCATCACCCCGCGCGGGATCGATCAGAAGAACAGGGGTCTTGCCGACCTCCCAGCGAAGCGTGCCGTAGGGCGGGAACTCGGCCTCGAGGCGGCTCGGCGCGTCATCCGCGGCCACGGCGAAGAACGACATCGCCACCGCAGCCGTCACCAGAGCGAGAATCCAGGCGGTCCGTTTGAACAGGCCTCGGCGAGCTCCGGGGGTCGGCACGATCACACCCAGCTCATCCGTTGCACTGATCCTTCAAATTGGGCTCTCTCCTGTTCCCCTAAAACACCCGGAACCCCATATAATTCAAGGTGACGCGATGGTAACACGCCAAGAAGAACCCGATCCTGCAGTCGACGCCGGGCCAACTATGGACGACGTCCCGGTGCCGATCCTTGTGGTCGACGTCGGGGCGGACGAGATTGTCTCGGCCAATTCGACGGCCGCGGCCCTGGTCCCGTGTTCGCCATACGATCTCATGGTCCTGCCCCTGAGCCGCACCCTCGTCGGACCCGAAGACCGCGCCGAATTCCGGGTCGGCGACCGCGCCATTCCGGTCAGGGTGCTGGGACCGGACGGTTGGAGAACAGCCGAGGGCCGGTCCACGCTCGTTCTCCTCGACCGCCTCGAGTTGGCAATGGAGGCCATGGACGAGGGCGAACTCAAGACCGAGTGCGCCAACCTGAGGCAGGCACTCGATGAGTCCCGCACCCGCCAGGAGCGCCTGGTGTCGGTTTGGGCGCACGAACTCAAGACCCCGCTCACGGTGGTCCAGAGCTATCTCGAGATCCTCACTGGTGATCTCAATGAGGGACTCTCCCACGAGCAGCTCTCATTCCTCAACATCACCAAGGAGAGCGTGCACAAGCTACGTCGCCTGGTCCTCGATCTGGTGGATCTCATCGGTTTCAGAAGCGGTCACCTCACCGTCGAGACCTCCACCGTCGATGTTTCCGGTCTCCTCGATGAGGTCATCGACGAGATGCAACCCCTCGCCAGTACAGCCGAGGTCGAGCTCGTTCACGAACGACCTGCCGTGCGGGTCGCCATCTGCGCCGATGCCGACCGTGTGCGCCAGATTCTCCGCAACCTCATCGACAACTCATTCAAGTTCACACCACCCGACGGCCGGATCACCGTGCGGACGCGGGTCGAACGCGACTGGGTGATCATCGATATCGTCGACAACGGAGTCGGGATTCACCCGGCTGATCTCGAACGCATCTTCGAGGAGTTCGTCCAACTCAAGCACAAAGGCGTCCGCAGACCGCAACGCGGATCCGGGCTCGGGCTCGCCATCAGTCAGCGCATCGCCGAAGCCCACGGAGGCGCCATCGAGGTCGAGAGCAAGCTCGATGAGGGCTCGGTCTTCTCTGTTCGCGTACCGCGCGAGCACGAAGAAATCGAGTGACCACGCCGGCCGGCGTGGGCACCAATTTTGAATTTTGAATTATGAATTTTGAATTGAGGACAGCCTACGAGAGCGGAGTACGACTATCGTACGAGGCATGACCTGCTCGAACAGCTCTGAAGGGCAGGCAAGATGCCCACCCCACAATCCATCACATCATCACCGAGGTGGTGCGGCGTGGGCACCAATTTTGAATTATGAATTTTGAATTATGAATTGAGGACAGCCTACGAGAGCGGAGTACGACT
>CBESWV010000462.1:0-1986 GCA_965533305.1 uncultured bacterium | reverse complement strand
AAATGGTAGGATCGCGGCGCCGCGGAGGCGATCGATCCACTGGACGCCGGGTTCCGGGGGTCGCACGCGACATGGGCCCGAACCCGGTCACTCATCGAAGGGACAAACAACGATGATCGTAGGTGTTGTCAAGGAGACCTTCCCTGGTGAAGCGCGCGTCGCCCTCGTCCCGGCGGGTGTTCAGCAGTTGAGCCGAGCCGACCTCGAAGTGCTTGTCGAGCCCGGTGCGGGGACGGCGGCCGGTTACGACGACGCGGCCTATACCGAGAAGGGCGCGACCCTGGCGGCCGACCGCGCCGATGTCTGGAAGCGGGCGGATGTGATTCTTCAGGTCCGCTCCCTCGGCGCCAACCCCGATGAGGGAAAAATTGATCTCGAACAGACAAGGTCGGGGCAGGTGGTGATCGGAGTTTGTGAACCGCTCACCGAACACAGTGCAAACCAGGCGGTTGCCGCAACCGGCGCAACGCTCTTCTCAATGGAGATGATGCCGCGGATCACCCGCGCCCAGAGTATGGACATTCTCTCGTCCATGGCCACCATCGCCGGCTACAAGGCGGTCCTGCTCGGGGCTGATGCCCTGCCCAAGATCTTCCCCATGATGATGACGGCGGCGGGCACCCTTGCCGCAGCGAGGGTCTTTGTCGTCGGGGCCGGTGTCGCCGGGCTCCAGGCCATCGCCAGCGCCCGCCGGCTCGGTGCCGTGGTCCACGCCTACGATGTCCGCCCGGTGGTCCGAGAACAGGTCGAGAGCCTCGGCGGCAAGTTTGTCGAGCTCGAGCTCGAGACCGACACCGCCGAGGATGCGGGCGGCTACGCCAAGGAACTCGGTGAGGACTTCTACAACAAACAACGCGAGATGATGCTCAGCGTGGTGGCCGAAAGCGATGTGGTCATCACCACCGCCGCAATCCCCGGCAAAAAGGCGCCGATCCTTGTCACCCGTGAAATGGTGGAGGGGATGCACCGCGGTTCGGTGATCGTCGACCTCGCCGCCGAGCGCGGGGGCAACTGTGAGCTCACCGTGCCAGGCGAACGGGTCGACCACAATGGAATCACCATTCTCGGTCCCCTCAATATCCCGGCCGATGTGCCGTACCACGCGAGCCAGATGTACTCCAAGAACATCACCACCTTCCTCCTCCATCTCGTCAAGGACGGGGAGTTGGTCGTGGATCTCGACGACGAGATCACCAAGGGCACCCTGATCACACGGGATGGCGCTGTTGTTCACGAGCGCGTTCTCGAAGCCCAGGGCGCCGATACCAAAGGGAGTGAGACCACATGAGCGACCTCGTCATGTTGCTGACCGTCTTCGTGCTGGCGATCTTCGTCGGTTTCGAGGTCATCACCAAGGTTCCGCCGACCTTGCATACTCCCTTGATGTCGGGGTCCAACGCGATCTCGGGGATCACCATCATCGGCGCACTGATCCTCGCGGGGGCCATCGACAGCCCCGAGATCTCCAAGGTTCTCGCGACCATCGCCGTCGCCCTTGCCGCGATCAATGTGGTCGGTGGATTCCTCGTCACCAACCGCATGCTGAAGATGTTCAGCGCCCGCAAGAAGTAGGGGAGCGGTCATGCTTTCCCAGCACATCGTCAATATTGTCTATCTTGTGGCCGCGGTCCTCTTCATCCTCGATCTCAAGTGGATGGCCCACCCGCGGACCGCGGTGCGCGGCAACCGCGCCGGCGCCCTTGGGATGGCGCTCGCCATCGCCGTTACGCTGCTCAGCGATCGCTACGATTGGACCTACATACTCATCGGTGCGGCCGCCGGTTCGCTCATAGGTGCCGTTGCCGCCATGCGGGTCAAGATGACCTCCATGCCCGAACTCGTCGGCCTCTTCAACGGCTTCGGCGGCGCCGCCTCGGTGCTTGTGGCGGGCTCGGCCATCATCGCCGCCGTTGCGTCGCCCACCGCCGACACCGGGCTCCAGATGCGGATCGCCACGGTGGCCTCGGCCTTCATCGGCTCCATCAC
>CBESWV010000461.1:0-1987 GCA_965533305.1 uncultured bacterium | reverse complement strand
CGTTCTCGGCATGCCGAGCGGTTTCTACCCTGGCTACGATCGTGAGATTCACGAAATGTATGTGTTTAGCCGGAGGTGACCCGGGCCCGCGATCCTGAACTGCGTGCCGAAGCCCCGCTGCGGGGCCGGTGCCGTTCTCACTCGGTTGGGCGACCCGTCGCAATCGAGGATCACTCGAGCGAACCATCGGACGCGGCACCCATCGAGTCAACGGCGAGGTTCTACGGCACCGTGCTGCTCCAGGCGTTGGTGTTGCCGAACTCGAAATCATCGCTGAAGAGGGCGCGGTCGGAAATGCAGACCCGATCGATCCACAACTCCTGACCACCGATCGCAAAGTCGGAAATGGAACCGACGACGATGAGCTGTCCGTCGCTTGAGGCCGGCGGTTGAACAGTGATCCATGCACCCCCGAGGGGAGTCATGTGAAGATCGGATAGATTCGCGACATTGGCCATCACACCGTTCACCCTGAGATTGATGTTGCCGCCGAGATTCGCATAGAGCAGGTCGAGCCGGCCGAAGTCGGTACCGAAATCGAAGCCGAGGTTGATATTATTGGAGTTGACATCCTGACCTGACCCGCCGGCGATCAGAGAGGTGCTGACGTTGCACGAACCGGCGGTGGTCGATCCGCTGGGAAACCAGAAGAACTCGCCGAGTTCGATCAACACTCCCGAGTCAACAAAAAACTCGCCGTGGTAGAAGCTGTGCGGAAAGGGCTGATCTTCGAACTCGACACAGTCCGCCGATGTCGTGGCGTCGCAGACGTTGTCGATCCACAGTTCCTGGCCGCCGACGGCAAACTGGGTGACGACGCCGGAAATCCGAACCACTCCGAGACCCGCCGATGAACCGACGACCTCGACCAGCGTGCCGCCGACCCACAGGCCGTGAAGGTCCGAGAAGTTGGATTCGTTGCGGAAATCGCCGTTGATTTCGAGATTGATGTTGCCGCCGTACTCGCCGAAAAAGAAGCGGAGATCCTCAACGGGGCGGCCGAAATCGAACTCGAGGTTGATGTTGTTGAGGTTGACGTCGTTTCCCATGCCGCCCGACAGGTTTGAGGCCGTGACCACGCTCGAACCGGCCGATGTCCAGGTGCCACCGGGCCATTGATACTGCCCCGTTGTCATGGTGACGCCGGAGTCTGCGAATGTGCCCGGGACGTTGGTGATGGTCCCGGCGACCAGACTTTCGAAATCGACACACCCCCCCGGTGAAAGGGCGCCGATGACCGGGTTTGCAAATCCCAGCACCAGAATCGAGACCGCGACGATGGTGATTGGTCCGACTGAATTTGAGTGGCGTGTGATACCCATGGGAACCTCCTTGGGACGTGGAAAACCACAGGTCGCCCCGTCCTTCGCCGATATTCTATTGTCTATGGTCCGATCATAGCACTTGTGGGTTGAATCTGACGGGCGGAAACACTACGAAGGTGCCGTGACGGATAGGAGTTTCCTTTTTTCACCCTCGAACGTACCAGACCTCCCGACCCGTGACCTCGGCCCCGGGACGATCGACAGCCGCCCGTTTCCCTCGACCTGACGGCCCACGTCTCCGGCCCCGGAGCCTCCGCCCCCACTGTCTTCGGTGAACAGCTCCCGAGCTCCGGATCGTCCCCTCCGCCGACACCTCTCCCGACCGCGCATCGCCGTCAAAACCGATCCGCACCGAGCCCCCAAAACCCACCTCAGCTCGGCGGCGCCCGCTCTCTCCGCTCTTCCTTGCGCTTCAGGTGCCTCAGGATCGCGTCAACCACCTCGTGCTCGATGATGAACGCGACCACGTTCATCTCGCCGCTGCACGCTTCGCCGCACACGACGGGCACAGCTGTCCTGGCTCCTGGCGCTGTCAACCCGCTCTGATCAACCGGCGCCGAGGTTCTGGCTGCCGGTCAGTAGGGCGTGGGTCAGCGACCGCTATTTAATCCGCGAGTACTGGTAGATGATCCGGCCCTTGTCGTTCACGAAGGTCGTGATCA
>CBESWV010000460.1:0-2002 GCA_965533305.1 uncultured bacterium | reverse complement strand
GCATCATCTGCTCGGTCCAGATCAAGCTGTGGGTGACGGGCACATCGGCCACCACCAAGCGCCGGTCGTCGGCACCGGTGACTCCGATGGCCGCGAGGATGTCACCGGCGTTCTGACCGATCCACTTGGGGTTGATCTTGCCCGGGGTTCCGTCGTGTGGAGCCTGGTTGAAGATCACCCGGTCAAGCTTTTTGAGTTCGTGTTCGGCGAGTAGATAGCCACCGTGCGTGACCATCGCCTTGAGGAGTTCGTCGGCCACCGAGGCGACGACAAAGACCTCCTTCTCATCGGTGCAGATGAGGTTGTTGTCAAACGAGGCGCCACGGACGATCTCGCGGCCCGCGAGATCGAGATCAGCGGTTTCGTCAACCACCACGGGAGGGTTTCCCGGGCCGGCGAGGATCGCCCGTTTGGTCGTCTTTCGGGCCTCCTCAACGACCCCGGGCCCACCGGTGACGAGGAGGATCCGGACACCGGGATGGTTCATGAGAGCTTGAGCGCTGGCGATGGTCGGTTCGGGCACGCAGGTGACGAGGTTCGGCGGCCCGCCGGCGCCGGTGATGGCCGAGTTGATCAGCCGGATGGTGTGAACCGACACCGCCTTGGCGTTGGGGTGGCAATTGAAAACGATGGCGTTTCCGGCTGAAACGCCGGCGATGGTGTTGTTGATGATGGTGGCCGTCGGGTTGGTGGTGGGGGTGATGGCGCCGATGACCCCGAAGGGCGCGGGTTCGGTGAGAGTGAGTCCGTTGTCTCCCGTCCAGGTCTGCGGCTCGAGGTCTTCGGGCCCGGGAGTTTTCTCGATGACCAGGAGATTCTTCTTGATCTTGTCCTCGGTCCGACCGAACCCGGTTTCCCGGTGCGCCATCTCGGCCAATTCCCGGGCGTGCTCACGCATCAGGCTGCGGATGGCATCGATGATTCGGTGGCGGGCCTCGAGACCCTGCGCCCGATACTGCTCAAAGGCGGCGCGAGCGGCGGCAACCGCGGCATCCACCGTGTCGTGGACACCGGCGCCTCCGGCAGCCACGGGAGTCGACGCCTGCCTCGTCGGCACCGTGGCGGGCTCGCCCACCTTGTGACGCACCCGGGCGATGATCGCCTGGATATCACTCTCGTTGATCGTTCTCATTGCCGCCTCCGGTGGTGCTCCGGTGGTGCCAGGTCAGACGAGTCAGACGATTTGCGATGCAATCGTCTCAAACGACACCGGCACTACAAATCGTCTGAATCGTCTGACCTGGCACCGTCATCAACTTGCCCAGTCGGAATCCGCGGGGGTCTTTCGGTAGCGGGCGTCTCCACCGACCTCCCAACTGTCCACGATGGCCATCACCACCGCGTCGCAGGGCCGATCCCGGGTCCCTTCGGTTTGCCGAGCCGATGAGCCTGAGGCCCAGAGCACCACATCTCCCTCGCCGGCGCCGACGCTGTCCACCGCCACGACACTCCCGGTCGCTTCGCCTCCATCGAGATCGAGCTGACGGACCAGGAGAAAGGCCTGACCGACGAGGCTTTCGTCCTTGCGGCTGGCGACCAGTGTGCCGACCACCCTACCGAGGAGCATCAGCCTTTCCGCTTGGTAGTGGCGGCTTCAGCGCGACCGAGGGGCAGCACGGCATCGATGTTCTCGTGCGGCCGGGCGATGACGTGGGTCGAGACCACTTCGCCGACATTCTGCGCGCCGCGAACACCGGCCTCCACCGCAGCCTTGACTGCGGCCACATCACCACGAACCACGGCTGTGACATAACCGCCGCCGGTCTTCTCGTACGACACCAGCTCCACCTTGGCCGCCTTGACCATGGCGTCGGAAGCCTCGACCATAGCCGAGAACCCCCGTGTTTCGATCATTCCCAACGCTTCAGCCATAACAATCTCCCTTCGCGTTCAGGGGTGCCAGGCATTAGGAAGTTGGGAAGTTGCGGCAACTTCCCAACTTCGCAAAAGCCAGGCACCCTTTTGCGTTCCTGATACGGTCCTGTGCGATGTCCGTAATTCA
>CBESWV010000459.1:0-2004 GCA_965533305.1 uncultured bacterium | reverse complement strand
TTCGAGTTCTTCGCGTTAGTTTTTTTTGCGCAATACGTTGAGGGCGGACCCGGCCTTGAACCACTCAACCTGCTCGTCGTTGAGACTGTGGTTGAGGGTGATCTTCTCAGTGCTTCCGTCGTTGTGGTGGATCACCGCGGTGACCGGTGATCCGGGAGTGAGATCGGCGAGCCCGACGATGGAAATCCGGTCGTCGACGAGGATCTTCTCGTAGTCGGCGGGGTCGGCAAAGGTCAGGGGAAGCACGCCCTGCTTCTTGAGGTTGGTCTCGTGGATCCTGGCGAACGAGCGAACGATGATGGCCTTCCCGCCCAGGTGACGTGGCTCCATGGCCGCGTGCTCGCGTGACGAGCCCTCACCCCAGTTTTCGTCGCCGACGGCCACCCAATCGATGCCGTTGTCCTTGTACCAGCGTGCAAGCTCGGGCAGCGACGAGACAGTTCCATTGTCGATGTTGACGCCGTGCCCGGGTTCGTCGGCGAATGCATTGATGGCGCCGAGGAAGAGATTGTCGGAGATGTTATCCAAATGGCCGCGGAAGCGGAGCCACGGACCGGCCTGGGAGATGTGGTCGGTCGTGCATTTGCCATCGGCCTTGAGCAGGACCGGGAGCTCTTCGTAGTCGGCGCCGTCCCATGCGGCGAAGGGAGTCAGCAATTGCAACCGCTTCGAGTCGGGACTGACCTTGACATCGACACCGGAACGTTGCTCGGAGGGTGCGACATAGCCATCGACTTTGAAGACAAAGCCGTTTGCAGGGACCTCTGGGGCGGGCTTCGGAGCCTCGAGCTTGAACGACGTGCCATTGTTTTCGATCTCGTCAGTGAGCGGGTTGAAGCTCAGCTTGCCGGCGATGGCGTAGGCGATGACGATCTCGGGACTCGAGATGAACGAGGCGGTCTTGGGGTTGCCGTCGTTCCTTTTGGCGAAGTTTCGGTTGAATGAGGAAATGATCGAGTTGGTCGTTCCGTCTTCGATGTCGTCGCGTTTCCACTGACCGATGCACGGACCGCAAGCGTTAGCGAGAACCGTGGCGCCGAGCTCCTCGAGGGTGCCCATCTGGCCGTCGCGTTCAATCGTGGCTTCGACCTGCTCCGACCCGGGAGTGACCCAGAGAGGGCACTTGATGGCGGCGCCGTGATCGAGCGCCTGCTGGGCCACGTCGGCCGCGCGGGTGATGTCTTCATACGACGAGTTGGTACACGAGCCGATGAGGCCGGATGTGAGTTTGTCCGAGTAGCCTTTGGCAGCGACGTCGGCGGCCATCTGTGAGACCGGTCGCGCCAGGTCCGGGGTGTGCGGGCCGACGATGTAGGGCTCGAGGGTGTCGAGATCGATCTCGATGACCAGATCGTAGTACTTTTCGGGGTCGGCCGCGACCTCGGGATCGGCGGTCAGGAGATCGCGGTTGGCCTCGGCCAGCGTCGCGATCCGGGCGCGC
Source organism: uncultured bacterium (assembly GCA_965533305.1). Lineage (GTDB taxonomy): Bacteria > Acidobacteriota > Thermoanaerobaculia > Thermoanaerobaculales > Sulfomarinibacteraceae > JAHECW01. The sequence goes on along the minus strand of CBESWV010000459.1, from coordinate 563 downwards.
TGGGTGGCGTCGAGATATGTCTTCATGCGTGAGTCGTAGGGGAAGATCGAGGTCGTCGCGCCAAGTTCGGCGCCCATGTTGGTGATGGTGGCCTTGCCGGTGCACGAGATCGACTCGGTTCCTTCGCCGAAGTACTCGATGATGCGGTTGGTGCCGCCCTTGACGGTGAGGATGTCGAGGACCTTGAGGATGACGTCCTTGGGCGCCGTCCAGCCGTGGAGCTTTCCGGTGAGTTTGACGCCAACCACCTGGGGCTGGAGGACCTCCCAGTTGAATCCGGCCATGACATCCACCGCATCGGCGCCGCCGACGCCGCACGCCACCATCCCGAGACCTCCCGCATTGGGGGTGTGGGAGTCGGTGCCGAGCATCATCCCGCCGGGGAAGGCATAGTTTTCGAGCACCACCTGGTGGATGATGCCCGCGCCGGGCTTCCAGAAACCGAGTCCGTAGCGCGCCGATGTCGACTGGAGAAAGTCGTAGACCTCGCGATTGAGATCGACGGCGGCCTCGATATCGGTGTCGGCGCCGGAGCGGGCGAGGATGAGGTGGTCGCAGTGGAC
>CBESWV010000458.1:0-2015 GCA_965533305.1 uncultured bacterium | reverse complement strand
GATCACAGACATCAAACCGTTTCGTGGCATACTTGATGATTGAAAAGGAGGGCCGCACCATGCCAGAGCTCTCACCGCTCGACATTCTCGGCAAAAAGTTCGCCGTGAAGTTCCGTGGCTACCCGGCTAATGAGGTTCACGAGTATCTGACCGAAATTGCCGGCGGGATGGAGTCGCTGATGCGCGAACGTGGCGAACTCCGTCAGCAGGTCCATCGATTGGACACCGAACTCGCGTCCTTCAAAGAACGCGAAACCGCGCTGCACGAGGCCCTGGTCGCCGCACAACGGTTGGCCGAGTCGACCGTCGAAGCGGCGCGTGATGAAGGACAGCGGATCATCGAAGACGGTCACGGGCTCGCCGATCGGCTCGTCGAGGAGGCCAACGAACGCTCCCGCACGATCGACAACGTGATCCAACAGCTCCGAGAACGGCGGCGCGAGACGAGATCCGAGCTCATCCGACTGGTTGAGCTCCTTCAGGGTCTCATCGAGGACGATCGCTCCCGTGAGCAGGAGGAGCGAACGACTCCCAAGCTCGCCATCCTCACACGCAAGACCGGGAGCACCGGGGAGAGCCAGGGATGAGCCTTCTCATCCGGGGTGCCAGCCAGGTGGTGACGCCCCTCGGAAACGCGGCCCGCCGGGGCGACCGTTTCGGCCAGCTCTCCATCGCCGAGAATGCCGTTGTTCGATGCGAGGGAGCCGATCTCGTCTTTGTCGGCGATGCGGCCGATCACGACCAACGCTTTCCCGCTCCCGAGCAGGTCCTCGATGCCTCGGGCGGTTGCGTCATTCCCGGCTTTGTCGACCCACACACCCACCCGGTGTGGGCCGGATCGCGAGAGGAGGAGTTCAACCGGCGCCTCGCGGGCGAGTCGTACATGGACATCGCCCGGTCGGGGGGCGGCATCAACGCCACGGTTCGAGCGACCAGAGCCGCCACCTTCGAGGAACTGTTCCAGGGCACCATGACCCGTCTCGACGCCTTTATGACCCACGGAACCACGACCATCGAGGCCAAATCGGGCTACGGGCTCGATCTCGCCACCGAGGTTCGGATGCTCGAGGTGATCGGGGCGGCTGATCGAAACCACCCGGTGGATCTCCACCCGACCTGTCTCGCCGCCCATGAGGTGCCCCTGGAGCATCGCCACGAACCCGATCGGTGGGTCGCCGAGTTGGTGGAAGAGATTCATCCGAGCATCGCTCGCCGCGGACTCGCCGAGGCGGTCGATGTCTTCTGCGAGGACGGTGTTTTCGACCTCGACCAGACCCGACGAATCCTGGCCGACGCCGACGCCCTGGGCTGGAGGATCCACCTCCACGCCGACGAACTCACCCCGTTGGGCGGCACCGAACTGGCCGTGGAGTTCAACGCCCTGTCGGCCGACCACCTGATGTGCATCACCGATGCGGGCATTGGCGCCCTGGCGGAATCGGAGACCATCGGAGTGCTGCTTCCGGGAACATCGTTCTTTCTCCGCTCCGGTTATGCGCCGGCCCGACGGATGGTGGAGGCGGGCTGCGCCGTTGCTCTGGCCACAGACTGCAACCCGGGTTCTTCGCCCACCGAGTCGATGCCCATGATCCTCGCTTTGGCGACCCTACAGATGGGTCTGACCATCGAAGAAGCGCTGACCGGCGCAACCCTCAACGCCGCGGCTGCCATCGACCGGGCGGCGGAGATCGGATCCCTCGAGGTGGGCAAACGCGCCGACATCGCTGTGCTCAAGGGCCCCACCTATCACCATCTGGTCTACCACTATGGCGTGAATCCGGTGCGCCACGTCATCAAATCAGGCGAGGTCGTCGTCAGGGACGGCAAGCGCGTCTGAGCCCGGTTCTCCCGTCGCGCTCCCCGAGAGTGCCCCAGCTCTCAGTGCACACATTTGAAACACGAAGGGCACAAAGACCCACCAAGAGTCCACGAAGAGCTCTTTCGGCTCATCGCAGCGTCTCAGACGCGGCCTCAAATCCAAAAACGGAGGAGGCCGGGTCAATCATGCGAATCCT
>CBESWV010000457.1:0-2066 GCA_965533305.1 uncultured bacterium | reverse complement strand
CGCCGAAAAACGGGCCAAACGACACCCGAAAGGCGCCGCCAATTCTATTCACTACGCGCTCCTAGCCCCTCAATTCGAGCCAGTGGAACCAAATCGGATGCTTCTGTTGGTACCACGCCAGGACTTCCTTGATGAGAGCCTTCTTGTCGGGGGGAAGTACGGCGTTGTCGACCTGGTCGAAGTTGACGACCATCCGGTCGTTCGGCAGATACTCGATGGCCTCGGAGCACAGGGTCTGGAGTTCGTTGCGGATCCGACCCGAGTCAGAGATCTTGACCGCGCGGGCGCGGTAGTCCTGGCCGGCGTAGAACCGGTCGAGGAGCGGTGAAAAGACCATCTGCATCTCGTCCATGGGTTCCATCAGCCGAAGGGTCAGGGTCACATCGACCATTCCCGCGCGGGTCGCGGCCCGGGTGGTGACCTTGTAGACCCCGTCGCTCACCTGCTCGACCCCGGACATCCCGGTGTAGGGGTCAGGGAGCATAGCGGAGTTCAGACTGAGGACGCGCCACTCTTTGTTGGGGAAGAAATCATCGGCGGTCGAGGTACGCAGACCCACCGGCATGCAGGCCGCGATGGCGTCTCGGAGGTTACTGCGGTAGATCTCGACGATCTCGGGTGCAACTTCCTGTTCGGCGATCGCGGCGAGCTTGTCGCCGTAGTCGGCGGCCTCCGGGTCGAGCCGCATGACGTGGTGTTCCCGGTCGTATGCGATCTTGAACCGGGATGAGAAGAGGCACATCGAGGTCTCGGTGTTCAGAATGGGATCCAGGCTCGCCCCCTGCATCGCTTCGGCCGAGGCCGAGTACCCATCGCAGATGAAGACATGGGTCTCGCCGTCGCGCTCGGAAGGCCCAACGAGATACACGGGCGCGTAGGTCCCCGATTCGGTGAAAGAGGGGATGCCCGTTTCCGGGATGATCCAACCGTCCTCCACAACGTGGGCGCCCATGGAGCGCCACTCTTCCCAGAGTTTGCCGATGCGGTGTTCTCGGGACGGACCGCCGAGGGTCCAGACGTGGACATTCTCGGGCTTGATGCCGGGATAGGTGGCGAGGATCGCTTCCATGACCAATTGACGAGGGGTCAGGAAATCGATGAGGATCGAGCGTTCCTCGGCCTGGTAGACGACCTCTCGGGGGAGGACCAGATTGCCCATATAACCCTCGTAGGGACGGGCGACCTTGAGCGGTTGGTCAAAGAGATGGAAGACCGCAAGCGCGCCGGTGGGTGCACCTTTGGCAAAGCGGGAGGTGTTCTCCAGGGTATCCAGTGCTGCGCCCCAGACCGTGATTCCGGCGCTCTGAATGTCGCCCCAGAACTCGGGCCACTCATAACCGTCCTCGTTGAGCATCCGGTGGACGCGGCGATCGAGAAAACGGGCGACCTGGGGTCGGGCGTAGACCCGGCCGAATCCGAGTTGGGGATTGGAACCCATTTCGGGAGTCTCTCCGGCCTTTGGCATGAGTCCCTCACCGAGACTCACCATGACCGCGTGGTTCTCCGGGAGATTCCGGGTGAGATACCAGAGTGCCTCAGACAGCGCGTACGCCGAGACCGCGTCCGCGTCCTTTTTGACCCGATTGACGGTGGCCTTGTCCGCGCCTTTGCCCTCGGCGTAGCGCCCGAAGAGCTTGGTTCCGAGAGCGGTGACCGCATTCGCGATGATGAAGGCCCGTTCAAGGGACTCGCCGACAAATGCGTGATCGGTCTCCTGACGATCGCCGAGCCAGGTTTCATCGACATCGTCGAGCCAGAGATGAAAGCGTCCGAGAACTCCGCGGGTGTCGTAGGCCCACTGGGCAACGCGGTTTCGGCGGTCATCAGTCATGCAATCCTCCCGGTCGGTTCGTTGTCGATACCGTAGGCATACTGTGCCACGGAGGGGCGTGCTTCTCAAGGAAAAAAGTCGACAGTTGACAGTCGACAGTTGACGGATTCCATTGCGACGTCGCAACCACGAAGACGCGAAGACACGAAGGCATCACAGGAGAGAAGCTCTCAAATCAGCCTCTTGCAAAACTCAAGAATCGGACACTGAGGTCTTCCGACCCTCCTCACCATCA
>CBESWV010000456.1:0-2090 GCA_965533305.1 uncultured bacterium | reverse complement strand
TGGCGCGGGTTCCCCGCCGGCAATGGGCATGATGGGCTACAACCCCGGCATCGGAGGCCCCACCGAATGCACCGCGTGGTCCTGCGAGTTGGGCTGGTACTCAGCCGGCAATCTGGTGGATCTCCAGCTCGAGGTTCCGGCCACCGATCCCAACGGCGCCCAGGTGGCAGGCTACGAGCTCCTCATCGACGGCAATGTCGTTGCCGGCTCTCCCGATCTCGAACCCGGAACCACCGGGAGAGTGATCCTCGATCTGCAGGGACTGACCGAAGGCGAACACCTGGTCAGCGAGCACTATCTCTTCGCTCCAGGTGAACAGGGCATGCTCTCGAGCTGTGCCCGATCCGCCGAACTCCACATCGACCGGACGGCAACGGTGTCGATCACCAGCCCGATCGATGGCCAATCCCTGTGTCCGGACCAGGGTTTGGTTCCCATCGTGGCCGAGGTCGAGGAGGAGATGTGGCGCGAGACATTCCTCATCGACGGTTCAACCACCGGCATCACCAGTCATCCCTCGACCCGCGAGCCCGCGATCTCGGTGCCGGCGCTATCGCCCGGTAGCCATCTTCTGGAAGCGTCCATGGTGGATCTTGCCGGCAACGCGGCGTGCGCGTCGGTGGAGTTTACGAGCCAAGGTGTCGCCGCCGTTTCCGGACTAGAAATCGAGCCCCCGGTCTTCTCACCAACCAACACCATGGGGCGACCGACCGCCGCAGTCATCTCATTCGGCTCGACCGCCGACGCCGATTGGACCGCCGAAATTCGCGATCGATTCAGCGACGCTGTTCAGGGGCTCTCGGGGGACATCACAGCCGGCGAGTCCATCTCTCTCGGCTGGGACGGGCGGGACTTCGGCGGCGACTTGATCGAAGACGGTGTCTACGGTCTTTGGATCCGGCTCGAATCGGACTGCGGCGCGATCTATGAGACCCCCGAACCTTTGCGGGGAATCACGGTGGATACCCTGGGTCCGGCGCTGGTCGTCACCAACCCGTGGCCGTTGGCCCAGATCGGGACCGCCATCGAGCTTCAGGCCCTGATCACCGATCCCCACTTCGAGTACTGGGAAGCCCGGCTCGCCGGCCCACAGCCGGACCCGGGAGACCCGATCGTGATCGCCTGGGATAACCGGCCGTCCACCGATCCCGAGAACGTGCTCGTGCGGTGGCCGGTCTCGGGTCTGGCCGCGGGACTTTACGTCCTGGTCGTCGAGGCCAACGACCTGGCGGGAAATCAGACCCTCACCGACGAGATCCCGATCTCGGTCCAAGACCTCGAGCTCATCGCGTCCTTCGACGCGGACCCGATCTACTTCTCGCCCAACGGCGACAGCAATGCCGATACCACGGACTTCCGGTTCGAGCTTCTGCACGAAGCCACCATCAATCTCACCGATGAGTCCGACGTTCTGCTCATCGAAAATCAGATCCTTCCTCCATCGGTTCTTCACACCGCTAACTGGGATGGTCTCGGCATCGATCAAACTCAAGTTCCAGATGGGACATATCCACTGACGCTCAATGCTTGGAATCCGAGCATGGGGGTCTGGGAGGCAGACAACGCAACCGTCATCGTCGATCGGGTAAGCCCTGATGCTGTGATTTCGTCGCCCCAACACGACTCCCTCACAGCACTTCCGCTGACCATCTCCGGCTTCACCAACGACCCGCACGCCGATACGCACAGTGTTGTTCTCCACCATCCCGACGGATCGACCACCGAGCTTACGACGGGCTCGGGAAACTGGTTCCCCACTGACGAATTTACCCTCCATGATTTGACCGACGGCCAGTACCGGGTCACCGTCGTCGCCACAGATCTCGCCCTGAACTCGACCACCGTCGAACACGTCTTCTCGATTGACAACACCGCTCCAGTGGTACAGATCACGTCGCCCGGTCCAGGGAGCATGCTCGATCCGGGCACCGAGCCCTTTGTCCTCAGGGGCACCATCAGCGCGGCGAACCCACTGAACTACTCGTGGTGGATCGCCGAGGGGGTTTCGCCGCAGCCCGGAGATTTCGTTCTGGTCTTCGAGGCCGACCTCGCCACCGCCGGCGCCGTTGAGCACCTGTGGACAGGGACGC
>CBESWV010000455.1:0-2099 GCA_965533305.1 uncultured bacterium | reverse complement strand
TTTGCTAAGCTCTGGATGTGACCAAGCCTCGTCTCTCCTCCGCTTTTCTCTTTCTTCTGCTTCTCGCTCCCGTGGTTTCGGCGGGCGCTGCTGATATCCAGACCATCACCCACGGACGCGAGGTCGATATCGAGGAACATCTGGTCCCAGGGAAATACGTTCTTTTTGATTTCTATGCCGACTGGTGCGGACCGTGCCGCGCCCTCGAGCCACAGATTCGCGAACTCGCCGGGCGCCATGCCGACCATCTCGCCGTCCGCAAGGTCGACATCATCAACTGGGACAGCCAGGTGAGTCGTCAGTACCGCATGTCCTCGATCCCGTACATGATTCTCTATGGTCCCGATGGTGAACGGATCACCGCCGGTGACGCCGGTTCGGTCATGCACCGGCTCGGTTCCGCCCTCGGCTCGTCCAGTGGCCGATCGACGCCCGAAGATCGCGGTTTCTCCCCGGTCCCGGTGCTCGCCATAGCCACAATCCTCGCCGTGGCGGTGGCGCTGGTGGTTCACAGACGCCGCCGGGCACCGGTCGCGTCGACGCGGACCGCCTCGGTCTCGAACCTGCCGTTGGTCGACACCGCAGCAGATCCCGGAGATCCCGCGATCTGGTTTGCGGTCATCGCGGCCAGCATCGACGGCCCCTTCACCCGCCGACAACTCGGCGAACTCGTTCAGCGGCGTCTCCTGGAACGAACCGCTAACGTCCGCCGCCGAGGGGATGCCTCCTGGACCGAAGTCAGCGATGTCATTGACTGAGCCCGAGAAGGCCGAACGGGGAGCCGCCGGCCGCTGGCTCCTGCTCATCGGACCGGGTCTGGCCGTCGCCGCGACCGGGGTCGGCGCCGGCGACCTTCTCGCCGCCATGCTCGCCGGCGCCGAATTTCGGGAGACTCTCCTCTGGGTCATCGTGCTCGGAGCCCTGCTCAAATTCGCCCTCAACGAGGGAGTGGCCCGATGGCAGCTCGCAACCGGCACCACCTTGATCGAGGGATGGGGCGCGCATATCGGGATAGTCTTCCAAATCGGATTCCTGATCTATCTCGTCGTCTGGAGCTTGATCGTCGCCGGTGGTCTCATGAGTGCCTGCGGAGTCGCGGCCCACGCTCTCGTTCCCTCCATCGGCATCGGAATATGGGGCGTTCTGCACTCCATCGCCGCGCTGATTCTGGTGTGGTTCGGTCGCTACGATCGTTTTGAAGCCACCATGAAAGCACTCATCGCGCTGATGGTCCTCACCTTGTTGGCCAGCGTCGTTCTCGTCGGACCGGATCTCGCCCGAGTCCTCCGGGGACTCCTGATTCCCAAGCTTCCCCCCGGTTCCGCGACCGCGGTCCTCAGCCTCATGGGCGGCGTCGGCGGGAGCGTGACCATGCTTTCGTACGGATATTGGATCCGCCAAAAGGGCTGGAATGGGAGATCGTGGATCACGACGGTCCGACGCGATCTCGGCATCGGATACCTCCTGACCGCGATCTTCGGTGCGGCCATGCTCGTCCTCGCCGCGACCGCACTTGTCGGACTCGGCGGGATGCCGGCGGGCAGCCAGGGTCTCGTGGCCTGCGCCGACGCTCTCGAAGAGGGTGCGAGCGGGCGTTTTGGCGAGACCATCGCCGAGATCGCCCGCGCCACCTTTCTCATCGGGCTGTGGGCGGCGGTTTTCACCAGCACTCTCGGGGTCTGGCAGGGGGTCCCCTATCTTTTTGCCGACTTCATCCAGGTGCTGCAAAAACGAACCGGAAAGGTCGATGAGACCACCTGGACCTACCGCGGATATCTCCTCTTCCTCGCGTTTCCCCCCATGCTGCTCCTGGTCCTCGACCGCCCGGTCTGGATCATCAAGCTCTACACCCTGACCGGTGGACTCTTCATGCCCTTCCTCGCCGCAAGTCTGCTCTGGCTGACCACCAGAAGCACGCTCATGGGCGGGCTCCGCACTGGCAAGCTCAGTCTGGCCGCCATGATCGCGGCGTTGGGGCTCTTCGCCGCCATCGCGGTTCGGCAGATCGTGGATCTGCTGGGTTAGGAGAGTGCAGCGCATAGAATCGACGGCGCCTTTCGGGCGTCGTTTGGCCCATTTTGGGGCGAATTCTTGGCCCA
>CBESWV010000454.1:0-2101 GCA_965533305.1 uncultured bacterium | reverse complement strand
GCCTCAAACGACCCTCCGAAATCCATCCACCATCTATCCACTACACGCTCCTAGTGCTATTTCGTTGTCATACAGAATGCGCTCAGTTTGTTGCCGTCGAGATCGCGGAAATAGGCGGCGTAGAAGCCGCTGTCGCCCCTCGGTCCCGGAGCCCCCTCGTCGGTGCCGCCGAGTTCCATCGCCTTGGCATGCAGGGTGTCCACCTGATCCGTGTTCTTGGCGGCGAGGGCGACCATCATCCCATTGCCGATCGTGGCGGGTTGACCGTCGTAGGGTTTGGTCACCGAGAGACCGGGCGCCTCGGGTGCTGTTCCCCATGCGACGAAAGTCTCCTCCTCCATGAATCGGCCTGCTCCGATGAGCGCCATCAATTCGTCGTAGAAAGCCGTCGCGCGCTCCAGATCATTGGTTCCAAGCGTGACGTATCCGATCATTCCTGCCTCCTTGGTGGGTCATCGCCTACTGTGACCCGATCATGTTTGCCAGGATCTCCTTCATGAGCTTGGCCGCCACCATCGCCGTGAGTCCGTTGAAATCGCGAGTGGGATTGAGTTCAACGATGTCGGCGCCGATCAAGGGGCACGGGAGATCCTGGATGATGGAAATGACCTCGCGGGTGGTGAGCCCTCCCGGTTCCGGATGTGCCACCCCGGGCGCACACGACGGGTCGAGAACATCGAGATCAAGCGAAAGATAGAGTGGCGCCTGGAGCCCCAACCCGGCGATGGACGGCACGAGGCGGGCACCGTGGACTTCGACGCCGAATCGGTCGGCCTGTCGGCGCTGGTGGGAGTTCAACGTCCGGATGCCGATCTGGACCACGCGACCGGCGAGTCCGTCCTCCATGATCCTGGCAAACGGGCACGCGTTGGACTCGCGGTTGCCCTCGAACTCGTCATAGAGATCCGCATGGGCATCGAGGTGGAGGATCGTCAGGTTCTCGTGTCTTCGGGCGGTCGCCCGCACGATGGGGTAGGTGATGGCGTGATCGCCGCCGAGGGCGACGACGCGACCGCCGGTTTCGATCAGACGCGAGATGCCTTGGTCGATGGACTCGCCGATCTCGGTGTCGTCCACATCGAGATCGCCCAGATCCTCCCACCCGGAGTGGGCGCCGAGATCGATTTCGTTCTCGGTCCACAAATTCGTTGAGGGACTGTGCAGAGCCCCGCGAATATGGTTCGGCGCGAGGGCGGCCCCCGCCAGGAACGACGAATTCACATCGGTGGGAACACCGATCACGGTGATGGGTGCGCCCCGGTCGGGTGTGCTCATGGTTCTCCCTCGTTCTAGGAAACCGGAGTTGCTGTTGGCTGATTCCTTGAAGGCTCGAGAGGCGTGAGGTCATGGCGCGGACGCGGACGCGGGTAAGGCCGCCCTTACTTCCCCGCCGAGAGATAGTGATGCCACAGCAGCCGCGCGGCCACCGAACGCCATGGCCTCCATGCCTCCCCGAGATCCCGGAACTCCTCGGGATTCGGCCTTGCCTCGAGCCCCTTGACCCGCTGCGCCGCGATCACCAGCGCGAGATCCCCCACCGGCCAGACATCGGGTCGGCCGAGGGCCATCAAGAGGTAGATGTCCGCTGTCCACCGCCCGATACCCTTGAGGCGCATCAGTTGCTCACGTGCCTCGTCGTCGGGGAGATTCGCGAGGCCAACGAGGTCGAGCCTGCCGGTTCGGACCTCCTTGGCCAGAATTCTGGCGTACGAGGTCTTCTGGCGACTGAATCCGGCCTCTTTGAGCACCCCGTCATCGAGCGTGAGCAGACTCTCGGGTGTCAGCCTCTCGACCGTCTTGAGCAGCTTGTCAAAGCAGGCCCGCGCTGAAGCCAGCGAGACCTGTTGTTCGAGGATGATGTGGACCAGCGTCGGAAACCCGGGTTCGCGGTCCCATATGGGTGGCGGCCCGAGGCTCTGAAGGATGCGGCCCAGGTCGCGGTCCCGACCGGCGAGCTCACCGAGCGCCCGGTGATAGCTGGTCTGGTCCAGGGTGGGAATCGTCACCCCTTGTTCTCGGATCTCTTTCCTGTGAGGCTCTCGAGATCCACCCGCCACACCCTCCGATTGCCATCGGCTTCAGCCAACGCCAGCAGGATCCG
>CBESWV010000453.1:0-2115 GCA_965533305.1 uncultured bacterium | reverse complement strand
GCGCTGCCCATCGTTACATTCAGGAGCGGAAGAACTTCGGCAAGGTTCTCCTCGAGCCATAGCGAAAAGAGAAGACCGCAAAGGCGCAGCAGAACCTATCGGCCGGTATCACCGCCAATGAGACTTCGGATCGAGGAGGCGATCGCAGCCATTCGGCTCCTCGATCCGGAGGACGGCAACGGTGATTTTTTTGAAACACGAAGAACACGAAGATCCACAAAAATCGGTTTCTGACTCATCGCAAGACCCAGTGTGCCTTCAAGGTCGGAGGGAGCCCGGGTCAAGAAATGCGATGCTTCGTGGACCCTTCGTGGTTCTTTGTGTCCTTTGTGTTTCAATCCGGCCATGTCGTTCGGCCAACTCCCCCCTGTCATCGGAGGGGCCTGATTCCACACCGTCCACTGCGAACCCGCCTCCCATTTTGTGCCCATCACTGGGTTGCGCTGAGATGCCTGGCGCACCCCGCGTCCCTGCGATAGTTGTTCACTCGCTTGGAGCTTGCCCCGAAAAACGGTATGATTCGCGGCCGGAGGCTGCATGAGTCAGGATTCTCTGATGATCATCGGTGGTCAGTGGGGTGACGAAGGCAAGGGAAAGGTCGTTGACCTGCTCTCAGGCGGTTTTTCAGCCGTCGTTCGCTACAACGGTGGCAACAACGCCGGCCACACCGTGCGCTACGCAGATCGGCATTTCGCCCTGCACCTGGTGCCCTCGGGCATCATCCATCCGGGCGTCAAGTGCTATCTCGGTTCGGGGATGGTGATCGATCCCACCGGTCTGGTGGCGGAGATGGACAAGCTCGAAACCGAGGGTGTCGACATCGACGGTCGGATCATCGTGTCGCTTCGGGCAACCCTGATTCTCCCGACCCACCGAGCCCTCGATGCCGCCCGCGAGGGGATGCGTGGCGCGAACAAGATTGGCACCACCGGCCGAGGCATCGGGCCCGCATACCAGGATCTCGCCCAGCGGCGCGCCCTGCGCGGCCACGTCCTCGCCGATGAACCCGCGAAGCGTCGCCAACGCGCCATGGCTCTCATGGAACAGCACAACTACGAACTGGAGACTCTCTACAAGGCCGAGCCCGTTGATCTCGAGGCCGCGATGGTCGAACTCGAGGAGAAGGCCTGTCGGCTCGGGCCCATGGTCGCCGAGGTGGGACCGGCGCTCCGCGGCCACGAGGCCGCCGACGAGGCGGTGCTTTTTGAAGGCGCCCAGGGGGTCCTGCTCGATCTCGCATGGGGAACCTACCCCTATGTCACCTCCTCGTCGTGCCTGCCCGGCTTTGCCGCGGCATCGTGCGGCATCAGTCCCAAACTCCTGGGACCTGTCATCGGTGTGATGAAGGCCTACGCCACAAGGGTCGGCAGCGGACCGTTTCCCACTGAGCTCGACGACTCGATCGGGGAGGGAATCCGCGAACGTGGCGCCGAGTTCGGCACCACCACCGGCCGGCCGCGACGCTGCGGTTGGTTTGACGCCGTCGCCGCCCGCTTTGCGGTCGAGGTGTCCGGGATCGATGCCGTCGCCCTCACCAAGCTCGACATCCTCGACGGCGTCGACGAAATCAAGGTCGCGACCTCGTATCGCCTGCCCGATGGAACCATCATCGACACCTTCCCGGCCGACGCCGAGATTGCCGAGACCATCGAGCCGTTGTACGAAACCCGGCCGGCGTGGACCGCGCCCACCGAAGGAGTCACCAACGAGGCCGATCTCCCGAAGGAGGCCCTCGATTATCTGTGCTATCTCGAAGAGAAGATCGGCGTGCCCATCGCCATCGTCTCCAACGGACCGCGGAGAGAAGAAACCATGGTTCGCGGCAACACCCTCCTGACCGGGAGGCTGCGAACAATCATCGGCTGATTGCGAGTCGAATATCTTGACCCCGGGCGCGATGGGTATTACCTTGTTCATCCCCGAGTGGGCCGTTAGCTCAGTTGGTAGAGCATCTGACTTTTAATCAGGTGGTCCTCGGTTCAAGCCCGAGGCGGCCCACCAGTTTTAATGCCCTTAGCCGTCGGCTGAGGGCATTAAAAATGCCACGGCGTAGCCGAGAGCGAAGCCGGACGTCCACAGCGTCATTTCCGAAGAAACATCACAAGTGAGTGCCCG
>CBESWV010000452.1:0-2117 GCA_965533305.1 uncultured bacterium | reverse complement strand
GTTTGGGGAGCAGCGCGGCAAAGGGCAGCCCCGCGAGGATTCCGTCCGGCACCACCACCAGAGAGCCGATCGGTTTGGTGGAACCGCCAAAAACCGGAGCGACCAGCATCGTGTACAGGCGGTGAGCGGCCCCCGGCTCTCGAGGGTTTCCCTGACGGACGAGACCGAGATAGACATCGACCGCAGCCTCGATATCGCGGAGATCCGGGAGTGGATGGGCAGTGAAGTCCCGAGGCGTGATGACGATGATCCACGCCCCGCCCTGCGGTCTGCCTCGGATGTCGAATCGATCCGCAAGCTGATACGAGACCAGCACTTCGTCATCCGCGAGAGCGGCCTGGACGGCCGTCACCGAAAGGGTCGGGCTGTCGGAAGACTCGGGAGCCCGGGCGCCGGCCGCTTCAAGGAGATCGACCAGACTGTGGCTCCGGAGTCTTTCCATGAGCTCGAGAGCCGACTCGCGGTCCTCGATGTCACCGGTTTCGAGCAACCGGCCGATGGGCTGGTAAAAGGCGTGCGACCAGGTCGACGCAATTCGCGCGCGCTCCTCATCGGCGGTCTGCAGGGTCCTCAGGCGGTCGACGAGGTCGAGGGCGGCACGTGATTCCGGCATCCATTCCTGACCCGCACCCTGGGACCACAGCGCGCCCGCGAGAACAAGCCGTCCGACGATCTCCTGATGGAGGCTCCCGGTCGATTGCGCCTGGCTGACCGCTCCTCGGATGCGTCCGATTGCATCGGCCGCGTCCCGTCCAGCTTCGAGGTCGTGCACCGCGAGAGCCCGGATCGCCTGCATCTCGAGCTCGGGAATCACCGCAGCTTGCGCTGCCGCCAGGGCCTTCGACGCTTCGCCTCGGCGCTTCGGGGACCCATCGTGCGGCTCCGCCAGGATGAGTCGGATTCTCGCCTCGAGCTCTCGGTCTCCCGAGCGCAGGGTGGCTTCGAGGGCCTCGCTCGCGGCGGCCTCGACGCGAGCGAGATCGGCGGGTGTCTTGGCGAGGTGACCCGCCATGAGCGCGGCGTTGTACAACGCACCCTTTTCCTGATGAATGTCACCACCTGCGGCGTTGAGAGCTGCCTGACGCCGATACTGGGCCATTGCGGAGCGGTAGCGCCCTGTGGCCCAGGCAGTGTAGCCGAGGCCGTCGACGGCACTGATCCGAACATCAAAGGGGCCGTCGGGGAACGCAATCTCCTCGACCTCGAGGAAGAGCAAGCGCGCGGTGGCGAAGTCGTGGTCCCGGACCGCCTTCCACCCACGGGCGAGTTGAACCCGTCCCGCGAGGAGAGGGTCGTCGGATCCCTCCGCCGCCTCGAGCGCGAGTTCTCGTTGGCGTTTTGACTCATCCACCCTCATCCGGAGATCGAGCCAGTGGGCGAGCCCGAGTCGTGAGTAGACCTCGCCGGTCGGTTCGCCTTCAGCGGCGAAGGCCTCCGCCGCCTGCGTCAGGAGAGCCTCGGCGCGCTGCTCGCCGCGGTCGGTCTCGATCATTCCCAGATAGAGGAGCGCCCTCGGCTGACCCGGATCATCGACCAGAAGCGCCTCGAGACCATCGATGGCCTGCTCCCACTGGTCGTGTTGTCGGGCCAAGACCCAATAGCTTCGGTAGGCTTCGATAGTTTCGGGGTGCTGTCTCACCAATTCTCGGCAGTCGTCGACCGAGTTGATCTCCACAGCCTCGACCGATCCGAAGGGCGCGGTGAGCAGGCACAAGACGATCATCGACAGCACTGCGTTCCCGCGGCGTGGGTTGGCGCTGATCATCTCACCATGGTGACAAAAGTCGGCGACGAGACGCGAGTTCCGTCGGGTCGGGTGGCATTGATTTTCCACCACACCTCCTCGCCGTTTTCGAGGCCGGCGAGCATCGCCGAGGAAACCAGGTAGCTGGGTTCCTCGAGAAACGATGCTCGGTCGAGGACCGCGAGACCTGAATCGGTGATCACGATCTCATAGAGTGACTCCTCCCCGGTCGAGGTCCAACGCAGCTCGAACGCGTCTCGATCCAGGGCCGCTCCCGTTGTGAGTTCACTTACGATTTCGAATTCATCGATCGCCCGAAATGTGGGGATCGGATCGGGTGAGAATGAGTGGTACAGAGGGAACGCGAGGCCGA
>CBESWV010000451.1:0-2121 GCA_965533305.1 uncultured bacterium | reverse complement strand
GCGAGGTACGCACCCTCGAGGTCTCCATTACCTCACCGTCTTCGTTAAGGATGCAGATCTGACTGTACTCAGCGTGTAGGTCGATGCCACAATACTCCATGCTGGTCTCCTTTATCTTGGGCCTCGAGCCCGCTTTAGATTTGGCGAGCATAGTGCTACGCCGTTTTAGGAGACCGGCCTACTCATCCCATCTGGCACGGTTTCCGAAACCACGATGGTGACGATCCCCGGTCCCCACCTCCTTCTTCAGACTATGCCCGAACGTTGCTGGCAAGAGATCCCGGCGTTCGTCACTTCGAACTGTCGGGGCTGAAGCTCGATATCAGCAGAACCTCCCGAGGGTGAATGCGTAGACTTCGGGGAGCCCGGAAGGAGATTCTCCATGAAGAAGACGTTTCTGCGATGCTTTTTGCTCCTACTCGTGGTCACCGCGTCAGCCGTGTCGGCGGACGGTGACACATACTCTGACTACCTGAACGCGGCCTACCCAGCCGATGGCCCCGGGGCGACCGCTATCGTGGTCAAGGACGGCGAGGTGCTGTTCCAGGGAGCACGCGGCATGGCCGATCTCGAACTCGGGGTTCCCCTGACACCGGATCACGTCTTCCGCCTCGGCTCGATCACAAAACAGTTCACCGCCGCTGCAATCATGTTGCTCGAGCAGCAGGGGAAACTGGCGGTAGGTGACCCGATCACCAAATACCTGCCCGACTATCCCACCAACGGGTACGAGATCACCATCGAACACCTCCTGACCCATACCTCGGGCATTTTCAGCTACACCTCGATCCCCGGCTACATGGTGGGCAACGAGATCCGAGCCGATCTGTCGACCGAAGAGCTCGTCGATGTGTTTGACGACCTTGAGATGGACTTCAGCCCCGGTGAACAGTGGAGCTACAGCAATTCTGGGTACGTGGTGCTCGGCGCCATCATCGAAAAGGTGTCGGGCCAGTCGTACGCCGACTTCGTCAAGCACAACATCTTCGAGCCCCTGGGCATGAACAACAGCCACTATGGGGGATCGCAGCTCATTCCAGGCCGTGCCGGCGGTTATCAAGCCATCGAGGACGGCTACACCAACGCGCCCTTCCTGAGCATGACCCAGCCCCACGCCGCCGGTTCACTGCTCTCAACCGTCGGCGACCTGGCGCGGTGGAACGCCGGCCTCTTTGGCGGAGAGCTGCTCACCGAGGAGTCGGTGGCGCGTATGACGACCGAGTTCACGCTGAACGACGGCGAGGGCACCGGCTATGGCTACGGCCTCTCGGTGCGTGAAATCAACGGCACGCCCGTCATCGATCACGGCGGCGGCATCCACGGCTTCTCGACCTACGCCCTGTGGATGCCCGAGGCCAAGATCTACGTCGCCTTGCTGTGCAACAATCCGGACAACCAGACCGGGCCGAACTACGTCGTTCGCCAGATGGCGGCGAAGGCCGCGGGCAACCCTCTCCCCACCCGCACAGCGATCGACCTCGAAGGGGGGACCCTTGACGAGTACGTTGGTGTGTACACGATCAGTGAGACCCAATCGCGCAGCGTCACCGTGGAAGATGACCGACTCTACACCCAGCGAACCGGAAGCGTGCGGATGCCGGCTCTCGCCCACGCCAAGGACGCCTTCTTCTACAAGCGCAGCCTCTCTCACTTCACCTTCGAACGCGACGCCGAAGGTCGGGTGACACGCATGGTCATGTACCAGGACGGCGCCGAGGAACCCGAGGCGGCAGAGCGCACCAGCGACGTCGTGCAGACAGCAGACGACCGGCCCGTGGCTGAGGTCTCACCGGAGCTCTATGACCTGTGGGCGGGCACTTACGAGCTGCAACCGGGCTTCAACCTCGTCGTCACCCGTGAGGGCGACAGGCTGATGTCCCAGGCCACAGGCCAGGAGATCGTCGAGCTTCACCCCGCCTCGATGACCCGCTATTTCATCACCGAGGTCGAGGCCGAGATCGAGTTCGTGCCCGGTGACGACGGCCGCGCCGGGGAGCTGGTGCTGTACCAGGGAGGCCGGGAGCTGAAGGCCGCGCGCGTCGACTGAGGGTGTCCGGTCGTTTCGGCGGCTGAGTGGTGTCCGGGGCGGCTGAACGGTCGTTCCAGCGGTTGAGCGGTGTG
>CBESWV010000450.1:0-2123 GCA_965533305.1 uncultured bacterium | reverse complement strand
CCAGAGCATCAAGGAGTTGGCACATCTCATCCGGCAGAACCGCTCAACTTAGGTTTATGCAAGCCGTCGGAAGGCGGCTGAAGCGGTGGTCATGATACACGGTCGCCGCTGGTTTTTCACCGGGGTGTGAGGGTGGTCAGAAGGGTTGGAAAACGGCGAGCCAGACCGCGAATCCGCCGATGACCGGCATCAGCAGCCAGAGGATGGGCGCCCACTCGGGTTTGCGTTTGAGCGGCACCACGGCCAGGCCCAGCAGAGCCCACAGAGCCATCTTGAGATAGGCCCAGGTGGGGATGGCGCCGAAGTGACCGAGCCGGGCAAGCAGACCGAAACCGGCGACAAAAATCAGCGCCAGGGCGACGCCGTGGGCAATCGATGCCAGTTTTCGCAGCGGTGCGCTGGTCGATCCGGCCGTCGCCGCGAGGGCGCCCAAGGCCGAGAAGAGAAAGAGCACCCCTATGACATGCGCAACATTGTAGAACTCGTAGGTCATGACGCCTCCCGGTATGGCAACACCGGCAGTGACCGCTGGATTCCTCTGCCGAATATCGAGCGAGTTCGAGGACACATTCACTGGTCGTGCTCCACCGGCGAGGGCGGCTCCTCCCATCCTCGGCCGTCCTCGGTCCCCGACCAGGCGCCGGTGTCCCCGCTTTCGAAACCGTCGGCAAAGACGGCCCCCACGGCTTCGAGCTGATACACGTGGATGATCCCCTCACCGAACGGGCCGGCCAGCCGCTCCGCGACATAGAGCCTACTGAGATCGTCATCGAAGGCGAGCCCGCCGACATCGGGACACTCCTGCGACCAAAATTCGGCGGGCACCCATTCGGCATAGGGCAGGACTTCGTACGGTTGGACGGTTCCCAACAGCCGCGCCTCGAGATCGGCCGGGTCATAGAAGAGAATCTGCGGGGTGTAGGGATAGCCGTGATAGCCCTGGGAAGCGCGGCAGGGATCTCCGCACGCGCTCCCCAGGCCGTAACAGGTCGAACCGGCCTTGACCCCGGAAATGAGGATGGCGTCACCCGCGGCTGACCTCACCCAATCGGCGCCCATCCACGAATCCGCCGATTCGTAGCCCGGGAAGTCGCAGTCATCCTGATAGGGACAGCCAGGATAGATCTCGCGGTAGTAGAGCAGATCAACGGCATCGACGGGGTTGTCCGGGTCGAAAGCAAAGAGCGCTGGTCCCTGGGAACCGCCGTTGGCGCCGGCCTCGCGCGAGAACCCGGTCACCAGGGTTTTGGTCCCAAGAGACTGATCATCTACCCAGTAGGCCGGCAGGGTGAAGAGATAGGCGCCGAACTTGTTGGGGTGGAAGGGATCCACCCGGGGCCCGATCTCCTCCAGCACCGCAGTCGGTCGACGACGAAAGACCGGCGTGTACTCCCCCGTGACGTTGTACCAGTCTCGGCAGGTCGTGGCCGCTTCGACGCCGATGGCCTCGACCCCGGAGAGATCGGTGTAGTCCCCCGGACAGCCGGCGGTCGCGAGCGGGCCCTGGAGGGTCGGAGCCTCGGGAAGATCGCCATACACCTGCGACGGCAGGGGAGCAGGCGGGATCGCGACTCGCCGGACCGCGAAGTCATAGACGTGATCGGTGACCCAGAGCGAACCGTCCGGCGCCACGGCGAGATCGGTGAGGTTGTACGAACACCAATCACCAGAGCATTCGAGCCTGAAGGCGCCGAGATAGCTGAAATCAGAGCCGGTGACGGGGGCACTTTGAGCGCCAGCACCGACGGCAGCTCCAATGATGAGCACCACCGCGACAGCCATCGCCGAACCACGATTGGACATTCTCTCTGTCCCGGTCACGCAAAACGTCGACCTCGGCCTCTGCCCATCATTCATATTCGGATCGTCCTTTCGACCATCCATGATTGCCGCAATCGGCGGCCGGCGGAGGATGACCAAGGTCGCCATCCGGTAGCCGCCTACCCCGGCTCGATCTCCGCCTGCACCTCGGTGATGAGGCGGACTCGCACTGGTGCATTGAAGTGATTGCGGGTCAGCGTTCGGATCTGATGTGCGATTTCTTCGGAGGCCAGGGTCTCTCCCAAAACCCGAACGTTGAGTTGGACGCCGAGTTCGTCATAGGCCACAGCGACGCTGTCGAG
>CBESWV010000449.1:0-2128 GCA_965533305.1 uncultured bacterium | reverse complement strand
ATGAAATTCATAATTCATAACTCATAATTCATAATTTCCCCCTAGTCGGCTGACCCATTCGGTTTGAACTGTCGTGGTGGTATCATGCGTTCGCCCGCCGGTTCAGCTTTTCACCCGGCGGTCGCCGACACCTTTGGACCAAACGTCGGCGTGAGTATCCAAGGAGGACAATCCATGGACAGAACCAAGGTCGTCATCATGGGCGCTGCCGGTCGCGATTTTCACAATTTCAACTGTCTTTTCAGAGACAACGAGAAGTATGACGTCGTCGCCTTCACGGCGACGCAGATCCCTGACATCGAGAACCGCGTCTACCCGGTGGAGATCGCGGGTTCGCTCTATCCCGAGGGCATCCCGATTCTCCCCGAGGCGGATCTCGAGAAGATCATCCGCGAACATGAGGTTGACGAGGTGTGGTTCTCGTACTCCGATGTGCCGCACAGCTATGTCATGAACAAGGCGAGCGAAGTCATCGGTTGGGGCCCCCACTTCGGCGTCTGCTCGGCGACGCGGACCATGGTCGAGTCGACCAAGCCCTTGATCGCCATCACCGCGGTCCGCACGGGCGTCGGCAAATCGCAGACCACCCGCTATGTCTCGCGGATGCTCAAGAATCTCGGGAAGCGGGTTGTCGCGATCCGCCACCCCATGCCCTACGGCGATCTCGCCAAACAGGCATGCCAGCGGTTCGAGAACTACGAGGATCTCGACCGCCACCAGTGCACCATCGAAGAGCGCGAGGAGTACGAGCCCCACATCGACAACGGTTTTGTCGTCTACGCCGGGGTCGACTACGAGCGGATCCTCCGAGAGGCCGAGAAAGAGGCTGATGTCATCCTCTGGGATGGCGGAAACAACGACACACCCTTCTACAAACCCGATCTCCATATCACTTTGGTCGATCCCCACCGTGCCGGACACGAACTCAGTTACTATCCCGGCGAAACCAACCTCCGGATCTCCGATCTCCTCATCGTCAACAAGGTGAACACCGCGGATCCCGTGAAGGTGGAAGAGGTCTTCGAGACCTGCCGCACGGTCAACCCGGACGCCACGACCATCAAATGCAACTCGGTGATCACCGTCGACGAGCCCGAACTCATCGCCGGAAAGCGGGCCCTCGTGGTCGAAGACGGCCCGACCTTGACCCACGGCGGGATGACCTACGGCGCCGGTTGGTTCGCCGCCAAACAGGCCGGTGCCTCCGAGATCGTCGATGCCAAGCCCTACGCTGTCGGCACCATCAAGGCGACCTATGAGAAATTTCCCAATGCCGGTGCGATCCTGCCGGCCATGGGATATGGCGACCAACAGGTCTCGGATCTCCAGGAAACCATCAACGCCACCCCCGCCGATGTCGTCGTCGAGGGAACTCCCATCGATCTCAGGCGGATCATCACCGTCAACAAACCCATCGCGAACGTTCGCTATGAGCTTGAAGAGGTCGAGCCGGGAGTCATCGAGGAGATGGTCAAGGCGGTCTTGAAGTAGTCCGTCGAAGCTCGAGTACACGATCGATTTCGCCCGCTCCCTCCCGGAGCGGGCTTCTTTTTGCCATTGCCATGTAGAATCTGCAGCGTGAGTACACGTAGCACCTCCGTAGCCCTCTGGATCATCGCCTTCGTTTTGACGGTGGTCCTCGCCATCTTTCAACGCATGACCGGCCCAAGCTACCCGAAACGGGGCGAGACGCTGACCCCGGCGGGAGAAGAAATCCGCTTCCGTCTGCCGCGCTCCCACGGTGGTGAGGGCGGTCTCACGGTCATCCTGGCGGTCCCCGAGAGCATCCGACACGGATCAATCGAGTGGCGGCGATATCCGACATCGGAACCGTGGTCGTCGGTGACCATGAGTCGATCGGCCGACGGTGGGTTGGCGGCAACCGTGCCGCACCAACCGCCTGCCGGGAAGGTGGAGTACCGGCTGATTCTCGACACGACGGATGGCGACTTCGTCATCCCCACGGACGAGCCGGTGGTGGCGCGTTTTCGCGCGAGTGTCCCTGCCTGGGTGCTGATCCCCCATATTCTGGCCATGTTCGGCAGTATGTTGGTGTCGACCCGGGCCCTCCTGGAGGTCCTGCGTCCGTCGACCCCGGAACCTCGGGGGTCAGTGGTTCTAGCAATGG
>CBESWV010000448.1:0-2139 GCA_965533305.1 uncultured bacterium | reverse complement strand
ACCCCGACGTTGGAGCTGAAGTCGGCGCCGCCGATGAGAGCTGCCCGGGTGCCGGCGTTGGCTCCTCGTTCGTGGGCCCGACGCATGCCGAACTCGAGAATGGGCGCACCTTGCGCTGCCTCGCGGATCCGCGAGGCCTTGGTCGCCACCAACGTCTGATAGTTGAGGTGGTTGAGCACCGGGGTTTCGATGAGCTGCGCCATGGCCAGGGGCCCGTCTACCACGACCAACGGTACGTTTGGGTGAACCACCCGGCCCTCGGGGACGGCACGAATCGTCAGACCATCCATGGTGCCGTGTTCAGCCAGCCAGTCGAGGAAGGCGTCATCGAAGAGTCGGTTGCCGGCCGCACCCTTCAAGGACCGAAGATAGGCCACGTCCTCTGACGTTGCGGAGGTTTCTCGCATCCAGTCGAGCAGCCACTCGAGACCGGCGAAGATCGAATAGCCGGCCGAGTGCTCACCATAGTGCGGATGTGACCTGAAAAAATAGTCGAACTGGACCCGCCGCTCGGCCAGCCCGTGACGGAAATAGAGTTGGGCCATGGTCAGCTGGTAAAAGTCGGTGAAAAGAAGACCCTCGGTGAAGCGACGTTCAGTGGACATGGAGTAAGGATCTCATATCCGAGAAGAACCGGTCGGCACGAGTCGAATCGGAAGCACGCGAAACACGCTGAACATCGCAACGTCGCAACCACGAAGACTCGAAGAAAACACAAAGTTCGTTGACCCGATCGGGCCTTTGGCCGATCGGGTCAACGAAGTCTTGGTGCGTCCTTAGTGTCTTGGTGTCTTGGTGGTTTCTGCGATGGCTTCTCGTGCCTCCGTCCGTGCGGAGACCGTCTACATCCCCCAGCCAGCTTTGGCGCAGTCCTTGATGAGTTCCTTGAGAATCTCCTCGTCGAGATCCGAGAGCCGTTTGAACCGAACGCAGCTCTTGCCGATGTTGGCCTTGGGCAGGCGTTCCTTGTACTGCTCAGCGACATACCCATTCTCATCGGCCGCACAACAGTAGAGCGAGATGTACTGCTTGTTGTTGGCGATGCCGATCTTCATCCACTCGCCGGACCGGCCGCTGGCATACTTGTAGGCGTACTTGCCATATCCAAGCATTCCGAACTCCATGGTTGGTTTGAGCTCCGGCGCCGTCTCCAGAACCAGATCGTGGAGGCGTTGGATGTCTCCGCGGCGCTTGTCCTCGACCTCGGCGATGTACTGCTGATGTGTCTTGGCGTTGGTTTTACCCTTCATGGATCCAGTCTACAATAGAGATTCGGTTTCAGAAAAACCATAACTATCAACCTACACTTGTCCAAGGAGGGTGTGGAGAAGATGCCGAATCGGAAGCCGGCGCCGTGGCGCCAATGGGGTGAGGACATCGATGCCGCGTCGGTGGAGCAGATGAGGAACGCCTGCGAGCTGCCCATCGCCGTTCGCGGTGCGCTCATGCCCGACGCTCACCTCGGATATGGGCTTCCCATCGGTGGTGTTCTGGCCACCCGAAACGCGGTCATCCCGTATGCCGTCGGGGTCGACATCGCCTGCCGGATGAAGCTCTCGGTCTGGGATATGTCCCCGGATCTGCTGGAGAGTCGACCCGATCCTCTGGCCGGCGCCATCGAAACCGAAACCCGGTTTGGGATCGGGGCCAGCTTCAAACGGCGCCGCGAACACCCGGTTATGGACGAGGACTGGCGCATCACCGCGGTCACCGACCGATTCAAGGACAAGGCCTGGTCGCAGCTAGGGACCAGCGGCAGCGGCAACCACTTCGTCGAGATCGGTGTGCTCGAGCTCGCGACAGCCGAGCTCGGCCTCACTGCCGGACGCTATCTCGCCCTGCTCAGCCACAGCGGCAGCCGCGGGGTTGGCAATCTCGTGGCCCGTCACTTCAGCGAGCTCGCCCGGCAACTGCACCCCGAACTCCCCCGCCGGCAGCAACACCTCGCCTGGCTCGATCTTGACAGCGAGGCCGGCCAGGACTACTGGCGAGCCATGGAACTCATGGGGCGCTATGCCGCCGCCAATCACGAGTTGATCCACACCTACCTTGCCGCGGCCCTCGGCGTCGAGGTCCTGGCCGGCGTGGAGAATCACCACAACTTCGCCTGGCTCGAAAAGCACGATGGCGAGCAATTGG
>CBESWV010000447.1:0-2147 GCA_965533305.1 uncultured bacterium | reverse complement strand
GCGATGGCGTGATGTCATCTGCGTCAATCGGTGGGCAACGCTTCTGCGATGAATTCGAGTGCCTCGGCGTTGGCCGTCATGGCGATCATCCAGTCGCCCTCGGCGGGTCGATTCGCGCAAGGCGAGTAAACCA
The DNA here is from genome assembly GCA_965533305.1 of uncultured bacterium. Classification (GTDB taxonomy): domain Bacteria; phylum Acidobacteriota; class Thermoanaerobaculia; order Thermoanaerobaculales; family Sulfomarinibacteraceae; genus JAHECW01. Next base: position 2,014 of record CBESWV010000447.1, on the reverse strand, counting down.
CGCTGGCGATTCCGCGTTCCTCGAGGGCGGCCACGGTGGTCTCGAGAGGCCGGCCTTCCCAGAGCATCCACTTGGCTGGATTGTGGTCGAGGATGTGTCCGAGCTCGGACCACATTTTCGTGTCGGGTGGGACATCGGGCTCCCAGTGGATCTCGCGGCCGTTCAATCCGTAACGATGGATGAAGTACTGATACACGGGGTGCGAGAAAAGCAGCGGCTCATCCCCAATCGTATCGGTTGCGGTCGCGAATCGGGCGTCGAGGGCCGACAGATCGGCTTCGAGAGCCGTCAGGCGTTCGGCGATGGCGGTGTCGGAGCCGGGGAGACGGGACTGCAACGCGGCGGCGACCGCTCGCGCCTGCTCGACGGCCAGGGTCGGATCGAGCCAGGTGGTGAACGCCCAGCCCTGGTGCTCGTGGTCGCCCTCGGGACCGTGGCTGTGTGTGAGAGTGCCGGTGAGCTCGATCAGGCGATCGCTGAATCCGGCCGAGGTGTCCACTGCCCTGGAGTTTGGCAACGTCGCCCGCTCCACCCACTTGGCATAGCCGGCGCCGTTGAGCAGGATGAGGTCCGCTCCCTGGTAGGCCGCGATTGATTCGGCATCCGGTGACCAGAAGGCGGGATCCTCGTTGGGAGGAGCGGGGAAGACCACCTCGACCTCGTCGCCGCCGATCCTCTCTGCGAAATAGGCGAGAGGGTAGTTGACGGTGAAGACCACGAGGCGGTTGGGGGTCTCGTCGGCGACCGGTTCGGTAGTTTCGGGAGCGTTGCCTCCGCACGCCGCGAGGCTGAAGAGGAGAGAGATGACGATGGTGGTGGTGAGACGCATGGCGGTCTCCTTTGTCTGATTGGATTATTGAAGCAACAGCACCCGCACCACGGCGGGGGCAAATCGTGCGGTGAGTAGCGTGAGAATTCCGGCCAGAACGATGCTCATCCCGATCACCACCGCAATCTCGGTCACAAGTACTCCGGCGACGCGGATCTTCGAGCCGCCGATCCGGGCCATGGTCTCGATCTCGCGCTGGCGCAGTCGAAGAGAAAGGATGAAGACCAGCGAGGCGGTGGCCAGCGCGGCGACGCCGACCAGCAGCATCCCGGCGACGACGAAGTTCTGCACCGTGAAGATGGTGCTCAGAAGCTCGTCGATGACCGTCGTGGGTTTGAGGATCTGCATGGGCTCGTCGGGCGCTTCGTAGCGGCCCATGAGGATGGTCCCGGACTTCTGATCGTGGGGTGCGGCGATGACCGCCGAGATGGGATAGCCGTCCACCGAGCCGTGGAAGTGGAAGGAATCGATGTTGTCGGGGGTGATTTCGGTGTACTGCACCACCGAGGCGTTGGCGATGATGGTGTCGCCCTCGCGGGTGAGCACTCCCGGCGCGGCCTCGGGCGCGGCCATGTCCTGGTGGCCGTGGACAAGGCCCTGGACGATCCACGCGGTCTTGAGATCGACAAAGACAGCCTCGTCGTCGGCGGTGAAGGTCGGCTCGAGCACGCCGACAACCTGCATCTTGAGGGGATAGACCCCGGCGATGTCGAAGACGCTCTCGGGCGAGGAGACCACCGAGCCACCGACCCCCGCATCGAGGATCTCGGCGGCGCGGGAACCGAGGACGCACTCGCCGAGCATGGCCATGGTGCGGCCTTCGGCAAAACGTAGCTCGCGGAAATCGAAATAGTCGAGGGTGGTCCCAACGATGGGTTGCGAACGAGCCTTGAACCGAACATAGAGCGGGATCGCCTGGGCGTAGCCCGTCGAGGCGATCCGAGTGGCTTCGGTGTGGGTCGTCAGCTCGGGCGTGTCGGCCGAGAAGTAGAGCGAGTTCAGAGCCAGTTCGAGCGGGCTTCCCTTCGCCCCCACCAGGAGGGGCGTTGCCTCCGCCCGCGAGGTCAGCTCTGTCGCCGATTGCGTCACCAGCACCCGCAACGCCACCGGAAGGTAGACGATCAACATGATCGACCCGACAAGCACCACCGTCTTGACCCGGTTGTGAGCCAAGTAGCGCCACGC
>CBESWV010000446.1:0-2171 GCA_965533305.1 uncultured bacterium | reverse complement strand
CCACGGCATCTGCGGTCTCGACAGCATCAGCGCACCGGGTTGAAACACTAAGGGCACGAAGATCCACTAAGACGCCACAAAGGTCGGGTCTTAACTCATCGCAAGGCCCAGTGTGATTGAAGGGTCGGAGGGAGGCCGGGTCAAGGAATGCGATGCTTCGTGGACCCTTAGTGGTTCTTTGTGTCCTTTGTGTTTCAATCCTGCCCGTGCGACATGCAGGACACCGCGGACTCGCCAATCCACGACTTACGATTCGCCGAAAACCTCCGCCGAAAACGCCGAGATCGAGGCATCGTCTTTCTTCCAACACCCCGGTTCCATCCCCGCCTTTCGGCAGGTCTGGTCGAGAAACTCATCGGGCGACCAGCCGTAGCGTTCCGCCACCTGGGGCAGGAGCAGGCCGCGGTGAATTCCCCGCTCGATGACGAGTCCGTCCCGGCCGATGACGATCTCATCCGGATTCGAGACCCCCCACAACGGGGTGAGAGCGGAGATTTCGATCTCGATGGATGCGAATTCCGGACTTGTGAGCGGGGAAAACCGGGGATCGCGAAAGGCGGCGTTGATCGCATTGGAGCGGACCGAGAGCCACAGCGGCTCGGTGCCGATCACGTGGCCGATGCATCCGCGGAGCGCGCCGTCGAGAGTGAGGGTAACGAACGCTCCGCGGATCTCCGTGAGGGGACCCGGCGACGGCGGATCACCGGTGAGTTCTTGGTTCTGCAGCCGGGCGCTGATGGTCGATCGGGCGAGACCGACAAGCGATTGCCGTTCGTCGGGATTCAGCATCACGGTTTCTTCTGAAGCCATGACTCGATGGTATCGTGATTCGGTGATCGTCAAGCTTCCATACGGTTCGGATCACGTCGCCTTTGATCTTCGGGGACTCAAGGTGCGCCCGCTCCAGCCGCTCGCTCCCCAGGGATCGCGCGATCTCGGGCGATTGCTGTCGAGGGCCGTCGACTATCCCATCGATGGTTCGGCGCTCCGAGATCTCGCCGCGAAGTGCCGGACGGCGGTGATTGTGGTTCCCGATGCGACCCGGCGGGCGAGCCTGTCCGGTGTTCTGCCGGTGATCCTCAACCGGTGCATCGCCGCCGGCATCAAGGCCGATTGCATCACCATCCTGGTCGCGTGCGGAACCCACCCGCCGGCGCCTCAAAATGAGGTCGCGACGCTCCTCGGTGAGCTGCCCCTCGGAGTCGGATTCCGGCAGCACTCGAGCCGCGAACCCACCGATCTGGTGGAGGTGGGTGAGCTTCGTCCCGGAATTCCTCTCGAGATCGACCGAGAGGCCGCGGAAACCGATCTGCTCATCACCGTTGGTGCGGTTCGCCACCACTATTTCGCCGGTTTCGGCGGGGGCCCGAAGATGGTCTTCCCCGGGATCGCGGGTCACGACGAGATCCAGGCGAACCACTCGCTGGTCCTTCGTCGCGCAGAGGGAGGCCTCGAACGCCACCCCGGGTGTGAGCCCGGAGTCCTGCACGGCAACCCGGTGGCGGAGGAGATCGCCAGGGCGGCGGATCTCAGGCCGCCTGATTTCACCGTCTGTCTGGTTCCCGGCCGGAATGGTGGAATCGCCTGGGCCGGTGCGGGTTCCTGGCGAAAGGTCTTCGCATCCGCGGTGGAAAGGGTCCGCGAGTGGTACGAACTTCCATCCGAGCGGTACCAACACATCGTGGCCTGCGGGGGCGGCCGACCGGGGGACTCGACCCTGATCCAGGCCCACAAGGGTCTCGACGCCGCCTGCCGGTTCGCCGAACCCGGCGCTGAAGTGGTCATCGCCGCCGAACTCGAAGACGGGCCCGGATCTCCGGCGATGGAGCCGTTTCTCGCCGACCCCCGGCAGGGGTCGATTCTCGATCGCCTCGGTGAGCACTATGTTCAGTACGGACATACCCTGTTGCGCATCCTCGAAAAGACGGCAAGATATCGGGTCTTTCTGAAGTCCACCCTGGATCACGAGATTGCCACCCGCCTCGGTTTCGTGCCCGTCGACGATCTCGACGAGATCGCCGATCGTTGGCGTGAAGAGGGTGTCCAGGACCGCGTGGCGGTCATGTCCGAGGCCCACGTCTGGCCGAGGCGAGCCGACTGAGCTGACCGTCGATGATCGACAGCATCCGCGCGCGAGGTTGAAACACAAAGAGCACGAAGATCCACAAAGA
>CBESWV010000445.1:0-2201 GCA_965533305.1 uncultured bacterium | reverse complement strand
CATGAAGGCCGTCGGACCGAGATCGAGGCTCACCAGATAGGCGGTCATGGCTTCGGGGATCCGCTCGATGGCGAGGACATAGATATAGAGCTGAGACAGCGCGATGATGACCATGATCTTCGAGCTGATCATCACGGTCTGATTCACCGCTCGCCAAAGGGCCGGGATTTTGAGCCTTCGCGTGAACGCGAAACCGATGACGGCGGCATAGAGCGCGCCGATGGCCGACGATTCGGTCGGGGTGGCGACCCCGAAGACGACGATACCGACGATCAACACCGGCATCATCAAGACGTGGAGCGACAGCGCGGTCTCCTTGGCGATCTCACCCATGGTGGGGTGAATGTCTTCCTTGGGATAGCCGTAACGGCGGGCCATGATGGTGACCATGACAAGCTGGAAGACCCCGATCATCAGACCCGGGATCGCGCCGCCGAGGAAGAGCTGACCCACCGACTCCTGAGCGACGACAGCGTAGAGGACCACTGGAATCGAGGGTGGGATGATCATCCCCATGGTCGAGGAGGCGACGGTGATCCCGGCCGCGAACTTGCGGTCGTAGCCGCGGCGCTCCATCTCGGGAATCAGGATCGATCCCACCGATGCCGTGTCCGAGGTCGAGGAGCCGGAGATTCCGCCGAAGATCATGGATGCGCCGACGTTGACCAGCCCGAGCCCGCCCCGGAAGCGGCCGACAAAGAGCTGGCAGAAGCTGATCAACCGCGCCGTGATTCCCGCCTCGTTCATCAGAAATCCCATGAGGATGAAGAGCGGCAGGGCGATCAGGGTGTAGGAGTTGAAGCCTGCGAACATCCTTTGCGGCAGGATCTGCACCAGATCGGGATGGTGGAGGGCGAAAAAGAGCAGCGACGAGAGGCCGATCGAATAGGCGATGGGGATGCCGAGGATGAGCAGGACCGCGAGGCTGATCAGCAGGATTGCCATCTAGGAATCCTGCATCCAGGGCACACCGAGCCGTTCGTCGCCCTTGAACCCGAGCCAGAGTTTGATCGCACAGAAGACCACCGATGCTCCGGTGCCGATGGGGATGGCGATCTGCGCGGTCCAACGGGGCACCTGGAGGACCGAAATCATCCGAGCCCCGGTGATGTCGATCCACCGGATGGAGTACCAGAAGATCACCGCGTTGAGGAGCGCCAGTAGGACGAGCCCGATGACATCGATGATCTTCCGTGCTTCCGGGCCAAGCCTTCCGGTGAACCACGAGATCGCCATGTGATCGCGCCTGGCGATCCCGATGGCGATGCCGAGAGCCGAGGTGTAGGCGAAGAGGATGGTGGCGAGCTCGTTGGCGCCGCCGATGGACTCGTTGAAGCCGTAGCGCAGCGCCACCTGGGTGACGACCAAGGTGAACATGACGACAAAGCAGATGCCGCAGGTGATCTCAAGCAGCTTGATCAGACCGAGTTCGAGTTTCTTCATCGGCAGCTTTCGGAGGCCGCGACCGCGGCGTTGATGTCATCCCAGGTGAAATCGCCACGGTCGACAAAGAAGTCGTAGACCGGTCGGGTGCGTTCTCTCATCTCAGCTCGAACTTCGGGGGTCGGTCGGATGATCTCGACGTGTTCGGCGAGGTCTTTGATGATCTTCTCCTCGCTGGCCGAGTAGAGCTTGTCGCTGTGTTCGAGAGCCTCCTTCGCGACCTCGTCGAAGACGACTCTGAGGTCGGCGGGAAGCCGTTGATACCAGGCGAGATTGATCATGAGCGGATCCGGCCCGGTGGCGTGAGTGTCGATGGTGACCCACTCGAGGACTTCATACTGGCGTCGATCCCAGAGATCGGATGGTGGCGCGGTGGTTCCATCGACAACCCCGGTCCTCAGACCGGAGTAGGTTTCCGATTGCGCGATTCCCTGGGGGTTGGCGCCGAGGGCGTTCTCCATCCGGTGGAAGACTTCCTGGGCGTTGGGTACGCGGATCTTGAGACCGTCGAAATCTGCCACCGTTCGGATCGCCCGGTTCTTGGATCCGTGGGCACGAAACCCCTGGGAGATCCCTATCGCCGGGATGTGAAACCCCTTCTTCCTTCCCTCCGCTGCGATCTCCATCATCCATCGGCTGCGGGCGAGGCAGATGGCCTCGTCCCATCCTTCCACCAGATAGGGGAGGAGGACGATGTTGAACTTGATCGAGGCATCCTCGAACATCCCGCCCCGGGTGCCCTGGAGGGCGCCGATGGC
>CBESWV010000444.1:0-2233 GCA_965533305.1 uncultured bacterium | reverse complement strand
CCGACGTTGTGCAGGCTCGAGGCGACGGAGGTGCTCTCCGGATCATGGCGGCGACGAAGTCGAAGGGCCTCCTCGTGGTAGCTGCGGGCTGTCCGGAGGTTCTCTCGATACCGGGCGACGGAGCCGAGATTCGTCAGAACCCCGGCAACCTCAACGCCTTCGGGTCGGGTTGCCTTGAAGGAGCGCAAAGCCTGTTCGTAGTACAACTGGGCCTCATCGTAGCGTCCCAGGTTTTTGGCCAGGAGGCCGAGGTAGTTGCTTGCGAATGCATACGGATAACACTCAACGCTGAGCCTTTCGGCGGCTGTCTGTTCACGCTTGAAATACGAACGAGCGGTGTCGAAGTCGCCGCGGCGCATTGCCACAAGACCCAAGTTTCCGAGTAGATTGAGCTCGGTCGGGCTCCCCGGCGCTACCTCGTGGGTGACCTCGAAGGCCCGGAGGTAGCCGTTCTCGGCCGCCTCGAGGTTGGACTGGTAAAAATCGACGGTTGCCAGGAAGTTCAACGCGACGGCGAACTCGATGATTTTATTTCCGATGGACTGGTAGACCTCGAGTGCGCGATCCGCCTCCTGATCGCAGGCCCGCATGTCGGTGCGGCAGAGCTGAAGCAGGGCGTGCGCCAGAGCGGGCGACGATGGGAAATCTTCCTCGAGTATGGCGATGGCGTTGCGGAAGGCTTCCGCGGCCAAAACATTCTGACCCGTCTCCAGCAACGCGTGCCCGGACCGCTCCCAGTACACGGCGCGTTGTCGCTGATCGGTCACAAGGGCGACCCCGGTCTGGAGCGTGGTGAGACCGTCGTCGCGGCGGTCCGCCTTCGCCAGCGCCACGGCGGTTCGGAGGGTAGCCCAACTCGCCGCCGAAGCCTCATCGCCGTCAGTCAGCGCCTCGGCGAGCACCCGCCACTGCTCGGCAGCGCCGTCGAAGTCGCCGTCGGTCTCCAACCCGAGAGCGTGTTGGGCGTCGGCGAGCCCGTTCGGTCGCAGCGTGGGCCGGCTCCGAATCCGCCAACGGCCGTTGGGGATGACGACGCGGCGGGTGTTCGATCCGCGCCTGACGATCAGCTTGACGGGGCCGTGCGGTGCCAGTTCCTGCTCGACCACGGCGAGGTCGAATACCGAGCGGATGTCGCCATTCGCCCGGCCCTGTCGCCACTCGACCACGATGTCCCCCGGTTCGAGGCCGGCGGCTGCGGCCGCCTCCCCGGGTTCGCATGACTCCACCACCGCGCCGTGGATGGGTTGCTCGTTCCAAGAGCAACCGAGGCCAGTCAGGCACAGAGTGGCGAAGACCAATCCAGCGAAGGTTTCACGCCGGACGGAGTACCTGGATGACATGAACGAATTTTACTCCGGGGTGAGTAAATCTCAACCTGAGTGCCTCTTGTAGGAATAAGGGCGACGGAGCATTGTCCGGGCATCGACCGGTGATCGAATGGCAGGCCACGCCCGGGCTCATCCATCGGGTGGGTCCGGGTCTTTTTTAGCTGTTTCCCGGAAGAAGAACAGGCGGCCCGAGGCCGCCTGTTCGAATCTCAGCTTGCGATGTAATTCATAATTCAAAATTCATAATTCAAAATTCGATCCTACCCCTTGGGCTTGAACCAACACGCGAGTGCCGGCAGCAGGATGATGGCGCCGAGCATGTTGACCAAGAACATGAAGGTGAGCAGAATGCCCATGTCGGCCTGGAACTTGATGGGGGCGAAGATCCAGGTGGCGACGCCCATGGCCAGGGTGATTCCGGTGAAGACGACCCCGGCCCCGGTGACCTTGAGGGTCTCGAGATAGGCTTCCTGAATGTCCAGGCCCTCGCCGAGGAAGCTCTTGAACCGGCTGTAGATGTAGATGCCGTAGTCGACACCGATGCCGACACCGAGGGCGACGACGGGGAGGGTCGAGGTCTTGAGCCCGATCTCGAGATAGGCCATCAGGGCGTAGGCGAGGATGGACACCAGGCTCAGTGGGATGACGATGCTCAGGGTGGCCTTGATGGACCGGAAGGTGATGAGGCAGAGGACGATGATGGCGGCGAAGACCCACATGAGGATGGGGAACTGGGCCTCGGAAACGGTCTCGTTGGTGGCCGCCATGACTCCGACGTTGCCGGTGGCGAGGCGGAACTTGAGGTCGTCGGAGCCGTGCTCGCTGTTGAATGCCTTGACCGCCGCCACCACCCGATCGATGGTCTCGGCCTTGTGGTCGATGGTGTAGATGTAGACCGGCATGAC
>CBESWV010000443.1:0-2241 GCA_965533305.1 uncultured bacterium | reverse complement strand
GTGAGACCCTCGAAAGGCTCGCCCTCGAGCCCGAGCGGATCAAGGTGGTCGAGCTGTCGCACGACGAGTTCGACCGGGTGCCCAAGGTCCTCGACGAGTTCGCCGCCGAGCTCGACGAGATGGGACCCAACCCACTCAAGGGCTTTTAGGCCTCAGATGAGCAATTCTCACCGGCGATCTGCATCAATCTCTTGCGCTCGAGGCACGTGCAAAAATGCTCGACGTACCCCAGGGTATGCCTCCGCTTCTCGCACGCACCTGAGCATCAAGTTATCGACGCATCTCATCCGCCAGAACCACTCATCTCAGGCCTGAGGAAAGGGGAATAGCATGGCATCGATCCCCATCGTCCAACAGAATGACCTCCGAGCCGAGTTCTTCGAACGCGGGGGCGAGAACGCGGCCAAGTGCTACCAGTGCGCCACTTGCTCGAGCGTCTGTGAACTCGCGCCGGCCGACGCACCGTTCCCACGAAAGCAGGTCCTCCTCGCCCAATGGGGAATGTTCGACGACCTCATGGGCGACCCCGGGCCTTGGCTCTGCCACCAGTGCAACGACTGCAACGTCCGCTGCCCACGCGATGTCGCCCCCGGGGATGTCATGGCTTCACTGCGCGCCATGATGGTCGAGATGCTGGCGTTCCCGAGTGCCATGGGAGCCCTGGTCGGCAATGTCAAGAAGACCTGGCCGGTGCTGGTTTTCGGCCCCATCCTCTTCTGGATCGTCCTGCTTGGAGTCTTCACCGGCCTGCAACCGCACGAGGCGCACCATAGTCTCGTCCCTGGACCGACGATGGGTCAATTCTTCTACGATCAGTACGTTCCCCACATCCTGATCTACTCGGTCTACTTCACCGCTGTAGGTTGGGTTTGCCTCGCCCTCTTCACATCAGGGATGAAATTCTGGAAGCTGATGGGCGACAAGCAGGCGAGGAGCGGGAACTTCATCGGCGCCATCATCGGCGTATTCATCGACATTGCAGTCCACAAAAAGTTCTCGAGCTGCGATCGAGGTGTCGTCAAACGTCGATGGGGCCACTTCTTTGTCATGTGGGGTTTCCTCGGCGCCGCCATCACCTCGGGATTTGCGGTCGTCTACCTCTATGGGAACAGCGTTCCCTTTTCCTGGTTCTTTCAGTACCTGCCGTTGGACAACATCGGCTATCCCGTACCGATCAACCACTGGGTGAAGCTCCTCGGCAACGCCTCGGCTATCGCTCTTGTCTTCGGCGGTCTCCTGCTCTTCATCAACCGGCTGGACACCGGCGACAAGATCGTCGGCCAGACCACCGCCTTTGACCGGTTTTTCCTCTGGGTGATTCTTGCCGTCATCGGCACCGGTGTGTTCACCGAGATCTTCCGCTTCATCGCCATCGACCCCATGGTCGGCTTCGCGGTCTACATCATCCACCTCGGAGTGGTGCTCTGTCTCTTCCTTACCCTCCCCTACTCAAAATTCGCACACATCCTCTACCGCACGCTGGCCATGGCCCACGAGCGGATGACCGCAGGAAAGTAGAAACAGTCCGAGATCAACCGCCCTTCACGGGCAGTGAATAAGACAAGGAGATTTTCGATATGATCAAACCCCACGGATCCGACACCCTCAACCCGCTCTACGTGGCCGACGACGCCAAGCGCGCCGCCCTCGAAACCGAGGCCGCCGGCCTCAAATCCATCGTGGTCTGCTCCGCCGCCGCCGCCAACGCGGTGATGCTCGGTTCGGGCTACTTCAACCCCCTCACCGGCTACATGGATCTCGACGATGCCATGTCGACATCGGAGAAGATGGTCACCAAGGCCGGCGTGTTCTTCCCGGTTCCGGTTGTCAACGTGGTCGAAGACGCAGCCGGCATCGAGCCCGGAATGCGGATCGCCCTCAAAGACCCCAACGTGGACGGCAACCCCGTCCTCGCCATCCAGACCGTCGACAAGGTGGAGACCGCCACCGCCGAGCAGATGGCCTTCATGACCGACAAGGTCTTCCGTACCGACGACATGAAACACCCGGGCGTCAATGCCTTCAACACCGTCGGCAAGACCTTCGTCTCCGGTCCCATCGAGGTCCTCAACTACTCGTACTTCCAGGCCGAGTTCCCCGAGACCTTCCGGACCGCCATGGAGATCCGTGAACTCATCGAAAAGAACGGCTGGAAAAAGGTCGTGGCCTTCCAGACCCGCAACCCGATGCACCGCGCGCACGAAGAGCTGGTCCGCATGGCCATGGACCGCGAGAACGCCG
>CBESWV010000442.1:0-2249 GCA_965533305.1 uncultured bacterium | reverse complement strand
GGTCGTCGTGGTGGAGATACTTGAGCGCGATGTGGCGCTCGAGATCGGGGTCCCACGCCTTGAAGACCTCGCCCATTCCTCCCGAACCGATGGGGATGGCGGTCTCGTGTTTCATGGGGTCGGAGTCATCCGTGGCGCAGAGTGCGCGGCATCAGGCGCGTGATCAACAAAGACGCAGAACATGTGACACCATTGTCACCGACAGCTGTCAACTCTGCAATAGACGGATTCAGGGAAGTGCCGCAGATAGAAAATCGTCATCCGGCATGAAGCCATGGTCTTCGACGAATTCTAGAGAATCGGGCTCATCCCAACCCTCAGCCTCCGGCAACCGCCCATGCCGGTAGACCGGCCAGGTCGATGCCGAGAACCGCGGTGCCGAGAAAATAGAACACCACCGAGATGACCAGCACGCCGATGAGGTTGATGAAGATGCCCACTCTGGCCATTTCGGCGATGGTGACGCGGCCGCTGCCGAAGATGATGGTGTTCGGAGGAGTGGCCACCGGCATCATGAAAGCGCACGACGCCGAAAGGGTGGCCGGGATCATCAGCAGCAGCGGGTTGGCCTTGATGGCCACCGCAACCGATGCCAAGATCGGCAGGATCATCTCGGTGGTTGCGGTGTTGGAGGTCAGCTCGGTCAAGAAGGTGAGGCCGCCGCAGGTCAGGACGATCATGACAAAGGGCGGGACCCCCTCGAGGCCTGCGAACCGGATTCCGATGAACTCTGAAAGACCGGTTTGCCTGAAACCCTGGGCGAGGGCGAAACCGCCACCGAAGAGCAGCACGATGTGCCAGGGGATCTTGGCGAACACGTCGACACCCATCACCATGGGGCTGGCGGCCTTCGGGCTTCGGGTCGGGATGAAGAAGAGGATCATCGCCATCGCGACCGCAACCGTCGCGTCGTCGATCAGATCCGCCCGCGGCACCAGTCGGGACCATCCCGGGATGGTCAGCATCCCCAGAACCAGATCCTTTCGGAAGATCCAGCCGAGGGCGGTTGCCGCGAAGACCGCAAACACCGCACGCTCTTCGAACCTCATCTTGCCGAGCGCCGCGTATTCACGCTTCACCACATCGTGGTCGACGTCGAAGGAAGCCGAGAACCGGAAGAACACCCGCGTCAGCAACAGCCACACGGTGGTCAGCATGATCAAGGTGATGGGAAACGCCATCACCAACCACTGGCCGAATGCGATGGGCTCGGCACCGGGGAAGGTAATTTCGAAGATCCTCGCGAACGACAGATTCGGCGGTGTGCCGACAAGGGTCGCCATGCCGCCCAGAGAGCATGCGTAGGCGATCCCGAGCATCAGCGCGACAGTGAAGGAATGGCAGGCCTTGATCCCGTATCTCTCCTCCAATTGCAGGATGATGGCCATGGCGATGGGCACCATCATGATCGCGGTGGCGGTGTTTGAGATCCACATTGAAAGGAAGGCCGCGGCGATCATGAAACCGAGGATGATGCGCGCGGGCCCACCGCCGATCCGCCTGATGACCCAGAGTGCGATTCGCTTGTGCAGCATCCACTTCTCCATGGTCACGGCGATCATGAATCCGCCGATGAAGAGGAAGATCGTGCTGTTGACATAGATCGGTGCGCAGTCCCGGGTCTTCATGATTCCGAGAAGCGGATACAGCACCAACGGCAGCAGCGCCGTCGCCGCCAGGGGGATGGCATCGGTGATCCACCAGGTCGCCATCAGCACAGCGACCGCCGCCATGCGGGTGACCGTGGGGTTGGAGGGGTCGAGATCCAGAAGGAGGGTTATCGCGAACAGGAAGGGACCCAAAAGGAGGCCGACCTTCTGGCTGGTCTTTCTACCGTTGGAGGTCCGTTCGACAGGCACAATGCCAGCTTAGCGGATCCAAACCCTCCCCCACCGACCAGGGTCGACAATCGCGGCCGGGTGTACGAGGGGTCCTACAAATCGACACCCTGCGGGCGGGACGCCCGCACCACAATTGAACTCGACACTTTGTGGCGCGGGCGTCTCGCCTGCGAATCAACCCCGAACGGTGCTCGTACGCACTTTCAGAGGGACAGGCACCGCGGAAGACCACCCGCCAACTCCGCCCGACTCAAAACCATCGGAAAAGAACAGCGGATCGACGAGCTCGATGGCGGACTCTTGACACGGACCTGAGCTGGTGACGGTGACCCAATAGAAACGAGGGTTGTTGGGATCCACCAAAATCGTCGGACCGGTCTCGCCGGTGCTCCAAAGGTAGCTGTCGTA
>CBESWV010000441.1:0-2264 GCA_965533305.1 uncultured bacterium | reverse complement strand
GGAATCACCGCCTCGGCGGTGACCCGCTTGCCCCGGGTCCGCATGATGTTGATCTGCGAGTGCTTCTTGTCGGTGGCGAGGTTGGACTCGAGAAAGAACGAACGCACGGTGTCGATGTTGTCGAGCATCCACGAGCAGGCGGCGAAGGTGGCCCGGCCGACCATGTTCTGCCCGGCCGCGTCGCCGGTGGCGTAGTTGAACCGAAGATAGGCAAACTTGTTGGACAGGAAGATGTCGATGTCGAGTAATTTGGCCACGCTCGAGGTCGCCTCGGCCGCGCGCCGGATCTCGTCCATGTTCTCGTTGACCCAATCGCGGAAGTCGCGGGCCTCGCGAGCCGAGTCGAAGACAAAGACCGGTGCTCGCTGCATCCGATCGTCTGAGACCGTGGCGGTGACTCCACCCGAGAGGTTGAGGACCTTCATGCCGCGGTTGTATGACGCGACCAGAGTCCCTTCGGTGGTGGCCATGGGGATGATGAAATCCCCTTTGGCGTACTCGCCGTTGACCGTCACCGGGCCGGCGAGCCCGATGGGCACCTGGGCGACACCGATGAAGTTTTCGATGTTGCCGTCGGTCAGTCTCGGGTCGAACGACGACGCGAAGAGATGCTCCGGTTTCGCACCGGAAAACGACGTCAAGAACTCGCGGCGGGTCCGGATGATCTCATCCGAGTAATTGTCTTCCTTGTTATAGGGAACGGTGATCCGCTCCTCCTTGTGCTCGCGGATGGAGTCTTTGACCTTGAACGAGAGCCTCCCGAACGGGTTGGCTTCGAAATCGATGGTGATCGTGTGCTTTCCGATCTCGAGCGCAGCACCTTTCCAGAGCACGGTCATGACCTTGGCGAGCGGAAACTCGAGCGGATGATCCGGCGTCACCTCGGACGGGGTGGCGACGCCCTCGCTCCCGAGGTCGAAGACAACGTCACCCAGGGGGAGGACCTCATCGTCGATCCTGATCTCGTCGATCTTGGTCAGCACCGAATCGCTGAGACGATTCTTGAGGCTGAAACGGACGCCGCCTCCTTCGTTCTCGAGACTCCCGAAGGTGTAGAGCTGCTTCAATATGAGAGACGGGATCTTCACAGGGTTCCTCCATTGTCCGGTGCTGACGATCCGGCAGATTGTAACACCGGCGGCGCCGAGGAAACACGCCGCAGGGCGGCGTCCAGGCTACCTGCTTCCAAGCTTCTCTGCGAGCTTGTGCAATGGGCCCTGGACTTCCGGACGGAACCACTCACGCGCCATCTCCTCGATATCGCCTGACTTCGATTTCCGGACGATCTCCACGAGATTTCGACGAACGGTCTGTCGCGTGATCCGGAGGGCATGCGGAGGAAGCTCGGTGAGCGGCCGACACCACTCAACGGCCGCCGCCACAACCTGGTCACCCTTGACCACGCGATCCACCAGACCGATCTCGAGGGCTTCCTGCGGTCCCATCAAACTCCCGGTTTGGCAGAGTCTTTCAGCCTGCCTGGGGCCCACCACTCGGGCGAGCGCGTCGGCGACCCCCGTGGGCATGGGGATCCCAACCCGAACCTCGTTGAGACCGATGAAATACGGTCCCTCCGCCATCACCCTGAAGTCGCAGAAGATCGCGAGCACCGCGCCACCCGCCGGGCTGTGACCGGTGATCGCCGCAGCCACTGGAATCTCGGATTCCGCCAAGGCCTCCATCGCGCCGAAGAAGAGATCGAGGGTGCGGACCATCTCTTCGTGATCGAAGGTCAGCAGCAGCGGGACATCGAGGCCACCGGTGAACAGGCCCTCGGATCCCGAGAGCACGAGCGCGCGGACGCCTTCGGACGGCGCCGCCGACACTTGAGAACACAGTTCCTTGAGAAGCTCCGGACTCAGGGCGTTGGCCGGTGGACGCGCAAGCCTCAATTCGCGGACTTTCCCGTGTTCGATGACCTCGATCATGACGACGCTCCATCAATCATTTTGACTCTCCCCAAAAGCGGTATTCGTGTCGGGCGCTGAATGTAGCACGCCGGTGAACACCGTCCTCGAAAGTGGGCACCGCTTGGATTTTGAAAAATCAATTATGAATTTTGAATTATGAATTTTGAATTACGGGCCCCGTTCTCGAACGTCAGAGGACTATCGTACGAGGCATGACCTGCTCGATCATCTCTGAAGGGCAGGCAAGATGCCTACCCCCACAATCCATCACACCATATTATTGAAACATCCGTGATAGCTGCGATGGTGCGATGGTGCGATGGTGCGATGGTGCGATGGTGCGATGGTGCGATG
>CBESWV010000440.1:0-2279 GCA_965533305.1 uncultured bacterium | reverse complement strand
TTGTTCGTCATCAGCCGCAGTCGGCGCGCACCGAGGTCGAAGAGAATTTGAGCGCCGGTGCCGTAGTCGCGGGGGTCCGCCTTGAACCCGAGGTGGAGATTCGCCTCCACGGTGTCCTCTCCGTGATCCTGGAGCTCGTAGGCGCGAAGCTTGTTGAACAGCCCGATGCCGCGGCCCTCCTGAAGAAGGTAGAGCAACACCCCTTTGCCTTCTGTGGCGATGCGCTCGAGGGCGGCGTCGAGCTGGACGCCGCAATCGCAGCGCGCCGAGCCGAAGACATCGCCGGTGAGACATTGGGAGTGGACCCGGACGAGGGTCGGCTCTTCGGGGTCGATTTCACCCATGACCAGCGCCACGTGCTCTTCGCCGTTGACCGTATTGCGATAGGCGTGGATTCGAAACGGTCCGAACTCGGTGGGCAGCTCGGGACCCGCCACCTGTTCGACCAGCTTTTCGTTCTTCATCCGGTAGGCGATGAGATCGGCCACGGTGGTGAGACCCAGTCCGTGCTCGCGGGCGAACTCCGCCAGCCGCGGCAGCCGGGCCATCTGGCCGTCGTCGTCCATGACCTCGCACAACACGGCGGCCGGAGTGAGACCCGCCATGCGGGCCAGATCGACGCCGGTTTCGGTGTGGCCGGCTCGTTTGAGCACGCCGCCGCGCCGCGCGCGCAGGGGGAACATGTGGCCCGGCCGTCGAAGGTCATCAGGCCCCGATTTCGGATCGGCGAGGACCCGAACGGTTTCGGCGCGATCGTGAGCAGAGATGCCTGTGGTGGTGTTCTTGGTGGCTTCGACGCTGACGGTGAATGCGGTCTCGTGCGCCGAGGTGTTGTTTTCGACCATGAGCGGGAGCTCGAGCTCGTCGCAACGCTCCGCGGTCATGGCGACGCAGATCAGACCGCGTCCGAACCGCGCCATGAAGTTGATGGATTCCGGGGTCACCACGTCGGCGGCGAAGATGAGATCCCCTTCGTTCTCGCGGTCCTCATCATCGACCACGAGGATCTGTTCGCCACGGCCGATCCGCTGAACGGCCTCTTCAGATGTAATGAAGACATCGCCCGCGATTTTCAGGAATTCGTCAGTCACTTCGCTCTCCTCGTCACCGTCGCTGAGGGGGTGATCAATGGGTATTCGCTCCGGCGGGCGCTCGCCAGCGCACCGTGACACCGGACGCGAGGCTGGAATGGTAGCCCGAAGGCGAGTGGGCTGCAAGTTTTCGAGTGAATTGTGAATTTTGAGTTGCGATCATCGCCTAACCCCTTCCGGGCGTCGGGTTCATCGGTTGAATGCAATTGTGGTGCGGGCGTCCCGCGCGCAGGATAGCGATAGCGAGGGTCGGAGGCGTGAAGAGAGGCTCGCGTATCAACGCTGCGGTTCGGAGAGTCGCGATAGGATGGCGGTATGACTTGCGTGACCACCGGTCTGGATATCCTCACCGCCGACCCGGCGATGATCGAGGGGCGTCGTTGGGCGTTGCTCGCCAACCACGCCGCGGTCACCCGGGATCTCGAACCTGCGAGGGGCGCACTGGCGTCCGCCACCGGACTGCCGACTCTGATCTTCGCCCCCGAGCACGGACTCGATGGAGTGGCGCAGGACATGGAGGCCGTGGATGACGAGCGTGATGGCCTGACCGGCGCTCCGGTGCGGTCGCTCTATGGCAGCACGGCTGCGACCCTGAGACCGAAGGTCGAGGATCTCCGTGGCATCGATGTTCTGGTGGTCGATCTGCCGGACATCGGAAGCCGTTATTACACTTTCGCCGCCACCATGGACGCCGTCATGGCCGGTTGTGAGGCGGATGGAGTCGAGCTACTGGTTCTGGATCGTCCCAACCCCATCGGCGGTGTCCGTCGTGAAGGCGGGCCAGTGACTCCCGGCTGCGAGTCCTTCGTGTCCCAGATTCCGACTCCCATCAGGCATGGGCTGACCCTGGGCGAGATCGCCCTCCTGCTCCAGCGTGAGCGCTATGGAAACCTCGACCTCGGGGTGATCACTTGCCGCGATTGGTCCCGGGGCGCGTGGTGGGACGAAACCGGTCTGCCGTGGGTTCCACCGAGCCCCAATATGCCGACCCTCGAAACGGCGGCGATCTACCCCGGGATGTGTCTCATCGAGGCGACGAACCTCTCCGAGGGGCGCGGCACGACGCGCCCGTTTCACCTCATCGGGGCACCGTGGGCGGACGCCGAGGTCGTCACTGCCGAGCTCCGCACCCTTGATCTTCCGGGTGTCGCCTGCCGCGCGGCTCGGTTCCGCCCCCAGTTCGGCAAA
>CBESWV010000439.1:0-2308 GCA_965533305.1 uncultured bacterium | reverse complement strand
CCGATACGCTCATGCCCCGTGGCGGTGATGTGTGATGCAATTCAAAATTCATAATTCATAATTCATAATTAGCTACGTCCCAATAACAAGTCCACCATCAACGGAAATCGTCGTCCCCGTAACCCAATTCGCCGCGTCGGAGGCGAGCCAGACATAGGCGTTGGCGATGTCACGGACATCTCCGATCCGGCCCATGGGAGTGTGCGCGACCATCCCTTCGAGGACCCTCTCGGGCATTGCCTTGATGATCTCGGTGGCGACGAATCCCGGCGCCACGGCGTTGACCCGAATGCCGAACTTCCCGAGCTCGCGGGCCCAGGTCTTGGTCATCCCGATGACACCGGCTTTGGTGGCGACATAGTTGGTCTGGCCGAAGTTTCCGTTGAGGCACGCCACCGAAGATGCGTTGAGCACCGCGCCACCGCCACCCGCGATGAGGTGGGGCGTGACCGCACGGGTGCAGTTGAAGACTCCCTTGAGGTTGACCCCGATGACGGCATCCCAGGCCGCGTCGGTCATGGTCGACTGGACCTCACCGTTCTTGTACTTGACGAGCTGGGCGTCGCGGACGATCCCGGCGTTGTTGACCAGAGCGTAGACACCACCCCATTTTTCGACCACCGCTGCGACCGCAGCTTCGACTTCTGTGACATCGGTGACGTTCACCTTTTGGAAGAACCCCTCACCGCCCAGTGATCCGAGCTTTGCGACAAGTTCATCGGCGCCGTCATCGGAGACGTCCCACGCGGCGACCCGGCAGCCTTCTTCGGCAAAGCGCTCCGCCGTGCCCCGTCCGATCCCGGCGGCCGCACCGGTGACGATGACAACTTTCCCGTTCAATCCTGTTTCGATCATGACTCCCCCTCCGCGATCCCGGCCGGGTCATCGCCGCGGCGACAAACCGGCGGGGCGAGTGGTAATGTTGAAAAACCGGGGTGCGCCGCCGTCGGCGCACCCCGGGCAAACCCTCAGAAGAAGCGGAACTCGACGGTTCCGATGATGGTCCGCGGTGCGCCGTACGATCCCGTCACGACCCCGAAGACCGGCAGATTGTAGCCGGTGAGGAGGTATTCCTCGTCGGTGAGGTTCTTGGCCGAGATGCCGATCCGCCAGTGGGCCTCGGGCGACAGCCATGCGATCCACGCATCCAGAAGACCGAAGGAAGGCTGAAACAGCGGCTCGAGCGGCGTCTGGCCGGTCGGGTCCCTCGGGTCCGCACCACCCTCGTTGGTCAGCATCGATTCGTCACGGTAGGCGTAGCCGACGCTGGCGGTGATCAGGCCTCCGCCCACCTGGAAGTCGAAGTTGCCGCGGATAGCGCCGGTGAATTCCGGAGCATTGCTAATGACCTGCGTATCGACAAAGCCGTCCTCGTTCTCATCGAGGAACTCGTCCGGCGTTGCGTCGAGATAGGCGACGAAGCCCGACAGTCCGAAGAATCCCCGGGAAGCCCAGTTGTACTCGATCTCCACACCCTTGATCGTCGCGTTGCCCGCATTGAGGAAGTTCCCGAAGAAGGCATCGTCCTCGCCGTCACCGTCGGAGTCGTACGACTGGAAAGTGCTGACCTGGATGTCTTCATACTTGCCGTAGAACACCGCGGTGTTGAGAATCAGGCTGCGATTGGCCAACACGGTCTTAATACCGAGTTCGCCGACTGTCATGACCTCGTCGTCGAAGGGCAGGGCCGAGTCGGGGTAGAAGGCGGATTGGGCGCGGACGTTGTAGCCGCCGCTCTTGAAGCCGCGGTTGACCTTGACGTAGCCCATGACATCCGGGTTGAACTGGTACTCGAGACCGAGCTTGGGCGCCCACGAGGTGAAGGTCACCTCGTCGTCGAAATCGGCCAACACCAGGAGGATGTCCTCGTAGCTGGCGTCGGTGTTGAGGACGTTGAAAGCCCGGCCGTGCTTGGTCTCGCGGGTCGGCCGAATCCCCAGGTTCAGGGTCAGCTTCTTGCTGAGGTGGATGTTGGCGTCGGCGTAGATGGCGTACGACTCTGTGCCGACGTCGCCTTCGGTCGTCGTGAAGGTGCTGCCGACGAAGGTCGCCTTGACCTCGCCTCCGGCCGTCCCGTCGAAGTAATAGAGCCCGACGACGCCGTCCCATTTGTCGCTGCCGGTGAAGACGAGCTGGAACTCCTGGGTGGTCTGGTCGTCGTAGTAGATCGGCGAGGAGTCCACGATGGGCGCCGGCGTTGTATCGAAGTCGATGTTGTTCTCGGTGTCGGTCGTCCGGTAGGCGGTGACGGACTTGAATTGGAGACCCGGGTTGATATCCCAGATTACGTTCAACGAGTAACCGGTCG
>CBESWV010000438.1:0-2312 GCA_965533305.1 uncultured bacterium | reverse complement strand
GGCCAGTCGGCCAAGGTCAGCCACGGCTACGTGGTCGGGGTCGAAAAGGTCAAACTCAAGAACAACGACGCCCTCAAGGGCGCCCTCGTCGGCGGGACCATCGGCTATGCCTCCACCTCGGGTGGATCGAGCTCGAAAAAGCGGCGCAACACCGCCCTCGGCGCGACGGCAGGTGGGCTCATCGCGCGCAAACCCGCCGAGGAGGGGATGCTCTACACCGTCAACACCGGCAACTCCGCGATCCAGGTCGTCACCGATCAGACCGAGATCCATCTCGACGACTGTGTCGTGGTCGAGGAGACCAGCAAGGGCGCCAACATTCGCCGGGTCTCGTGGGAGGTTTGCGACCCACAGAGCCAGGATGTCGTGGACGCACTCGAAGGTGAGTTCCAGGAAGAGGCCGCCGAGTGCGTCGCCGCCAAAACAGAGCTCGCAGCGGCCAAGACAGATGCCGAATTCGACCGCGCCATGACAAAAGTCTCAATCCTCTGCAATGAATAGTCCTAGAAAGGAAACGAAAATGAAGCAGATCACCATGGGCGCGATCCTTTTGGCCGTGTTCGCGTGTGCGATGGCGACGACAACCTCAGCAGCGGACATCGTCCACGACGCCGAGTACTACGTCCTCGAGATACAAAACGGCGAGCGCTGGGCCGCCGAAGATGAAGCGCTCGACAATAGGCTTGCCGAGCTGCGGGAGAAGTACGGGCAACCGCCGAACATCGTCTACATCCTGTGGGATGACACCGCCTTCGGCGCCGTCGGATTCCCGGGGCTGCAGAAGAACTTCGGTTACGAAACCCCAAACCTCAACCGAATGGCCGAAGAGGGAATCAACTTCACCCGGATGTACACCGAGCCCTCCTGCACACCCACCCGCGCAGCCGTCCTGACAGGTCGTCATCCGGTGCGCCACGGCATGGGTGTGGTCGGGATGCCGCACGAGTTTTCGGGTCTGCGTGCTGAAGAGGTCACCATCGCCGAGGTGCTCTCCGAAGCGGGCTATGCAACCGCCTTCTGCGGCAAGGGCCATCTCGGCGACATCGAGGAGAGCTACCCTTACAACCAGGGGTTCGACGAGGCCTTGTTCACACCGATGAACCAGATCACCTCGCTTTACGACCCCATGGGCGGCGCAGCCAATGCCGTCCTCGGTCTTCACCCCGAGATCTATCCCCCGGATCCCTACCGGCTCGACAGCCCGGGCCTGGTCCCCGAAGGATGGGTGATGAACATCGAGGGCAAAAAGGGCGAGCAGGGCCGCGAATGGTGTGGGAACTCGAACGAGTGCTACGAAAAGCTCGATACCGAGTGCGAGAAGCGGATCACCGAGTTCATCCGGACAAACGCGGAGAGTGGCAAACCGTTCCATGCACAGTACTGGCCCAACTTCCTCAACTTCCTCGCACCGGAGATGCCCAAGCGGAGTGTTGCGGGGCTCAAGGTCGCGGGGGCGTTCCCTAAGTTCGACTCATTCATCGGCCAGCTGATGGCCGAGCTGAAAGAACTCGGGATCGCCGAGAACACGCTCGTCATCGCCATGGCCGATAACGGACCCATGGTCCACAGCCCACCGCCGGGCTGGGGCATGCTGCCCATGCTCTATCGCGGCGGTAAGGGTGACTTCACCGAGGGCGGCGTGCGAACACCGGCATTTGCGTGGTGGCCCGGGGTGATCAAGCCGGGGCAGGTCGTCGGCGACATCATCCACGTGACCGATCTCTACACGACCTTTGCCCGTCTGGCCGATGCCACCGAGTACATCCCGACCGACCGGATCGTCGATGGTCTTGATCAGACAGCCCTTTTGCTCGAGGGAGATACCCACGGTCGGCGCGACTACGTCCACATCTATGCAGGCCATGAGATCGCCGCCACGGTCAAGGGCCGCTACAAACGTCACTGGATCGGCGCCGGTGATGTCGCCGCTTCAGGCATGCCGGAGGCCTACTATGACCTCTATATGGATCCCCAAGAGGTGAACCCACAGCTCGTGCCCATGATCCACTTCCAGGGTCAGTTCAACCAGATGCGCGCCCGCCACGAACTGATGAAGAAGAAGTACCCCGACGTGTCGAACGCAAAGGGTATTCCCTACACCGGTCTTTCCAACGCCCGGCCGGAGACCCTGGCCATCGGCGACCGGGTCAAAGCGCTGGCGGACGCCCTGCCGTTTGATGTCCAGGAATACATCGAATTCGAGATCCCCGGCAGCGATTCGGTCGGCGACTGGGGTGAATGACGACGACGAAAACCGATTTCCGGCCCGCCGCACCACGCGGCGGGCCGTTTCTCTTCAACCATATGAGATG
>CBESWV010000437.1:0-2356 GCA_965533305.1 uncultured bacterium | reverse complement strand
GGTGACGAGGGTCGGGGAACCTCAATGGCCAGTTCTTGAATATTGCAAGAGGCTCGATTGTGAATCAGGAATTGGGAATTGTAGAATCACCACGAAGCCATCGTGGGCATCTGCGATGACATTCATAATTCATAGTTCACAATTCATAATTCTCGAGTTCGTCGTCAATTCGTCCCGCTGCTCGGACCGACGACCGGGCCTGATCCCCCGAGAAGATTCTCCACCTTGGCAGTGGCCATGAGGGTTTCCAGGAGTTGACCCATCTGCTCGGTCGCTCTGTCGGTTCGCAGGAGATCTTCGATCTGAGGGGTGGCGAGCTCGAGGCTGATGGTCTCGGCCGGGCGACGATCATTGATCGTGAGGACGTGGAATCCGAATCGCGATTGGACGACCTCGGAGATGTCGCCGGGCTGGAGCGAGAAGATCGTCTCCGACAAAGGGCTAACGAGAGCACCCCGGGTCACCCAGCCCAGTTCGCCTCCGCTGGGCGCCGATGGGCCTTCGGAAAGATCTCGTGCGACGGCGGTGAAGTCTTCCTCCCCGGTCATCGCGCGTTTGCGGGCGGCTTCGGCCTTGGCTCGGGTGGATGCGAGCGCTGCAGGATCGGCGTCCTCGCCGACGACAAAGATCATATGGAATGCGTGGGCGCGATCCTCGGCTTCAAAAACCTCGGGATTGTCCTTGTAATAGGTGCCGACCTCTTCTTCGGCGACGATCACGTTAGGTTTGATTTGTTTCTCGACAAAGGCACTGAGGACCTCGAATTCTCGGATGATGTTGAGGAACTGTTCGTAATCTGAGCCGGTCGCCTTGAGTTTGGCTTCCAGCGCGGGGCGTCCGCCGGCCTGCTCCTCGGCCATTTGGGCTGACCGCGCCACCTCGAGTTCATCCGCCTCGACACCGAAACGACGCGCTTCCTGGACGAGAAGCTTCTGCTCGATGGCGCGCTGGGTCGCCACTTTGGCGAGTTCGCGCTGGTCGACCTGCTCCCCACGCGCGGTGAGCTGCGTCTGGAGGGTCTGCATGACCATGCTGATCTCGACCGCATGGATGGGATCGCCGTTGACCCGGAGTACGACGGGATTCGGGGCGGGCGCCACCGCTGACGGCGCGGGCGCGGCCATGGGGTCCTGCTGGGTGGTGAGGCCCTGGTCCTGCTCAGCTCCGGCCGGTTGTTGGCCAAAAGAGGGTGCGCCGCCAAAGAAAAGACACGCGATGGTCAGTATCGTTGATGTCGTTCGCATGGAGTCACTTCCGTTTCCGCGCGACGGCCAAAGTGCCGTGCGCAATGGTCATAGACTAGCATCAAACCGAAGCCCCGAAGTTCAAGGTATTGTAAAAAACACTCATCTTCCGGCGTGGGTCTCAGGAGACGGTGAGGACCGCGACATAGGAACCGCGCTCACCTTCGACGGGGATCTCGACCGCGAGCCCGGCCGCGTTGGCGATGATCTCCAAGGTCTCCGGGTCGACGAAGATCCACGGGTACCGCGGGCCTTCGACGGATCCGTATCGGAGACCGAATTCCACCTCGCCGAGGTAGGTGTCGGGGCTCAAGAGATCTTCGAGGACCTCGGGCGACTCGTCGCCGAGCACCGCAGCCAGATCGGCTGAATCGCAGACCAGCCGTCCCCCCGGCTTGAGCACGTTTGGAAGCTCTTCGAAGAGGCGACCCATGCCGTGGAGATCTCCGACGACCCCGAGACCGTGCATGAGCATCAGGATGGTGTCGAAACGCTCGCCTCGGACGGCGCTGAGATCGCCCTGACGAGCGTTTGCGACGCCGCGGTCCCTCATGATCTCCACTGCCTCGGGCAGCGGATCGACGGCGACGACATCGTGGCCGGCTCTTTGGAGCTCGACGGCATGGCGGCCGGCGCCGGCGCCGAGATCGAGCACCCGGCCGCGGCAGAGCCCCAGGGCTTTGCGTTCGAGTGCGGGAAGCACCTGATCATCGGGTCGGTAATAGGCCGCCACCGGGGTGGACTCTTCCTCCCAGAGATCACTCATGACCACGATCTCGGCCGAGGCGTCACCGCGGTGGAAATCGAGCAGAGCCGCCCCGAGTGGACGCCACCCTGCGGCGTGATCCGGATGGGGTCGGGTCACGTCAGTGGACCTTGGTGGGCAGGGGTGCATGCATGACGCGAAAGATGGGCAGGAGACCGACCTGTTCGTCCCAGTACGGGGTCTGGCGATACCACCACATGTATCGGGCGCGCCAGTCGCTCGCGAATTTGGGGTCTTCGAGGGCGCTCTCCCACGCGGCGCGAACGGTCTCGTCTTCCAGCATCGGGCCGACGAGTTCCTCGAGCTTGTCGATCCCGATGTAGGTTTTCATCTCGAAGATCGAGGA
>CBESWV010000436.1:0-2387 GCA_965533305.1 uncultured bacterium | reverse complement strand
CGGTTGTCCGGTAATCGAAATCACCGCCGATGTCCCGGTTCGATGACAGCATGGATCTGTGCCCGGTTTCTGAAGGGGGTCTGCTGTCATGCGGTTGATCGGCGTCATGGTATCGCTGTTGGTGGTGTGGTGTATGCCCGTCGAAGCGACGGATTGGTTCATCTGCGATTGTCGATCGGGGGCCGATCCCGACTGCATCGCCGGCAGCGATGCCGGCACCGGCAACTTGGGCGATCCCTGGCAAAGCTACGAGAAGGCACGCACGGCCTTCGGCTCCCTCGCCGCGGGCGATGGGATCCGCTTCTGCCGTGGCGGCGCCTGGGCAATCAGCGCCGGAACCCGCTGGGTCAACGGCTTCTGTCGGGCGGATTCGAGATGCGTCGTGGGCGATTACTCTGCGAGCTGGGGCTCCGGGAACGAGGGGCGCCCCCTGTTGCGCCGAACCGACGGGTCGCACGGATTCGCTCTCGAGGACGGCGGTGACGCCGAGCACGAGGAGGGCTATCGCTTCGAGAATCTCGATCTGCGTTCGGACGCGGGCACCGGCAACGGTTTCTTCCTCTACAACGACATCGACGACGTCGAGATCTCCAACGTGGCCATCAACGGATTCGGCATCGGCGTCCACCTCGCCGGCTCCAACCCGTGCTCTCCGGATCCCGAATGCGACGGACGGAACGACCGGCTGGTGCTGCGCGATTCGACCGTCATCAACAACCACGCCCAGGGATGGCTCGGTGCGTCGAACGGAACGCAGATCCTCAACAGCACTTTCGAAGGCAACGGCACGACGGCCGTCTACGATCACAACATCTACATCAGCGGATCGTCGGGGGGTGAGACCCAGGGGATCGTTGTTCAGGGCAACCGCCTCTACCGCTCCGCCCTCGACGGCGGCGGTGTCTGTCAGGGCGTCTCCATGGTCGTCCACGGTGAACATCGGGATCTTCTGATCGAGGGCAACGAAGTCTGGGAGGATGTCGGTCTGGCCGGTCAGGGCTGCTGGGGCATCGCCGTCGATCCCGGCTACGGATCCGCCGAGGGGTTCATCGGGGTGACCATCCGCGGCAACCGCGTCAGCAACACCGGGAACACCTTGATCGGTATTGCCGCTTGTCAGCAATGCGTCATCGAAAACAACGTCATCATCAATGCGCAGAGCTACGGCGCCACCGCCATCGCCGCCCCAGACCGTGGCCTCGGGGCCGGCGATATCGACCAGGACAACGTGGTGATCCGGAACAACTCGATCCACCTCGGCGACGCCGGCGGCACCGGGATCAAGCTCGGCGGTCAGGGCGACCAGCACAGCGTCCTCAGCAACGCCATCCACACCACCAGCGCGAGCAGTTCGTTCAACTGCTTCAGATTCGACCTCCCACTGGTCAGCTACGACACCGTCAATCACAACATTTGCCACGCGCCTTCGGCCACGGGGGCGGAGTGGGTCGATGGATACGGCGGCCTCGCTGCGTGGGCGGCCACCTCAGGGTTCGACGGCAGCTCGTCGACCGGCGACCCCGGATTCTCCGACCCGGCAATTGGAGATCTCTCGGCGGCGTCGGGCAATGCCTCGATGGTCGATCAGGGGCACCCCACGCTCAGCAGCCCCATCGAGATCGGGGGCTTTCCACGCGATGCGGCACCGGATGTGGGAGCCCACGAATGGGGCGTCGATGGGATCTTCGGCGACGGCTTCGAAGACGGAACGACGGATGCCTGGTCGGGTGTGACGCTTCCCTGAACCGAGACCGCCACGGTTCCGATATGGGTGCGTTCCGCATTGATGCGGCATGGATACGAGCTGATAGGGACCGAACCGAACCCCACCCAACCGGGCCGGGGCGTGGGCGCCGTCACTTCTTTCTCTCTCGGGAACTGAGAGCATTGAAGTGCGAGGAAGCCTTCTCGCAGGGAACGGTCGGTGCGGCGCCGTTGATCGAACCGCACCGGCATGGAGGGTCAATTGGGCACCGATCGAGCCACTCGTGCTCGTATTGCCGCTATGGTTGCGGCGGAGATTGCAATGGAGCAGAAGGATCGGGATCCACGCCAGGAGCTCGAACGAACCAGCACCGCCGCGGCGAACGCGGTCCAGGCCGATCCCGAGATCGTGTACCGAATGGCCAACGAGATTGTGGTGAGAACCTTTCGGGCCGACCTCGACAAACCGGGTTCGCTGGAGTTTCTGTGTGTCTCGTGTGGGGTCTCGGTACCTCGCCACCGTCTTGTCTGCGGCCTGTGCGCGCCCGGGTTTCTGTCCGACAACGAGCCGGAGCCACCCTCCTGAGGCGCCACTCTCTATCGGTGCCAGGAGAAACTTTCTTAACTTTGTTGGCCTGACCCTCCTCTCCCGTCGACTCTCTTCGGCGCCCCGCCGGGAATCC
>CBESWV010000435.1:0-2403 GCA_965533305.1 uncultured bacterium | reverse complement strand
TTCTCGAATTCTGCAAGAGACTCACCCAAAAAGGAGATTGCATCGCGCTCTTCACTGGAATTGCTAGGGTGTGTGCTGGTATGTCGTTGATGTCCACCACCCTGAGATCAATCGTCAACCGTTCGCTGGCCCCCTTCGGCTCGCCTGCGTCGGGTCGGCGATTCCGAGCCGGTGACGATCTGCTCGCCGCGGCCGAACGGCGGACCGGGCTGAACGACTGGGGTGATCCGACCTTCCATGATGGTTTGCACGCTCTGCTCAAAGCACTCGAGGAGCTGCCCGGCCTCACCCCCCTCGGGGTGACCACCTTCGGCAACATGATCCGCCAGGCGCTGGTCAACCGTTTGCTCTTTGTCGGGGACTCGTCCCCTCGGAGCGAGCTGAATTCGCCGGTGATCATCACCGGACTGCCGAGATCGGGCACCACCGCGCTCCATCGCCTTCTGGCCCTCGATCCGGTATTTCACGCGCCGCCGCTCTGGGAGCTCCTCGATCCCTTTTCCTCCCCGACTCCGGATCTGAGACGCTGGCGGACATCGGCCCAGATCGGGTTCAAGAACCGACTGCTGCCGGACCTCGATCAGAAACACTTCACCCGCGCCGACACGCCGGAGGAGTGCACCCTGCTGCTCGCCAACAGCTTCGCTTCGCCGCTGTTCTGGGATCTGGCCCCTCTCGAGGGCTATCTCGAGTGGGTCCAGGCGGCGGATCAGCGACCGATCTACGAAGACTATCGGAGGCAACTCGAGGTTCTTCAGGCCCGCCACCGCGACCGTCGGTTGCTCCTCAAGGCTCCGGCTCACCTCGGAAATCTCGCCGTCCTGAACGAAGTGGTGCCCGAAGCGCTCCTGATCCAGACCCACCGTGATCCCACAGCCGCCTTTTTCAGCCACTGCAGTCTGCGTGAGACCCTGTCTTCTTTTGTCGTGGACCATCCGGAAAGGGAGACGATCGCTGCTCAGGTCCGACGAGTTTTCGAACATGACCTTTGCGCCAACCTGAAGTTTCACGAGGCGAATTCGGCTGAGGTGATCCACGTGGCGTGTTCAGCCCTGAGCCGCGGTCCGATCGAGGTTCTGCGAGAGGTCCTTGGACGCATCGGCATCGACTGGAACGAGGAGGCAGCCGATCGAGTGGCGGACTTCCAACGGGTGCAGTCGCGTCGGGGGCCGCGCGGACATCGCTATTCCCGCGAAGGCTGGGGATTCCCGGAGAACCGGGTCGCCGAGCTCTTCGGTGACTATCGGTCGGCGTTTCCCGAGTTCGCCGGAGAATCCCGCTTCAGCCTCTGATCGCCTCCAACTGCTCGGTCATGAGCCCCTTGAAGAGCGCGATTTTGTAGCCGTTCTTGCTCATGGGCTCGGCGCCGACCACGGTGGCCTTGGCCGCCTCGGCAACGGTGGCTGCGTCCAGTTTGGTGCCGGTGATGACTGCCTCGACGCCCTTTGCCCGCCACGGGATGGGCGCTGCGCCCGAGAGAAAGATCCGGGCTGAAGCGACCGTGTCGCCGTCGAAGACCAGCGCCAGCGCCACGCCGGCGAGGGCAAAGTCCCAGGAGGCTCGATCGCGGACCTTGCGGTACGACGAGCGAAGACCCGGCTGCGGTGCCGGGAGGACGACGTCGGTGATGACTTCGTCCGCCTCGAGAACGGTTTCCCGCTGTGGATCCACCGACGGTGGCACGTGGAGGCTCTCCACCGGAACCGACCGGGTCGCCGAGGGTCCGGAAACCCGGCACACGGCGCCGAGCGCGGCAAGGGCGGGCGCGGTGTCGGATGGGTGGACGATGTAGCACATATCGCCACCGAAGATGCAGTGGTGCTGATTTTCGCCCTCGTACGCGTAGCAGATCTCTCCACCCTTGCGCAGACAGTCGAAATCACCGCGGTAGTACCAACAGCGCGGTTTCTGGCAGAGATTGCCGCCGATGGTGCCCTGGTTGCGAAGCTGTGGGCTCGCAACGACCTTGGCGGCGTCGGCGAAGGCGCCGTAGCGATGGCGAACATCGGTGTTCTCGGCGATCTCGGCAATGGTGGTCATGGCGCCGATCCGGAGGCCGCCGTCCCTGGTGGGCTCGATTCCTCGGAGATCGGCGATGGCGGTCAACGAGACAACAGTGTCGGTGCTGAAGACGCGGTCGCGGAGACAGCCGATGAGATCCGTGCCGCCGCCGTGGACCAGCGCGTTGTTGCCCTCCAGGACGGCCAGCGCCTCTCGAATGGTTTCGGGGCGAAGATAACTGAACTTGGGAAGCATCTCAGGCCCCCTTTCCCAGCGAATGGACGAGGTCGAGGATCTTCTCCGGCGTCAATGGGGCGTTGGGAGGATTGCCGCCGAGCGCGTTGGCGACCGCGTTGCCGACGGCTGCGGCGGTCGGGATCGTCGCCGGCTCGCCGAGGCCCT
>CBESWV010000434.1:0-2405 GCA_965533305.1 uncultured bacterium | reverse complement strand
TCTCCCAGCTTCGACGATCTCGAGCGTTGGGCGAAGAAAGAGGGCATCACCTACACCGACCTCGAGGACCTCGCGGGACGCCCCGAGGTTTCGGCACTCTTCGATGATGTCGTCATCAGCGCCAACGCTTCGCTGGCCCGCTACGAGCAGATCAAGAAGCACCGGGTCCTGCCGATCTCGCTCTCCATCGAAGGCGGTCAGTTGACCCCGACGCTCAAGGTCAAGCGCCGGGTGGTCGAACAACAGTTTTCCAACCTCATCGATGAGCTCTACGGCTAGTCGCTGATGGATGTCCTCAAACGCCTCGAGGAGCTCCAGCTGGTGGTCGTCACCGGCAAGGGCGGCGTCGGCAAGAGTGTGGTCACTGCGGCCCTCGGAAGATTGCTGGCCGCCCGCGGTCGAAAGGTCCTGCTCTTCGAAGTGGATCCACGGGAAAATCTCCACCAGCTGCTCGACACCCAGCCATCGGGCGGCGAGATCATCAACGCGTCTCCGAGGCTCTATCTCCAGCACATCGAACCGCGGGAACTCATCGACGATCTCGTGCGCGATAAGCTCAAGGTCAAGCTCCTGGTCAACCGGGTGCTCGCCAGCCCGGTCCATCGGCACTTCACCGAGGGCGCTCCAGGTCTCAAGGAGAGCGCCGTCTTCGGACGGGCGCTGCGGATGGTCGAGGGCCACGGCCCCCCCATCCTCCGCCGCCCCGATGTGGTGATTCTCGACGCCCCCGCCACCGGCCACGGCGTGTCGTGGCTGGCGGCTCCCCAACTCGTCGCCGATGTGGTTCGCAGCGGACCCATCGGCCATATGGCCGGGCTCATCTCGGCTTTTCTCGGCGACCGTTCGCGTTTCGGGGTTGTCGTGGTCACCACCGCCGAGGAGATGCCCGTCGAGGAATCCCTGGAACTCATCAGCGCCCTCGACGAGCGCTTCGGCCGCGAGCCCGAGGTCGTCATCGCTAACGCGCTCTACCCGGCCATCGACGAGGATGACGGGGAGGACGACCCGGCGACCGCTTTATGGCGCGACCGCAGGACCATTAATGTCACCCAGCTCGAACGTCTCGACGCGTCCTGGGCCGGCCCCCTGGCCGAGATTCCTCTGTTGCCCGTCGATCCGGGGCCGGCGCTGATCGGCGCGATCGCCCGCCGGATCGAGACTCAGCTGAGGTCGTCGTGAGCGCGCCTTTGACCATCGTGGTCGGCTCGGGCGGGGTCGGGAAAACCACCCTGGCCGCGGCCATGGCCGCCGACGAGGCCGTCAACGGCAACGACACCCTCGTGATGACATTCGACCCATCCCTGCGACTCAAGGATGCCCTCGGTGTCGATGCCGATCCCGAGACCAACGAAATCCAGGTTCCGTTGGAAGCTGACGGTGAACTCTGGGCGAGTCTGCTCGACGCGCGACGCACCTTCGACACCCTCATCGATCGCTACGCCCCGGACGACGCCGCGCGCCAGCGAATCCTCACCAACCGGTTCTACGATCACCTTTCGGGGAGCCTTGCCGGGGTGCTCGAATATATGGCTTCGGAGCGGCTCTTCGAGGTTGCCAGCTATGGCAAATACGAGCGGGTCATCCTCGACACGCCACCTACCCGGCAGGCCCTCGACTTCCTCGGCGCACCCGAACGCATCGTCGCATTCCTCGAATCGGGCGCGCTGCGCATCGCCCTCAAACCCTGGTTCGACGCCAACGGCAATTTCAAGGCGATGGCCAAGCTCGGAATCCTCGGTCGCAACGTCGAGGCTTTCTTCGATCGCATGGTCGGGATGGAGCTGCTCCGCGACATGGCCGAGTTCTTCCAGGCCTTCGCCCCGTTGTACGACGGTTTCGTGGAACGGGCCCTCGATGTCCAAAAGATGCTGCGCTCAGATGAAACGATCTTCACCCTGGTGAGCGGGCCCGGTGAACAGCGGGTGGCCGACACCCTCTTCTTCGCCCGCAAGCTCACCGAGAGCGGCTACCGCCTCGGGCCCATCGTCGTCAACCGCGTCCACCCGAAGATCGATGACGCACCCAAAGTCGTCAACCTCGACGACGGCCGCGGCCTCCTCGCCTGGCTCGGAACTCGGGATCACGAAGGCGTCGCGCAGCTCCGCGAACTCCTCGGCGACTCCCATCCGCTCGTGGTGGTGCCGCTGCGACCCGATGAGCCCACCAACCTCGAGTCGCTGGCCGAACTCGGAGCGCTCCTACGCGAGCAGCTCGCGCAATGAATTTTGAATTCTCAATTTTTAATTTTCAGTTCCCATCGCAGCATTCCTACAATCGCAGCGTTTGTGATGGGCGATGAAATCGAGAATTCAGCCTCTTGCAAAATTCGAGAATCGGACACTGAGGTCATCCGACCCTCCTCACCATCAGGCCGGCGAGACACCGGCCCTACAAGGGATCTCAGC
>CBESWV010000433.1:0-2425 GCA_965533305.1 uncultured bacterium | reverse complement strand
GGCGTCTCGCCGGCACAGAGACCACTAACCATCGGGAACGAGGGTTTTTGCAAGAGGATCGTCTCTGAAGGGCAAGCTGGAATCTCGCCCCTACAATGGGCCGAGCGTTTTTGTGGGGGCGAGCTTCCAGCTTGCCCGCAGATCGAGGCGGAGGTAGTCCTCCCAGAAGCTCTCGTAGAAAGGCCCGATATCGTAGTCCAGCCGGAGGCCGCGATTGGGTGCCGGATCGGTCCTCTCAAGAAGTCATGCAACATACCAAGCCGGATGCCGCAATGCTCCGCAGAGTTCGATCGTCTTCTGCGGTATATTCAGCCCGCATATATTCTCGAACCGGCTTGGAAAGGACATCGGCGATGTTCATCGGTCATTTTGGAGTGGGATTCGGGGCCAAGGCAGCGGCGCCTCGGACCTCGCTCGGTCTGCTCTTCCTCGCGGCTCAGTTTGTCGATCTGCTCTGGCCGACGCTTCTACTTCTCGGCCTGGAGCATGTGAAGATCGCTCCGGGTGCGACCCGGGTGACGCCGCTTGACTTCATTGAGTACCCGATTTCGCACAGCCTGCTTGCGGTTGTCGTCTGGTCGGTGCTGTTCGCCGGCGTGTACTACGTCATCGGGAAATACCGTGCGGGTGCGTTGGTGTGCGGGCTCGCCGTCCTCAGTCACTGGGTTTTGGACCTATTGGTGCACCGTCCGGATCTCCCGCTGGCGCCCGGCGGTTCGGCGCGCTTCGGCCTCGGACTGTGGAACTCGTTGCCAGCGACGCTGGCGGTCGAGCTCGCGATCTTCGGTCTCGGAGTCTATCTCTACTGGAGAACAACCAAGGCTCTTGACCGCACCGGGTCCCTCGCATTCTGGGGGCTCGTCGTTTTCCTGCTCCTGGTCTTCGCGTCGAACGTCCTTGGTCCACCACCACCGAGCGAGACGGCGATCGCCTGGGTCGGTCAGGCTCAGTGGTTGCTCGTGTTGTGGGCGTTCTGGGTCGACCGCCACCGGGTCACGGAAGAAAGGGTCAGGGTTTCCTCTGACGGTTGAGATCGGTCCACATGATCCGGGAGTGACGGCCGCCGGGCTCGCGTTCGAGTTCAAAGGGATCGCCGTGCGGGCCTTCGGCACGCGCCAGAATCCCACCAATCCGTTCACGGTCTTCTCCATCGAGCCGAGTCTCGAAGACCCTCAGATTGTCATCGACATGGGCGTCGGACCGCGCGCCGATCATCACACCGGCCACCGGGGTCCGGTCGAGGACCCAGCGAGCGGCGATCGCCGCGATGGTGGTGGCGTGTTTCGCGGCGATGACATGGAGGGCCTCGAGCAATTCCTGCTGGAGATCCCAGCCTCCGAACTCGTCGATGATGAGCTTGTACTTTGCCAGCGAGCGGTTCTCGAACGGCGCGCGGGGTTCGCGAACTCGGAGGTGGTTCTCGGTGAGAAATCCACCAGCCAGTACGCCGTAGGCCAGGAGCCGGACCCCATGGTTTTCGCAAAGGGCGGTCATGGCGCCCTCGGCTCGGCGGTCGAGGAGAGAGTACTGAACCTGGTTCGTCACGATGGGGATTCCGGCCTTCACCAGGTCATCGAGGCGTGATGGGCTGAAGTTCGTGGTTCCCAGACAGCGGATCTTTCCTTCGGCGCTGAGTTCGGTGAGCCAGCCCGCCACCTCGATGGAGTTGGGTAGATCGTAGTCCCACCAGTGGAACTGAACGAGATCGAGGCGTTCGACTCCGAGACGCGAGAGGGACGTCTCGATGGCAGAGCGGACATCCGGTCGTTTTAAGGTGGCCAAGGCCGATCGATCGGGAACGTATTTCGTGTGAATCTGGATCGTCGCCGGGTCCCGGTGGGCCCGCTTCATCTCCCTCAGCATGGAACCGAGGAGTTCCTCCACTCCCAAATAGATGTCGGCGCAGTCAAAAGTGGTGAAACCCGCATCGACCAACCGGAGAAGGGACTGGACGGTCCGATCCTCGTCAACAGCTTCGGGCCGGTGTCCGCGGGACAGTTGCCAGAGACCGTTGATGATGCGACAGACCGAATACCCGGGCGCCAGTTCGATGCGTTCGGTCACGAACCACTCCCGGTCGTGCCCGGTTCGCCGTTCAACGGGACTCGGGTGACATCCCCGTGCCGAAAGGTGCTGCGACCGGTGCGGACGATCCTGAACCGCCCTCCGCAGTTCGGATCGGGGCAGGCGATCACGGTGTCCGTCGTCATCCAGTCATTGGGAGCCGTCTCCCGCTGTTTGGCCGGGAGCAGGGGGAGAATTGCCGCCAAGGGGTAGAGCGGGAAGCTCTGACCGGGCGGAAACGAGAGATTCTCGCCGCAGAGCTCGAAGGAGTCTCCCTCCTTGTGGTTGCACACCATCTCGGTATCCCCGGCGATCACTTCCACTCGCAGATCCCACAGGGTGAACTCATCGGGTGATTCGG
>CBESWV010000432.1:0-2426 GCA_965533305.1 uncultured bacterium | reverse complement strand
GCGCACAGCGGCAACTCCTTCGAATGGGGCCGGACAATGTGATGCTGATCAAGGCCAAGCTCAGGGACTTGAAGGCAGGCCTTCAAGTCAATTAGGAATTAGGAATTATGAGTTATGAATTTCATCGCACCATCGCACCATCGCACCATCGCACCATCGCACCATACGCATCGGCTCTGATTGCGATGGTCATTCATAATTCCTAACTCATAATTCATAATTATTTGAGTTTTTTCAACCTCTTCTTCACCGCCTTGGCGTCCTTCTTGAGCCCGGCCTGGGTGAGAAGGTCGAGTTGGCGCTCGAGAGCCGGCCGGAGCCTTGAACTCGACTCGCCCCATGCCCTCTCCTGCATGGCGATGAGCCAGGCGTTGGCGGTCGCCGCTTTGTCCACCTGGTTCGCGGTGGTGAAGAGTCCGATGAGATTTTCCTGAGCGGTCATGGCTTCGGCGGAGTCGGCCCCCTTGAGTTCGCGTTGGAGATCGATGAAGAGACGCTGCCAGTGGGCGGAGTCCTCGACCTCCCCACGCAGGGCCGCAACCTGGGCGAGCCGGGTCAGATTCTCGTTGATGACCGCGGGATCGGGTTGCGAGTTGTTCGCGCCGTGGACCTTCATCATCCGGTCGTAGGCGACATCGAGGTCGGGTCCGGGCGAGGCGCCGAGATAGAGATCGCCGAGAATATCGGTCCCGCGGCGAACCTTCATCCACGCGATATCGGCCAGGGTCGTCTCGATGGGCATCAGATCGAGGCCTTCGGCAGTCGCTGCCACGAAGGCCTTCTCAGCCAGCCGTTCGGCCACATCGAACTCCCCTGCGCCGAGGGCGGTGCCGGCCGCAGCTGTGAGCATGGTGGCAATGCCGCCGCCTTCCTCATCGGCCCCCCGCAGCTCGGCGGTGCGGACCAGTAGATCCTCGGCAGCGTCTGCGTTCCCGTGGAGGAGTTCCATCTGGGCCAGGGACTCAAGGGCGGTGGCGCGTTCGATCTCGGTGGGACCGTGAGCCTCGTCGAGGACCGCGATCGCCTCCCGTTGGATCTCGAGAGCCTCTTCATCGCGCCCCTGAAGAGTGCAGGTCCGCGCGAGCATGGCGAGGGCGACCCAGTGCTGGCCGGGATCGGCGCCGTCGGTCGCGTCGGCCACCGCGCGGAAGCGCCGCAAAGCGTCCTCGGCAGTCGGGATGTCCCCCGATTGCATGGCCACGCGGGACAGTCCGAGGAGGGGCGCCAGAAGCTCGGCGGTGTCGCCATCGAGGCGATACTCGCCGGCCGCAACC
This sequence comes from uncultured bacterium, assembly GCA_965533305.1. Taxonomy (GTDB): domain Bacteria; phylum Acidobacteriota; class Thermoanaerobaculia; order Thermoanaerobaculales; family Sulfomarinibacteraceae; genus JAHECW01. Next base: position 1,152 of record CBESWV010000432.1, on the reverse strand, counting down.
TGGAGCTGGTACATGGGCAGGGCCTCGGCGAACCGACCCTCGTGCTCATAGAGCCGAGCGAGATCACCCAGAGTCTTCTCGAGGCGTTGGTCCGGCGGCGGAAGCTTCTGTGCGACGGCCAGCGCGGCCCGAAACTCGGTTTCGGCCCGATCGGTGTCGCCGACGGCAAAGGCGTACTCGCCGGTCCGCGTGTGGCTCTCCCAGGTGGACTGGGCAAATACCGGCGCGGCAAGCATGAGGAAGAAGATCAGCAGTCGAAGACTTCGCATGGTGTTGGCTCCCGCTCAGACCGATAGAGCGATCAGAATCTGGGCCGCGTAGTATATCGGCAGACCGATGGCGCGGTTGAGGAAGTCGGATTTGACAAATCGATCGCGGGCGACCGTGAGGTCGGAGAGATAAAAGAGCACGGCGCCGATGGCGATGGGCCAGCCCATGATGGCCTTGGTGGTCACCGCCAGCGCGCCCCAGACCATGATCGTGATGACCACGACATACGCGCTCACCGAGAGCCTTCGTCGGCCGAGATGCGGCCACATCCACGCGAGAGCCCCGGCGCTGGCCAAAGCGATGGGCACCAGCATCCAGCGCGTCCAATCAGCGATCGGCGCCGCTGCGTGGAACGCGGCAACATAGGCGACGTGGCCGAGCAGGAAGCTGATCAGGCCGAAGTCAAAGCTGCGGTCCCAGATCAGCAGCACATCCCCGGCCGCGCAGAGCACGAGACCGGCCACCAACCAGGTGGCGATGGGATTGCCGCTCTGCCACGCGAGGGCGCCGAGGATCACAAAGCCGAGCGACGCTGTGGTCTTTGACACCACCACGGCTTCACGGTCGTCCAATCGGGTGGCCCGAAGCAGCGAAGCCACGGCGCCGCAGATCACCGAGATCAGAATGAGTTTGACCACGGCGGAATGGTAGCAGGACGGAGAGGTCCTCCGTTGGGCCGGGTTGAGGAATTTCGAAGGCGATGACGTTCCGCGGGTGGGGAGTGGAGAGCAGGAGGTGGTGTCGGCGTATGCGGTCTCGACAACATCCGCGCTAGGTTGAAACACAAAGAACACGAAGATCCACAAAGCATCGCAACTGAAAGTGGGATATCGGTTCCGGAGCGCCATACGACTTCGTGGGCCGACGGTTGTGGCTTCAACG
>CBESWV010000431.1:0-2451 GCA_965533305.1 uncultured bacterium | reverse complement strand
TCGGCCGCACGGAAGAGCATCCGGTTGAGCAACCGGTAGTAACCGGTGCGGCGCCACAGCTCCTCAGAACGGCGCCGGGTCAATTCAAAGAGCGATGCGCTCTCGAGATTCTGGATCGCCGCGATCTCGTCTGCCAACCGAACCGCCTCGGCGAGCGAGTAGCCGGTGGTGGGGTGGAAGAAAGCTCCCCGCATTCCGCTGCGGGCCACTCTTGCGGGTCCAGTGGCCCAAAACGCGTCGATATCGCCGCCGAGGACGATGGGCAGCACGCCCGCCTCTTCGCCGGTGATCTCGGCGATCGCCCATCCCTGTTGTTTGGCGTAGTCCTCGATTCCGTTCCGGAGTCCGGGCCGATCGAGGGCCGGTCCGTCGGCGTAGTACGTGTCCTCGATGAGGAGTTCGGTGTTTGAGAACGGCAGGGTGTAGACAAAGCGGTAGCCATCGGTCTGTTCCACCGTGGCGTCCATCAGAATCGGTCCGGTCAGCCCGTGCGGTTTGGCCAGGCGAACGAAGAGACCGATGAACTTCTGGAATGCGATGTCGAGGTGGTTCCCGCCCGGGTCGCCGCGGCCGTCGATGACCGCCCGGGCTTCGATCCGTTCGCCATCGGCCAGGACGATGCCGTCGGGTGCGATCTCAGCGACCTCGGCCCCGAGTCGCATCCGGTTGCCCAAAGCCGGGGCGACGACCTCGTGCAAGCGCTCCGATGTCACCGAGTTGTAGCCGTCCTCGATGGTGCGGAGCCGGTTCGGGAATCGCAGTTCGTGACCCGTCCAATGGTGGGCGACGAGGGGCGCAATCCATCGCCGTTGGTCGTCGGTGAGATCCGAGTCGTGAAAGGACCACGTGTGATCGGCGCCGAGGGAGGCCCCGCGCTCGACGACGAGCAACGGGAAGTCCGGCCGTTCTATGAGGATCCGGTGGGCGATCAGGCTGTTGGCGAGCCCGCCGCCGACGAGAATCAGAGCCTCACTCATCAAGAGGTCGAGATCGCTCCGGCCGTCGCATGACCTGGGGAACCGTTCGCGAGAACGAGCATCGCGAATTGAATTCTGGACATTGAACCCGCCTGACGTTTCGCCACTATATCAATCCGATTGGCGGGCCGCAACGAGATCAATACTCAGTGAAGCCCAGTTCGATTCGTCAGATACCGGACTCTCTCCATCGGGTCATTACCCGCCCGTCCCTGAAGAGGAAGTACAATCATCCACGATGAAAGCCAAGGAACTCGAGGGAACCATCCACGCTGTGCTGGCGAAACTCGGCACGAGCTTCCGACTGAACCAGCGAATCGGCTCCCGATCGCTGGGTGATCACCTCGAGGAGATCATCCGAAAGGCAGCTGCGACCGAGGTCGTCGAGTTCGGCGTGCCCGGTGACGCGACCGAGCTCAGCAGGAGCGCCGAAGGGGTCATGAATTTCTTCTATCGCCCCCACCTCTTTCCCGGGATGGACCCGGCGCTCCACCTCGGTCACCTCGTTCAATACGATCTCCTGCCGCGCGAGCTTCCGGCCAATTCCCCGGTGGAGGCGGTGGCCATGCTCGAGTCGTATTGCCACCTCTCAGGTGACCTCTTTGGGTGGCTTGCCACCGGTGACGATGAAATCACGATGTGGGTGCTGGATGTCTCGGGACATGGCGTGCGGGCCGGTTTTGCGGCAGTGGTGATCAAGGTGATCCTCGGCGACACCGATCCCGGAGTGCCGTTGACGCTGCTGGCAAAAGAGGTGGAGTCGAGATTCATCGACGCCCGAAACCCCGATGACCCGGGCTACATCTATGCAACGGGAGTCTTTCTCAGGATCAATCGGAGCGGGGCCGTCGAGTACCTTTCGGCCGGCCATCCACCGATCCTGGTCAAGAGGCAAGCCGGGCCGGTTGATCTCTTCGAAGCGACCGCGGTTCCACTCGCTCTCCTCCCCGAGATGGAAACCGCCTCCGCCACGCTCGAACTCGGCCCTGAGGACTCCCTGGTGGTCTGTACCGATGGGCTCCTCGAACTCCAGAACGATGACGGCGAGGTCTTTGGGATCGAGCACACCGTTGCGAGTCTGGCGGCCTCGGACGGCAGTCCCTGCGGGATCTACTCGAGTCTCACCCGTGCGGTCAGCGACTTTCACGATCTCGACCGGCTCGACGACGATCTGAGCTTTGTGGCGCTACGTTTGCGCAAACCGTCCCTCTGAGGGAAAGGGCCGCCATCGCCGGCTACCGGTTGGCCGCCCAACCTGGGCAGAGCCCCGGCCCCTCTTGCACGAGAACGTAAGCGGGTAGTCCGCACGGCGGTCCGGGCGCGGGATGAGGGCAGGACTCCCGCCGCAGTTACCAAGGCAGCCTCATGCAAAAACCCTCTTCCTCAATGGTTCGTCGTCTCTGTGCCGGCGAGACGCCGGCACTACAAAGGGCTGAGATCCATTGTAGGGCCGGCGTCTCGCCGGCCTGATGGT
>CBESWV010000430.1:0-2463 GCA_965533305.1 uncultured bacterium | reverse complement strand
TGAGAATTAGGACTTGGAGGTCCCTGCGCGGTTGGTGATGAGTGAAACTATCGTTGAACCAACACCTATTTGAAGGGTGCCGGGTTTTCCCGCTTCGATGCCTGCCCCACGGTGGGAGACAGGCGGGGGACAGGTGCCCAACTGTTGTAACGCAGGTTCAAATAGGCTTGCTCACACGGCCGTAGTGGGGGCCTCCCCTTAAGCTTCTGAATCCGTACTCTGAGAGATGTCGGTCGCTCTGATCGCTCCTTGACAAAAAGGGGGTGGATCGTGGGCTTACCTATGATAGCGGCGCTCTGTGTGCTGCTGGTCGCGATCCTCGGACTGGTTTTGGTCTGGGTATTGTGGCGTCGCTCGCGCAGCGCTGCACTCGGACTGGTGGCCAATGCCGAGAAGCAGGCCCGAAGGGTCCTCGCGCGGGCAGAAATCGAAGGCGAACGCCTTCGAAAAGACGTGGAAATCGTGGCTCGCGAGCGGTTGCTCGCGGCGCGCACCGAGTTTGAACGAGAGACCCGCGATCAGCGGCTCGAACTGTTCGGACTCGAAACGACGCTCGAAGAAAAGGGAACCGAGATCGACCGGCGATCGTCGCAGGTTGTGGAACGTGAGACCGCGATGGCGAAGCTCGAGGACGAGCTTCGGGAACAGGAAGCAACCCTTGGCGCGCGGAGCGTCGAGCTCGAATCCGCCCTCGCCGAAGAGCGAGTCAAGCTCGAGCAGATAGCCGGTCTGACGACCGAACAGGCCAAACAGGAACTTCTGAAATCTCTCGAGAACGAGGCGCGCATGGATGCCGCCAATCTGGTCAGGAAGATCGAGGAGGAGTCGACCGAGAAGGCCAAGGAGAGGGCCCGTCGGGTGATCTCCATGGCCATCCAACGGATCGCGTCGGAACACGTGGTCGAGAGCACCGTTTCGGTGGTCGATCTCCCGTCGGACGAAATGAAGGGCCGGATCATCGGCCGCGAAGGGCGGAACATCCGAGCCTTCGAGCAGGCAACCGGCGTCGATCTCATCGTCGACGATACCCCGGAGGCGGTCATTCTTTCCTGCTTCGAGCCGGTGCGACGCGAGATCGCACGTCGTGCCCTCGAGAGCCTGATTCAGGACGGTCGCATCCATCCCGGGCGGATCGAGGAACTCGTGGGCAAGGTCAAGGCGGAGATGGACGAAAAGCTCCTTGCCGATGGCGAGACCGCGGCTCTGGAGGTCGGGATCCCCGATATCCACCCCGAGATTCACAAGCTCATCGGGCGGCTGCAGTTCCGTTCGTCCTACGGCCAGAACGCGCTCAAACACTCTATGGAGGTGGCGTGGCTCGCCAACCACATGGCGGCCGAACTCGGCGCCAATGCGGGCGTCGCGAAGCGCGCCGGTCTGGTCCACGACATCGGCAAGGCGGTGGATCGTGAGATGGACGGCACCCACCTCGAGCTCGGTCGCGAAATGCTCAAGAAGTACGGCGAAACCGACGAGGTGATCCATGCCATGGAGTGCCACCACGGCGACTACGACCCGCACACGGTCGAGGCGGTCCTGGTCACCGCGGCGGATGCGCTCTCGGCCGCACGACCCGGCGCTCGGCGTGAGATCCTCGAGAATTACATCAAACGCCTGGAGAAGCTCGAAGGCATGGCCACCGATTTTGACGGCGTGGAAAAGGTCTATGCCATCCAGGCCGGCCGTGAATTGAGGATCATCGTCGAGTCGGCAACCATCAGTGACGACAAGGCCGAGTGGCTCGCCCGCGATGTCGCGAAGAAGGTCGAGGCCGAGCTGACCTATCCCGGTCAGATCAAGGTGACGGTGATCCGCGAGACCCGCGCCGTAGAATACGCTCGGTGAGGTCATGATCCGTCTTCTCTTTATTGGCGACATCATGGGATCGGCCGGACGCAAGGCGATCGCAGGGGGCCTCGAGTCCCTGGTCGATCGCGAGCAGGTCGATTTCGTGGTCGCCAATGTCGAGAACGCCGCCGGAGGCTTCGGCATCACCGCGGGGGTGCTCGAGGAGCTCGAGCACTTTCCGGTGGATGTCTGGACAACCGGCAATCACGTCTGGGACAAAAAAGAAGGGGTGCCGCTACTCGACGCCCATCCGGCCCTGTTGCGGCCGGCCAACTACCCCGACGGCAACCCGGGCCGTGGTTGGTGTGTCGAGGAAACCGCCGCCGGATTTCCGGTGGCGGTAATCAACCTTCAGGGACAGGCCATGATGCCGCCCATCGACAACGCGTTCAGAAAGGCCGATGCGGTTCTCTCGGAGATCGGTTCGGCGCATCCGGATGTCAAGATCATACTCGTCGACATGCACGCCGAAGCGACCTCGGAGAAACAGGCCATGGGTTGGTACCTCGATGGTCGGACAACCGCGGTCCTCGGCACCCACACCCACGTCCCCACAGCCGACGAGAGAATCCTGCCGAAGGGCACCGCCTTCCAGACCGATGTCGGGATGACGGG
>CBESWV010000429.1:0-2488 GCA_965533305.1 uncultured bacterium | reverse complement strand
ATGAGTAGCTCACGGTGGAGTATCCTGAGGACGCCGTGACTTCATCTGAGAAATCTCCGCGCATCCTCATCGCCGACGATCAACCCGATGTCCTGGAGTCGCTGCGCCTGCTGCTCAAGACCGAGGGATACACCATCGAGACCGCCGACTCACCTACAGCCGCCGTCACGGCCGCGGCCGACCGGGACTTCGACGCCGCCCTGGTCGATCTCAACTACTCGCGAGACATGACCTCGGGCGCCGAGGGACTCGATCTTGTTTCGAAGCTCCAGACCATGGACAGCACACTGCCGGTGGTGGTGATGACGGCCTGGAGCAGCGTTGAACTTGCGGTCCAGGCGATCCAGAACGGCGCTCGCGACTTCATCGAAAAGCCATGGGACAACGATCGGCTGTTGTCGATCCTCCGCAACCAGGTTGCCCTGTCCGGGGCGCTGCGCCGCGGCCTCCGACTCGAGGCCGAGAATGCGACGCTTCACACCCGCGAGACACCCGATCTGATCGCCACATCCGAGGCCATGAGACCGGTGCTCGAGCTCATCACAAAGGTCGGCCCGTCCGACGCCAACATCCTCATCACCGGTGAGCACGGAACCGGCAAAGAGGTGGTCGCGAGACGGCTGCACGCCGTATCCTCCCGGTCCGACCGGCCGCTCATCACCGTCAATGTCGGCGGTCTGCCCGAGGGTCTCTTCGCCAGCGAACTCTTCGGTCATGTCAAGGGCGCCTTCACCGACGCCAAGGGCGAACGTGTGGGCCGTTTCGAGATGGCCGACGGCGCGACCCTCTTTCTCGACGAGATCGCCAACGTCCCGTTCGATCAGCAGGCCAAGTTGCTGCGGACCTTGGAGACCGGCGAACTGGAACGCGTCGGTTCATCGAAGACGACGACCGTGGATGTCAGGATCCTGTCGGCGACCAATGCCGATCTTCGGGCCGAAGCGGCTGCCGGGAGATTCCGTGAAGACCTCCTCTTCCGCCTCAATACGGTGGAGATCCGGCTGCCTCCGCTCAGGGACCGCCCCGAGGACATCACCCTGCTCGCCCACCACTTTCTCGGGCGCTTCGTCCAAAAATACGGCAAGGGGTTCGGAGGATTCGACCACGCCACCATGGGAGCACTGGAACGACACGGCTGGCCTGGAAACGTTCGCGAACTCACCCACACGGTGGAGCGAGCGGTCCTCATGGCCGACGGCGACACTATCCGGGCCGACCACCTCGGACTCGCACCCGAGACCGGAGGCGCCGCCGCTTCCCTCGAAGAAATGAGTCTCGAAGAGGTCGAGAAGATCCTGATCACCAAGACCCTACGTCGGTTTGACGGGAACGTCAGCAAGGCCGCCGAAGCTCTCGGCTTGAGCCGCGGCGCTCTCTACCGCCGACTGGAGAAGCACGGACTGTGACGACGACCCGCGGTCTTCCCTGATGAAAGGCACCCACGGACGCCTGACAGCGGTGATCGCGGCTTCCAGCCTGGTGCCGACCCTGGTAGCGGCGACGCTGATCTGGCGATCAGCGCTCTCGCCACAATGGCGGTTGACGGCCATCGCCGCGCTGATCGTGTTTTCCATCGGATCAGCGGCCTATGTCGGTTCACGATCAAAATACCGCCTGCGAACTCTCTCCAACCTCATTGCCGCGCTGCGCGAAGGCGACTTCTCGTTCCGCGCCCGGCAGCATTCCAGGACCGACCCCTTCGAAGAGGTGATCACCGAGCTCAACCTCCTCGCAGAAAACCTCCGACGACAGCGGGTGGAGGATCTCGAAGCAACGGCGTTGGTTCGCGAGGTCATGGCCGAGATCGACGTGGCGGTCCTCGCCTTCGACGCCTCGCACCGGCTCCGGCAGGTCAACCCCGCCGGAGAGGAGCTTCTGGGCCCTGAACGAGCGGTGATGGGAGCTTCAGCGTCCGAACTCGGTCTCGAGAGCTGTCTTTCGGGCGCCCCCGCCCGAACCGTCCAGCTGGAGATCGATGGTGCCAACACCAGTTGGGAAATGCGGCGCGGCGCGTTCAGGCAACACGGGCGGCCAAACCAGCTCCTGGTGCTCTCCGATGTCAGCCGCGCCCTCCACGCCGAGGAGTTGGCGGCTTGGAAACGAATGATCCGCGTCATCGGCCACGAACTCAACAACTCGCTGGCGCCGATCACGTCGTTGACGGGCAGTATGGAACGCCTGGTCCGCCGCGATCCCCTCCCCGACGACTGGCAGAGCGATGTGGTCCGCGGATTCGAGGTCATCGCCTCGCGGGTCGAGGCCCTCAACCGGTTCATGACCGATTGCTCGCGTCTTGCCAAAATCCCTGAACCGACCCTGGCGCCCGTCGATATCGCCGCCTGCATCCAGCGAGTCACTGAACTGGAGCAACGGCACCCCATCAGCATCACAGTCGGCCCGGACACCACGGTCCCCGCCGATCAGGATCAGATCGAGCAGGTGCTCATCAACCTGATTCGCAATGCCATCGAGGCGAGCATCGATGCCG
>CBESWV010000428.1:0-2499 GCA_965533305.1 uncultured bacterium | reverse complement strand
AGCGACCGATGTTGAGATAGGCCATCCCGAGCGATCGACGGATCTCGGCCTCGACTTCGGGCTCACCTACGAAGGTGCTGCTGATTTTTTCGCTCGCGCTGTCCAGCACATCCGCCACGGTGGTCGTGTCGCCATATCCGTGCGGCACCGCCTCGGCGAGCACCGCGGTGAGAAACTCGCGACCCGCTGTGGCTTTCTGTGATTCGGACTCGGCGCGCCGCCGTTCGGCGTCGACCCGCACCAGCAGTGTTGTCGTGATGGCGATTCCGGCGACCAGGAGCATGAACGCCGCACTCACCATTCCAATAAGAGCTTTGTTTCTGCGGGCAAAGACCCTGAGTTGGTAGGAAAAACCCGGGGGGCGGGCGGTGACCGCCTCGCCGGCGAGGTATCTGCGGATGTCCTGCGCCAGACCGAATGCGGACTGGTAGCGTTTCTCACGGTCCTTTTTCAACGCCTTGTGGACGATCGCCTCGAGTTCACCGCCGAGTTCCTTGCCGTGGGCGCTGAGCTGCAGCAGCCGCCCTTCGCGAACTTCAGTGGCGATATCGAAGATGCTGCCGCCGCTGACCCGGTAGGGGAGTTCGCCGGCCAGGAGTTCGTAGAGCACCACCCCGAGTGCGTAGACATCACTCCGGGTGTCAATATCGTGTGGGTCGGCGTCGAACTGCTCCGGACTCATATAGTGGACTGAGCCGATGAGCTGGCCAACCCTGGTTTCGGCCCTGGCCTGCTGCATATCGGCGCCGGTGGCCCGCGCCACCCCGAAGTCGATCACCTTCACGTGACCGGTGGAGTCCACGAGGATGTTCGAGGGCTTGAGATCGCGGTGGACGATGCCGCGTTGGTGTCCGTGGTGGACCGCATCGCAGACCTGGAGGAACAACTCGAGCCGTTGCCGGTGATTGAGCGCCTTGTCCGCCGCGTACTCGGTGATGGATCGGGCGTTGGGGATGTACTCCATGGCGAAAAAGGGCACGGGCGTTCCGCCATCGTCATACGAGCCCGCGTCATAGATCTGGGCAATTCCGGGGTGTCGCAGCCGAGCCAGGACCTGAGCTTCGTACTCCAGACGTTGCACCGCCTCGCGCGACTCGAGCGAGCTCTTGACCACCTTGACGGCGACCGGACGGCGGGGATTGTCTTGGAGCGCCTCGAAGACCGTTCCCATCCCGCCGGATGCGATGACTCGTTTGATCTCGAACTGCCCGATCCTGTCGGGAACACGATCACCACCGGTTCGGGCAAGGTCGTCGGGAGGTCCGACCTCGGTGTCGGCGGATGAAAGGACCCGCTCGACCTCGTCGCTGTTTGTAGAATTCTGCATGATCTCGGCGCCTCATTTCGTGGCCCACTCATTTGCTTCGATCGCTGAGCTGGTGTCGATGACCCTAGCCTAGTTGATACAAATTCGCAAAATCAGCATTTGGGCGACACGCCTCTGGCGGTTCCCACCATCAGACCGAGAGGAATCCTCGGTCTGAAGAGAGCGCGGTGCCGATTCCCCCGTCTGATCTCGTCATTTGCTCGAGGCTCAGAGAGTCAAGTTCCGAGTATCCTCGTCGGGTCATCATCGTCGAGTACTGAAAGGACCACCAAGATGTTCTCAACCTCAACCTACGAGTACCGCCGCGAAGTGCTGGCCTCACGATTCGATCGCGGCCTTCTGCTGCTTCTCGGCAATAACGAGAGCCCCATGAACTATGCCGACAATTGCTACTCGTTTCGGCAGGACAGCACCTATCTCTATTACTTTGGGCTCGATCAGCCCGAACTGGCGGCAGTCATCGATCTGGACGAGGGGTCGACGATCATCTTCGGTGATGAGCTCACCATCGACGACATCGTATGGATGGGGAACCTGCCCACCATCGCTGAACGCGCCCGGGGGGCCGGCGTCACCGACACCCGACCTCGCGCCGAGCTTGCAGGGATCGTCGGTGATGCGATCCGCCGAGGCCGACCCGTGCACTTCCTGCCACCCTATCGTGCGGAAAACACCCTGTTTTTGGCGTCGATGCTCGAGGTTTCGCCGACCGAGGTCGCAGCCGGCGCCTCTCTCGAATTCATCCTGGCAGTGGCGGCTCAGCGCAACATCAAGAGCGACCTGGAGATCGCCGAGATCGAGCATGCGGTCACAACCTCGGTGGAGATGCATATCGCGGCCATGCGGATGGCCCGGCCCGGCATGCGGGAAGCCGACATCGCCGCCGAGGTCGAGCGCATCGCCAACGCCACCGGGGGTGGTCTCTCGTTTCCCGTGATCGCCACCGTTCGCGGTGAGACCCTCCACAATCACTTCCACGGCAACACCCTGGCCGAAGGTGATCTCTTTCTACTCGACGCCGGCGCCCAGACGTCGATGGGCTATGCCGGCGATCTCTCCTCGACCTTCCCGGTGAGCCCGACCTTCAGCGATCGTCAGCGCATCATCTACGAGATCCAGCTCGCCTCCCACAGATCGGCGGTGGAGATGTTGGCGCCGGGAGTGCCCAATCG
>CBESWV010000427.1:0-2505 GCA_965533305.1 uncultured bacterium | reverse complement strand
CGCAGGAATGCCTCTTCCGCTCGGTAGCTCGACCGCACGAACGGTCCCGCGAAGACCTCGAGACCCTTGCCCTTGCCGATTGTCTCGAGCTCGGCGAATTCCTCGGGGGTCCAGTAGCGATCGACCTTGACCTGTTTGCCGGTGGGCTGGAGATACTGGCCGATGGTCACGACCTGGCAGCCGGCCTCGGCGAGATCATCAAGGACCGTAACGACCTCGTCCCTGGTCTCCCCAAGTCCGACCATGATCCCCGATTTGCGGATCATCTTTGGTGCGGTCTCGGCGACTCGACGGAGGACATCCATCGCCCACTCGTAACGGCCCGAGCGACGGACCTCGCGGTAGAGCCGGGGCACGGTCTCGACATTGTGGTTGTAGACCTCGGGCCCGGCCTCGATGACCCGATCGATCGCAACCGGGTCGCCGCGGAAGTCCGGCGTCAGGACCTCGATGGCCGGCGGCTTCTCGAGCTCGCGCAGGGCGCGGATTGCCTCGACGAATCCGGCGGCGCCGCCATCGGGCAGATCGTCGCGATCGACGGCGGTGATGACCACGTGTTCGAGACCCATCCGCTTCGCCGCCTCGGCGAGCTGCCTCGGCTCATCGGGGTCGATGGCCTGCGGCCGGCCGTGGGCAATGGAACAGTAGGAGCAGTTGCGAGTGCAGACCCGGCCGTTGATCAAGAAGGTGGCGGTGCCGCGCGAGAAACACTCGGTGCGGTTCGGGCAGCGCGCCTCCTCGCAGACCGTGTGCAGCCCGCCGGCGCGCATGCGCTTCTTGACCTCGTGCAGCTCGCCGAGTTGCATCTTGCGCGCCCTGATCCACTCCGGAAGGATCGGCGCCGGGGCTCGTCCACCAAAACTCACTCGGGTTTTTCTCCTACGGCACCACGACCCAGGCGTCGGGAAAATCAGCGGCGCGCATCCGTTGCAGCACCCGATCAGCCGAAGCTCGGTTCGGGAAAGGACCAACCCGCAGTTTGATGAGTTCATTCCCGCCCGCAACCTGACTGTGGACCACTCGCTGGTGGTCGAGATCAAAGCCGAGACCGACAAGTTCGGTCCGGGCCTCGGCGATGGTGGCATTCTTGGACGAGGCCATGACCTGGACCCAGAACTCGCTGCTCGGCTCTACGATCGGCGACGGCTCTTCTTTGGGAGTCGGCGTCGCAGGAACCCGGGTCGGCGCCACCACGGTCGGAGGCAGAGGCCGCGGCGTCGCTGTGGCGGCCGGCCCCGTCGGTGAAGGCTGAGGCTCCGGTATGGTCGGATCCAGCACCACCTCGGTCATCACTATCGGGGTCGGAGACGCTTCCGCAGCCGGCCCCGACTGGGCACTCTTGACCGACCAGGCGGCCCCATAGCCGAGGCTGAAGGCAGTCACCATCAGCAGCGCCAGCGCCACCAGAAGGACCGTCAACCACCGAGCGCTGAGCTCGATCACATAGTAGCTTCGACCCATTCCTCAGCCCGTCCTTGTCCGTCCGGCGACCCGATGGTCACCCGTCGCTCTTCGTGTTGCCGAAGAGACCCTCGAACATCTTCAGCGGAACCGGGAAAACGATGGTCGTGGCATTCTCGGTGGAGATCTCGGTGAGCGTCTGGAGGTAGCGCAGCTGGATGGTCACCGAGTTCTTCGACATGATATCGGCGGCTTCGGCGAGTTTCTTCGACGCCTCGAGCTCACCACCCGCGTGGATGATCTTGGCGCGCTTCTCACGCTCGGCCTCGGCCTGTTTGGCGATGGCGCGTTGCATGTCGGGCGGCAGATCGACGTGCTTGACCTCGACCATGGAAACCTTGACGCCCCAAGGATCCGAGTGCTGGTCGATGATCTCCTGGAGTCGGATATTGACGTCTTCTCGCTTGGTCAGCAGATCGTCGAGGTCGACTTCGCCGAGCACCGCCCGCAGCGTCGTCTGGGCGAGCTGCGAGGTGGCGTAGACGTAGTTCTCAACCTCGATGACTGCCTTGATCGGATTCATCACCCGGAAATAGACCACCGCGTTGACCTTGACCGAGACGTTGTCACGGGTGATGACGTCCTGCGGCGGAATGTCGTGAACAACGGTCCGAAGACTCATCTTGACCATCCGGTCAAGGGGCCAGAAGACAAAGACGAAGCCCGGGCCTTTGGCTTCTTTGAGTACCCGTCCGAGACGGAAGATGACCCCCCGCTCGTACTCGTTGAGGATGTTGATCCACTTGAAGACGAGAAAGACTCCGAAAAAGACCGCCAGACCGAGACCTGAACCGATGAATCCCATCATGAACTCCCTTCAACCGGAGCCGCGGCCGGCTCCACTGCCGTCACGTCGATCCGCCGGTCGGTCACCAGTTCGACCCTGACCTTGGATCCCGCATCGATTCGACCGCCCGTTGCCCGGGCATCCCAATATTCGCCGTGCACCAAGACCTTGCCGTCCGGGTCGAGATCACTCAAGGTCTTGCCGATCTCGCCCACCAGCCCCGCCTTGCCGGTCATGACCTGGCTGCGGTGAGCCAC
>CBESWV010000426.1:0-2513 GCA_965533305.1 uncultured bacterium | reverse complement strand
CGTGACGAGTTCTCCGGTGCCACCCGTAGCATTGATCGGCACCAACGATTTACCTTCGCCTGAGACACTAACAGCCGAACAATGCAACAAATGGCACCAAACCGCGCGACCCCGGTGTCTGGCGGCTCCCCCAGCCAAAACCGTAACCGGACACGCGGGAAAACCCGCCCACCGGGACGTGCCGGGTACGCAATTGTGCCTGTACGACCATCCGGCTCCGTAACACGCTGCGCACAATTACGCTACCGGGCACTCCACGGGAACCGCGCAGAAAACCGGCTGTCCCAACTCAGAATGAGGCCGCCGCTCGCGCAATCAGCGTGGTCACAGACCTTCCAATTGACCACCGAATGACCACGCTGATTGCGCGACGCTGGGCCGCCTCGGCGGCCCAGAAGGCCGGGTTCGAAGGAATCAGGAGTCGCAGCGCATCCATCGGGAACGGATACGGATACCGGAGAGGGAGAGAAGAGGAAAGGGTACGATACCAGCGGAGGCTTTATGAAGCTGACTGTCCTCGGCGCCGGGCGTTGTGTCACGGGCTCGAAATACCTGCTCGAATGGAAGAACTTCTCGGCGATGATCGACTGCGGCCTCTTCCAGGGCCCGGCGGAGAACCGCCGGCGCAACTGGAAACCACTCCCCTACCCACCAGCTAAGATCGGCGCCGTCGTCCTGACCCACGCCCACATCGATCACTCGGGCTGGTTGCCCCGATTGGTCCGCCAGGGATTCAGCGGACCCGTGTACTGCACCAAGCCGACCCGAGCGCTGCTTCGCGTTCTGCTCCCCGATGCCGCCCACATCCAGCAAGAGGAGGCCCGCTACGCCAACAAGAAGGGCTACTCGAAGCACGAACCCGCCCTGCCGCTCTTCCGCACCGCCGATGCCCGCGCCGCGCTCAAGCTCCTCGAGCCGGCACCCTTCGACGAGTGGCTAGATCTCCACCCGGGGGTTCGGTTTCGTTTCCACCGTCAGGGTCACATTCTCGGAGCCGCCTCCATCGAGCTCGCGACCAAGGTCTCGGGCGGCGACCGCAAGACCGTCTTTTTCTCCGGCGATGTCGGCCGGTACGGGGTTCCGATTCTCCGCGAACCCGTGCCCTATCCCGGATCCGACGTTCTTCTGCTCGAATCAACCTACGGCGATCGCTTTCACGATGATCTCGACCCTCGAGCTGCATTGGCCGAAGCGATCCAGGCCGGGATCAAACGCGGCGGCATCATCTTGATCCCGGCCTTCGCCATCGACCGCACCCAGGAACTGCTCTATATGCTGCACGAGCTCGTGGTGGACGGCGATCTTCCCGAGATCCCGACCTACCTCGACAGCCCCATGGGAATCGAGGCCACCGCGGTCTACAGTCGATCGCTCAATGAACACGACGCCGAGATGCGTCAGTTCTTTGCCGATCAGGTCAACCCGATCTTTCCTTCGAACCTCACGGTCACCCCCAGCTCCAGGGAGTCGCGCAAGCTCAACAATCTCGGCGGACCGGCGATCATCATTTCCGCTTCCGGGATGGCGACCGGCGGTCGCATTCTCCACCATTTGAAGTTGAGGCTTCCGCACAAACGCAACACCGTGATCTTTGTCGGCTATCAGGCTCAGGGCACCAAGGGCCGGCGTCTCGTGGAGGGTGAGCCCGAGGTCAAGATCCACGGTGAGTGGATCCCGGTCAAGGCCCACGTCACGCAGATCAGCGGATTATCGGCCCACGCCGATGCCGGCGAGCTCATGGTCTGGCTCAGGCGACGCGAATCGGAACCCGAGGCGGTCTATCTGATCCACGGCGAGTACGAAGCTCAACAGGCGCTCGCCGTCAGATTGTCCGATGAGTTCGGCTGGGAGCCGGAGATCCCAGAACTCGGGGATTGTTTGGTGGTCTGAACCGAATTGCCATATGCTTGGTTTTCGGAGGTCGTCATGAATCATCGACATCTCGGCACGGTTTTCTGCGTTCTTTCGCTCACCATTGGCCTCGGATTGAATTCCGCCTGCCGGAGGACTCAGGATCAGACCGAACCTGAAAAGGTTTCCGGGCCGACGGGTGCCCCGGTCGATGTCGGCCGTGACGATATGGCTGGTCTGCCCGGAGCCGAAATCGATATTGAGCTCTTCGAACAGTTTCCTGATTTCCTTCGCCAGCAAAGCTCCATGGCGGCGGACGAGATCTTTGCCATCTACGACGCCTTCTTTGCCGGTAAAGGGTGGTCGGTTGAAGCTTCGCTCGACCCCGTTACTCAGAGTCCAATTCGTCGATATCGCCTCGGCAGCGAACTGGCATTTGTCACGGTCACGGAGGTCGGTCCGGATCTCAATGAGGTCACGCTTTCTCGGCGTGTGATCCGCGATGATGAGATCTCCGCCGCGGACACTGATTGAGAACGGACCCCGCCGAAAGGGAAGTTATCGGCAACTTATAAAACGCCGCGGCTGATGCCGCGGCGTTTGAGGGTCTGGTTTCGAATTTCGATTCAGGTGGTCTTGTTCTCGTCGTCTTCGGCTTCCAC
>CBESWV010000425.1:0-2522 GCA_965533305.1 uncultured bacterium | reverse complement strand
AATCAACCCACAATCTGTGATCTTCGGCCATTGTCCATGAGTATGACCCTCCATGTCACCCTGAACACGGCCACCCCGCGGGGCGGCGCCTACTCATGGAAGGAACAGCGGAAGACTCGACTCGACGATCTCAGTTCGAGGTCTTTTCGGCTAGAGAACAGAGTGGAACGAGAGATCCGTTGCCATCCGTTCCGAAATCAAAAACGAAACCCCACCAACAGGTCTGCACGTCGCCACGAAGTTGAATATCGATCCGGTATCGGACTCCACCCAGTCAAAGATCCGTGATCATCCGTGCTATCCGTGTCCCATTGAGATGGAATAGCGCACCCGGTCAACCACCGCACATTCGGGGATCAGACCCTCGTCGCCACAAAGAGACATCGCAACGGGGTGGAACACGGATGCGCACGGATCGGCACGGATTTTTCTTGAAGTTGGGATCGCTCTCTTCAGCGGCCGTTGACTTCGTAGGATCTTGATTGGATGCCTGTTGGGCTCTCATTGGATTTCGGAACGGATTCACACCGATGCGTCGCTCTCGCCCTTGTCAGCCGGACCCGCACCGTGACATAGTTTCGCCTGCGATCCAGCGTTCCATCGGAGGCCAGATGACCGGACACATCATTGAGCTCGACGCCGACCACCCGGGGTTCTCGGACCTCGACTACCGCCGACGGCGCGACGAGATCGCTCTCATGGCTCCCCCTCTCAACTCCGGCGAACCACCCAAGATTGTCGACTACACCCATACCGAGGGCGAAACCTGGGCCACGGTCTTCGACAAGCTCACCGCGCTCTATCCGACTCACGCCTGCCGCGAGTTCGTCGCCGTCATCGACGACATCGGTTATCGACGGGACGTCATGCCCCAGCTCGCCGATGTGAGTCTTTTCCTCACCGCCAGGACCGGGTTTTCGCTCCAACCGGTAGCCGGGCTTGTGTCGGCGCGAGAGTTCCTCGGCGCGCTCTCGCGGCGCGTTTTCTGTGCAACCCAGTACATCCGCCACCACTCCGAACCTCTCTACACCCCCGAGCCCGACATCGTCCACGAACTCATGGGTCACGCCCCCATGCTCGCCATCCCCGAGTTCGCCGATCTGTCGCAGAAGATCGGCGAAGGATCCCTCAAGGCAGACGACGCCCAGGTCGATCAGTTGGCGACCCTCTACTGGTTCACCATCGAGTATGGTGTGCTGCTCCAGGAGGGTGAACTCAAGGCCTATGGCGCCGGGCTGCTGTCGAGCTTCGGCGAAGTCGAACACGCGCTCTCGGGGAAGGTCGAGATCAAGCCCTTCGATCCGTGGACCGCAAAGGACACGGCGTATCCCATCACGACCTATCAGCCGTTGCTTTGGAGCGTGAATTCGATCAGAGAGGCCTTCGACAGGATGACGGAGTTTGTTGAGAGCCTGTAGCGAGCGAAGTCCGCTACACGTTGAAGAACCCACCGATCTTGGCGGTTTCGAGAAACACCACCCCGTCTTCGACAACCAGGGGCAGCTCTCTCAGATGCGAACCCTCGCAGGGTCCCGAGACACAGAGGCCGTCGTCGGGACGATAGCGGGCGCCATGAGAGTTGCAGACGAGGTATCGTTTGCTCGGATCCCAGACATCGGCGGGCTCGCGATCGTCGAGCCGCATGGGAAGATGGCGACATTCGTTCTTGTACGCCTTGGCTCCGTCTCTGGTGCGCACGAGGATTCCCTGCTCGTCAAAGGGCCCTTCTTTGTAGTCGAAGATGATCCCCTGGGAGGGGATTTCGTCAAGATTCGCGATACGTTCCATGAAACGCGCCTCCTCGGGGCATCATACACTCGGATACCATGAGTCCGAATCCCACTCTTTCGGTGAGCCCCCCTGCAAGCCTCTCGGTCATCGTTCCGACCCTGAACGAGGAGCTGCGCCTCGGTGCGTTGCTGGCATCCGTCGGCTCAGGAAACGAGATTGAGGTTGTGGTTTCGGACGGCGGCAGCACCGACGCAACCTTGGAGATTGTGCGTTCCACCCGCCCCGATGTGATCGTGGTCAACTCATCGCCCGGTCGCGGTGGGCAACTCAATCGGGGAGCCGCGGCAGCGTCCGCCGAACGATTGCTCTTCGTCCATGCGGACTGCGTTCTCCCGGTTGGCTGGTTCGAGGCGGTGATGAGCGCCCTAGACGATGAGCGATGTGTGTTGGCGACCTTCGGGCTCAGCACCGAGTCGGTGGACGGCGGACGTCCCGGGGTCTGGGGTCGATTCTGGTTGTCGCTCTTCGACCTCCGGTCTCGGGGCTGGGGTCTTCCCTATGGCGACCAGGGTTACGCCCTGCGCCGCGAAGTCTTCGCTTCGCTGGGCGGTTTTCCCGATATCCCGTTGATGGAAGACTTTGCTTTGGCCCGCAACTGCCGGCGTCACGGCTCCATTCGGCGGCTGCCCCTGGTGATGCGGACCACCGCGCGGCGGTTCGAGCGAAACCTCATCCGGTCCCGCTTGGTCCTCGCCACCTTTCCGACGCTCTTTCGTCTCGGGGTCGCGCCC
>CBESWV010000424.1:0-2527 GCA_965533305.1 uncultured bacterium | reverse complement strand
CTCGCCGGCCTGATGGAGACGAGGGTCGGAAGACCGCAGTGTCCGATTCTTGATTATTGCAAGAGGCTGAGCTAATACCTAACAGCTAATAACTAACGACTTACGCCTCCTCGTACATCCCATCAATCACATCCGCAAACCGCTCCATGGCCACGTTCCTCTTGACCTTGAGTGTCGGCGTCAACATCCCGTTCTCGATGGAGAACTCCTCGAGGAGGCGGAATTTCTTGATGGTCTCGAACGAGGCGAACGCCTTGTTCTTCTGTTCGATCACCGTCCCGATGAGCTCGTTGATCCCGTCGCTGGCCATGAGGTCGTCGAGACTTTCGCCGGGGATGGCGTTCTCCTTGGCATAGGCGGTGATGTTCTCAGCATCAACGGTGATCAGGGCCGTGAGGTACTTTCGTCGGTCGCCGATGACGCAGACCTGCGAGATGTAGGGCGAGGTGGCGATGAGACCCTCAATGGCGGAAGGCGCCACGTTCTTGCCGCCGGCGGTGACGATGAGGTCCTTTTTGCGCCCGGTGATCTTGAGAAAGCCTTCGTTGTCGATCTCGCCCAGATCACCGGTGTGCTGCCAGCCGTCCTCGGTGAGGGTCTCGGCGGTATCGGCCGGCATCTTGTAGTACTCGCGCATGATGTTGCGCCCGCGGTAGAGCACCTCTCCATCATCCGCAGTCATCTGTTCGATCCCCGGGCCGATGGGGCCGACCCAGCCGAAGCGGTAGTTGTCGAAGCGGTTGAGATTTGTGAACGAGGTGTTCTCGGTCATCCCGATCCCCTCGACGATCAGAACCCCGGCCGCATGGAAGAACTTGCCGATAGACGGATCCAGGGGCGCCGCGCCGCTGATGCACCAGCGCACGCGGCCGCCGAGGGCGGCCTGGACTTTGGAAAAGACCAGTTTGGTGGCCAATGCATATTGGACCCGGGTAGTGAACGGAATGGGTTCCTTGGCCAGCAGGTGGTCGCTGACCTTGTCTCCGACCGAGCACGCCCAGTTGAAGATCTTGAGGGCGACGCCGCCTTTGGCCTGGGCGCCGGAGATGATTTTTGTGTGGACCTTCTCATAAATCCGAGGCACGCTCGGGAACCAGTGGGGCCGGGCGGTTCTGAAGTCTTCGGCGACGGTGTCGATGCCCCGGGCGAAGGTGTTTGTGCTCCCGGCGAAGAGGGCGGAGAAGACGCACGTTCGAGCGAAGATATGGGCCAGAGGAAGAAAGAGGAAGCTGTGGTCCCCGTCTTCGATCTGCGTTGAACCGTAAACCGATTGGGCGGTGAAGGTGATGTTGTCGTGGGTCAGAACCGCACCCTTGGGGATCCCGGTGGTACCGGAGGTGTAGACAATGGCGGCGACATCGGTTGGTTCGACCGCGGCGATCCGCGCGTCCAGGTCTTCATCCGTCACCTCGCGGCCGAGGTCGAGAAAGTCTTCAAAGCTGATGACCCAGTCATCGCCCGGCGGTGGTGTCCCCTTGAAGAGCACCACCCTTCGGATCTTGGGGAGTTCGTCACGGATCTCCTGCAGTTTGGCGACCTGGCCGGGATCTTCGGCGAAGGCCAGCACGGCGTCCGAGTGCTTGGCGATGTAGCCGATGTCCTTGGCCAACAACGAGTGGTAGATCCCGACCGTGCACGAGCCGATGGAGGCGAGGGCGACGTCGGTGAGCACCCAACGATAGTTGGAATAGCTGACGATGTTCGCCATGTCGCCCTTGTCGATCCCCATGGCCATGAGGCTCTTGCCGACGGCCCGAACCTGGGCGTCGAACTCCCTCCAGGTGACGGAGTCCATGGTTCCGTCATCGAGGATCGTTCGGAAGGCGGCGCGGTCGGGCCAGGTCGCTACGGTGTTCGACAGCATCTCGTGAATATTTTTGAAGTCCCTAAATTCCATGGATGACTCCCTCAACTCTGTGGTTTGCGCAACAGCCTGCGCTGTCGATACTCGGTTCAAAAAATGGGCACAGGCGAGTGTAGCAGCGCAGATCGGAATTCCAGGGCGCAGAGGCCGATCCGGCTCTTACCGTCCGGCCGCTGAACCGACCGTTCAACCGCCCAAGGCCCCGTTTGACCGCTGAATCGACCGGAAGTCGTACACTCGATTGATGGTTATCCTCGAAGATCGCATCCTGCTGCACCTGCCGGACGGGACGCGCATTCCCGTTGACCCGCAGGAGATCTATTTTCTCGAAGCCGAGGGAGGAGAGACCCTGGTGCGGACGCGGCATGCGCTGCCCCTCATCGACGTCCGACAGCTCAGCGAGCTCATCGATATCTTCGAACCACACGGCTTCGCCCGGATTCACCGAAGTTGGTTGGTCAATCTCCGCCGAGTGCGAGAGATTCGGCAGGGCTCTGAAGGAGGCTGGGAGGTCAAAATCGACCCGCCTGTCAACCGGGTCCTACCCGTCGGCCGCCGCCGCGTCTCAGCACTTTGGGAGCGCTTTGGCGAGTCGTAGCGGGTTCACCTCGACATGGCCAGAAAAGTAGGATCGTCCTCCCACGAGAGACTTCCGTAAAGAGA
>CBESWV010000423.1:0-2552 GCA_965533305.1 uncultured bacterium | reverse complement strand
AGCAACTTCTTCACGTTCTTGAGCAGCGTGGTCTTTCGCACCCTCTTGATGAACCGTTTGCTCGACATCAGGTCCATCGCGTGGGCGTACTTGCCGAACCCCGTCTTGTAGAGATACGGCAGGGCGGCGCCGATGAACTGACCAAAGTCTTCGTCGTAGGGGTAGTGCCAGGGTGCGACGTCATCATCGCCGGGATCGGTGAAGACATACTTGATGTTGACCAGCTCGTGGAGTCCGAAGGGGCCGTGCGCGCGGCCGATCCCGCTCTCCCCGAGCCCTCCCCAACTCCCCGTGACCTCACCGGCTGCGACAATCCCGTGTTCGTTGATCCCGACCGCCCCGGCTGCGAGTTCACGATGAAGCCGCTCGGCCGTCTCGGGCGAAGAAGTGAATCCCGATGCCGTCAGCCCAAAACGCGAGTTGTTCGCCTTTTCGATGGCCTCGTCGAGATCGCGGACCCTTTGGATCGGCATGGTCGGGCCAAAGGTCTCCTCGACCATCATCTCCATTTCATCGTTCACATCGACCAGAACCGTCGGTGGGTAGTAATAGCCTGGACCTTCAGGCACTTCGCCACCGGTCAGAACCTTTGCGCCCTTTGCCACCGCGTCCGCAACGTGTTCGATGACGATGTCCCGTTGGCCTCGGGTGGTCAAAGGACCGAGATCGACATCGCGGCGTGACGGGTCGCCGACCTCGAGCTCCTTGGTGAGTTCGACGATCCGTTTCACCAGCCGGTCGTGGATCTCGTCCACCGCATAGACGCGCTCCACCGACGCACACGACTGACCGGTGTTCATGAAGGCGGCCCAAACCAGCGATCTGGCTGTCCGTTCCAACGGTGCGTCGGCAGCCACCACCGCTGCGTCGTTGCCACCGAGCTCCAACTGGGCAGGAATGATCCTCTCGGCGCATCGCCGCGCAACGTGGCGGCCGACATCCACTGATCCCGTGAAGAGCACTTTGGCGACATCCGGGTGATCCACCAGGGCGTCGGTTGCCGAACCTGGAAGGGCGACACCGTTGAGGACGCCATCGGGCATCCCCGCCCGCCGCGCCTGATCGACCAGGGCGAGACCGGTGAGCACCGTTGCCGAGGCCGGTTTGAAGACCATGGTATTGCCGGCCACCAACCCGGGCACGATCTCCCACATGGGGATCGCCACCGGGTAGTTCCACGGCGTGATGGCGGCTATCACACCGAGTGGGTCGAACCGGTAGCCGGCTGTCTTCCAATGGGCGAAGAGCAAGAGTTCCGGCGCCACCGGCTGAAAGGCCAGCTGCTTGTGCGCGTTGGCGACCCAGTAATCGAGGGTGGCGCAGGCCGGCACCACATCGACCAGGAGCGCCTCGGAAATGGGTTTGCCATTCTCGGCCGACATCAGAGCGGCGAGCTCCTCACCCTCGTCGATCATGATCTCGAGCCAGCGACGGAGGATTTTCTGGCGCTCCTCCACAGGAGTAGCGGCCCACGCTGGGAACGCCTCCTTGGCCGTCCGTACCGCAAGCTCAACGCCATCGGCCACGATGGCCGAGACGGTGCCGATCTCTTCCTCGGTCGCAGGGTTGATCGACGTGATGGTCCGCGGGCCTTCAACCTCACGATTGCCGATGATCGAGTGTTGCTGCAATTTCATGTGAGGATTGTATCGGAGCGGCCCCGAAAGTGGCCTCCGCCAGCATTGGCCGGATCGACAGGGTCCGCCTGGACCGGTTTCGCACCATCAATCGGTTGGCGTGACCATGGTCACAGGCACGGACAAATGCCGGTTGTCATTGCATCTCTCGACATCTAGACTTAGATTGATACAAAGCAAACGTGCTCGGAACGCTCGAACGAAAGCGGGGCTCACTATGCGTCAGACATCCACCCTTTTCATCGTCGCCGTCATCTCGCTCGCAATCGTGCTCCCAGCCACCGCCGAAGAGGAGCTGTGGATTCCAGCAGCCGCCTCGAACCCGGGGCTCCACGGGACCATGTGGACCACCGAGCTCTGGCTGATGAGTCGGGTGATGGATGAGTCCATCGAGATTCGGTCCTCGTTCTTCCCCGATCGGGCGGGAAACACCGCACCCGAGGAGGTCGTCATCACTCTGGAACCGAACAGCCAAATCGAGATCCAGGACGCGGTGATGACGCTCTTCGGTGAGCATCGGTCCGGTGCAATCCGGCTTCAGTCGGAGTACCCCTTCTCGGCCCAGTCCCGCACCGCCAACAACGCGGGTTCGAGCGGCAGCTTCGGTCAGGGGATTCCGGCGTTTGCGGCGACCGGCGCGTCCGAGGCGTTCAACTTTCTCGGCGCGGCGAACCGTCCGGGGAACGCCGGCGTCCGGACCAACATAGGCCTCGTCAACCTCGGTCTCGAGGAGGAGACGGTCTCCATCTTCGCCCGCGACGCGGAGACCCGAACCGATCTCGGCACCCACGAGGTCACCATCGGACCCAACGGATGGTTCCAGGCCGACGTCTTCGAGTTGCTGAACATCGATCAGCAGGTGGTCGAACTGGCCGACGTTGCGGTCTTCGGGGTCGGCGCCTCGCTGCTGGGCTA
>CBESWV010000422.1:0-2558 GCA_965533305.1 uncultured bacterium | reverse complement strand
GCCGCGCCATGGGCCGCGCTTGGCTCAAGAAGGTCAAGACCGCGTGCCCGGAGGTCACGTGGATCTCGCACTACGCAATCCTCGGCCCCTACGATTTCATGGATGTCTACGATGCGCCCGATGTCGAGACCGCGCACAAGGTCTCGGTGATCTCGCGCGCCGAAGGCGCGGTGTCGGCCGAGAGCTGGCAGGCCATGGAGTATGACGCGTTTTTGGAGTTACTGGAGGAAGTTCAGCCGTAGGAATCAGGTATTAGGTGTTAGGTATTAGGTATTAGCTCCATCGCAAGGAGCCGGTCAGGCCAGGGACTGGATGAAGCTGTTGAGGATTCGTTTGACCTCATTCACGTGAGAGTTGAGCCTGTTGTAGTTCTCTTTAGTGAGGTAACCCAAATCGCGGGCCAGGAGTATTTGATAGTCGACTTCACTTGCGGATCCGGCCGCAATTCCAAGGAATCGAGCGAAATCCTTGTCGCTTCCCCTCCCGCAGCCTTCAGCGATGTTGGAGGCAATCGAGACGGCAGCCCGTCGAAGTTGCACGGTCAATCCGAAACGCTCGTCCGCCGGAAAACCCTTGGTGTCACGATAGACCTCAAGTGCCAAGTCATGGGCCTTCTGCCAAACCGTCAACTTACGGAAATCCCTCATCTGCTCCTCCACTGACGCTGACGTTGGTTCGCCCGCCAACTGTACCAATGCCGTCCCGGCAGGATTGCGATGGCCTAATACCTAACACCTAATACCTAATACCTGATGTCCCGGTTCCACCAACGGCTTCGCATCTGAGCTATCCTTCACCTCGCTGGAAAGGAGGCGCGCCCCAGATGTGTGGGATTGTCGGGATCGTCGGTGGTGAGATCGAGCCGGAAACGGCCTCGCGCATGGTGGCGACGCTTCGTCACCGTGGTCCTGACGATGTCGGTGTGTGGGAAGGCGACGGGGCGCAGCTCGGTCAAAGCCGGTTGTCGATCGTTGATCTTTCCTCGGCCGGACATCAGCCCATGGAGCTCGGGGATCTCGTTCTGGTCTACAACGGCGAGACATACAACCACGAAACCCTTCGGACCGAGCTTGGCGGGAGCTACAGCTCGACGACGGATTCGGAGACGAACCTCCACCTCTACCGCGAGCACGGTGATGGCTGCGTTCGGCACCTCACGGGGATGTTCGGGTTTGCGATCTGGGATCGGCGACGCCGGCGGCTGTTTGTCGCCCGTGACCGATTGGGGATCAAGCCGGTCCACTACTGGGTTCGGGACGGACAACTCGCCTTCGCCTCGGAACTCAAGGCCCTGCTCGAACTCGGCACCCCTGCCATCGACCGGACGGCCATCCGCGATCTCTTCACCTATCGCCACATCCCGACGCCCAAGACGATCTATGAGGATATCCACAAGCTGCCGCCGGCTCACACCCTCGTCTGGCAGGACGGTCGGATCGAGATCGAGCGCTATTGGACGCCAGACGTCACCTCCGAGATCAGCGATCCGCGAGAGGCCGAAGAGGGTCTCGATGCCGTGCTTCGGACCGTCATACCCGAACACCTCATGTCGGATGTGCCGGTGGGGGTCTTTCTCTCGGGAGGGCTCGACTCGGCGGCGGTCACGGCCTATCTCGACAAGCCGCGGACCTTCACCCTCGGGATCGATGTCAAGCACCGCGACGAGGCGCCGGCGGCGCGGCTCGTGGCCGAGATGTACGGCACCGACCACTATGAGGAGCGGGTTGGAGGGACCCAGCTCGAACCGGCCCTGGCCCTCATGCCGCAGCTCTTCGACGAGCCCTTCGGCGATTCGGCGGCGTGGTCCAACTGGGCGGTGGCGCGGATGGCGAAGAAACACGTCACCGTCGTGCTCAGTGGGGAGGGGGGCGATGAACTCTTTCTCGGCTACCAACGCCACCAGAAGCAGACCGGCGTCGTCCTCAATCCGTTCATGCGGGCGGTCGGCGGCCTTGTCCCGACGCTGAGCCTCACCGCACGATCGCTCCAGCGCAAGTCGTTCACCGGTTTCGATCGATATGTCACCCTGGTCGGTCCCTTCAACCCGGTCCAGCAGGCTGCGCTGCTTCATCCCGATCTTCTCGCCGCGTCGGCCGATGACCCGGCGTGGAATCTGCGGGCATTCTGGCGGGACGATCTCGATCCACGAAAGTCCATGCAGTGGGTCGACATCAACACCACCCTGCACGACGGGATTCTGACCAAGGTCGACCGGACAAGCATGGCGCACAGCCTCGAGGTGAGACCGCCGCTGCTCGATCACCGGGTGGTGGAGTATGCCCTCAAACTTGCGCCGGACCTTCTGCGATCCACCGATGGTGGTCCGGGAAAGCTGATCCTGCGCAATCTCATGGAACCCAAGCTGCCGCCGGGTCACCTCGATCGGCCCAAGAGCGGTTTCAACCTGCCCATCAGGCGCTGGATCAAGTCGCAGCCCGACCTCCTGGACGGCGCTCTCAACCGGCTGGCTGATGCAAAGATCATCCGCCGTCCCGGATTCGCCAAGTTCTCAAGCGAGCAGGTTTGGACGATGCTCGTCCTCGATCGTTGGATGACGG
>CBESWV010000421.1:0-2560 GCA_965533305.1 uncultured bacterium | reverse complement strand
GGGGTTCTTGGACCGCATTACCGCTGAGAAGAAGGTGTGTGAGAAGGCGATGAAGCAGGTGGCGGAGATGGATGCGGAGGCGGGAACGCCAGACAGCTGATAGGAAGGACCGGTTCGTGAATCGGGAATCGGGAATCGCGGGTGATGTCGAC
Organism: uncultured bacterium; assembly: GCA_965533305.1. Classification (GTDB taxonomy): domain Bacteria; phylum Acidobacteriota; class Thermoanaerobaculia; order Thermoanaerobaculales; family Sulfomarinibacteraceae; genus JAHECW01. The sequence goes on along the minus strand of CBESWV010000421.1, from coordinate 2,408 downwards.
CCGCACATGTCATCCTGAGCGAACGAGTCCGCGAGAGAGTCGAAGGATCCCCCGAAGAAAGGGGGTGGTAGTTCGCGAGAGGCGCGCTTCTTGACCTGTGGCGACCCTTCGACTCGGTCGTCGGACTCCCTCGCTCAGGGTGACAAGTATGGAACGAGTCGCCGACGACTCACGACTTACGAACCACCCGTTCCCCTTCAACGATTCCGTTCAGAGAAGATGCATCCTGCGTGAATTCGTCAATGCTAGAGTCAAACCGATCGAACAGCTGAGGCTCAGGAGATTGCGAATGGTCGAATTTGACCGAACCTTCCCTCAAACCCAGCGGTGGATGCTGCTGCTCGCCGCAATTGTGGTGCTGCTGGCGCCAACCGTCCGAGCCTCGACCGAGCACCCCCTGGAACCCGCCGATCGATCGAGCCCGCGGGCCACTCTCGCGTCGTTCCTCGAGTCCCTCGACCGAGCCTGGGAGCTGTACTCGGCCGGCGATCCCGGTTTCGAAGAGTCCTTTCGCAATGCCCGTGAATGCCTCGACCTGAGCGATATACCACCACTCGTCTTCGACGAGGTGTCGGCTGAGACCGCGCTCATGCTCAAAGAGGTCCTTGACCGTATCGAGCTTCCTCCCATGAATCAGGTCCCCGGCCCTGCCGAAGTCGAAGAAACAGGCATGGTGCGATGGACCGTTCCCCACACCGAGATCCACCTCGTGTATTTCACCGAGGGCGACCACGAAGGCCAGTGGCTCTTCTCCAAGGCGACCGTTTGGCTGGTCGATGATTTCTACGAGCGGGTCCGTCACCTCCCCTACCAGCCGGGTCGGACCGGTGGCCACGTCGAAGAGCTGCGGACTGGCAGCAGTGCCGTTCTCCTGATCAAGCTCGCAGAGGTGATGCCACGCTGGTTCAAGACCGAAATCGGTGGCATGTTGGCGTGGCAGTGGTTCGGTCTGGTCCTGCTCGTCGTGCTGCTGCTTTCTGCGGTTCTCTTCGTAGCGTGGCTATCTCGCCGCTGGCAATCCAATGAATGGCCGGGGCACCGGTTGGCGTCCTTCGCGGTACCCTTGGCGACAGTCTGCGTGCCGTTTGCCGGCCGCTTCATGATCGGACGGATCTTCCAGCTTCCGGGCGCACCGGCCCTGATGGTTCGACTGGTGTTTTCCATCGTCGGCTACATCGGTCTGGCGTGGTTCATGGCGGTACTCGTCACCCGTGTTGGGGAACTGACCGTCAAACTCTGGTTCCGGAATTCTCGACCACTCAAGAAACAGCTCGTGCGGGTGGTTTTTCGGATCGCCGCCATCGTGGTGGTGACCGTGGTTTCCCTCATGGCGCTGCAAACCCTCGGGGTGCCCGTCGCCGGGCTCATCGCAGGTCTCGGTGTCGGTGGTCTCGCCATCGCCCTCGCCGCACAGGGCACCCTCGAAAACTTCATCGGCGGCATCATTCTCTATGCCGACCAACCGGTGAGAGTCGGTGATATCTGCCGTTTTGGAAACCGCCGGGGAACGGTCGAGGATGTCGGGCTGCGTTCGGTCAAAGTCCGTACGATTGACGACACGGTCGTGACCGTCCCCAATGCCACCTTCGCCAAGATGCAGCTGGAAAACCTGTCCGAGCGGGAGCGGGTCCTCCTTCGAGAGAAGATCTGTCTGCGGTACGAGACCACCCGCGAACAACTGCAGACCGTATTGTCGGCGCTCGAGGCCATGCTCCGTGACCACGACCGCATCGCCGAAGAAAAGCTCCGGGTGCGCTTCAACGGTTTTGACGATGCCGTACTGAACGTTGAGCTTTACGCCTATGCCCTGACCGCCGACTGGCCCGAGTTCCTCGAGATCCGGCAGGACGTACTCATCAAGGTGATGGAGATCGTCGAAAACTCCGGCACGCAGATGGCACTCCCAACCGAAGTCCACTATTCAGCGGAGGGGGAGCCGGGAGTCGCGAGCTGAGGACCGGAAAGTTCCCTCCGCCTTGTCATCCTGAGCATTCCGGGTCCCGGCGATCGACGACAAAACACTGTCACCCTGAGCGAGAGAGTCCGACGACCGAGTCGAAGGGTCCCCTCAGGGTTGGAAGGTCGTTTCTCGTCTGAGCGACCCGCTCACGGATCGAGCGACCAATGCCAATCCCAATCCGCCGCAAGGTCCTTCCAGTCGGGATTCATCGACTCGATGAGCGTGATCTTCTTGCTCCGCTTCCACCCCTTGATCTGCTTTTCTCGTGCGATCGCGGTCAGAATGTCGTTTGTCAGCTCGTAGTAAACGAGCCGATCGACGTTGTACCTTTTCGTAAATGACGATGTATGAACGCCGGTCTTGTGCTGCATGACCCGTTCACCTATGTCAGAGGTGACACCGGTATAGATCACCGTGCGGTGTGCGTTGGTCATCAGGTAGACCGCGC
>CBESWV010000420.1:0-2562 GCA_965533305.1 uncultured bacterium | reverse complement strand
CCGCACACCTCGGATTATCAGACCGAGTGGCTCGAGCCGCCGGAAGAGTAGGTACTAGGTATCAGGTTTGAGCTCATCGCAGATTCTCACATCGCGACTCTGAGGATTGTAGGTGCCTAAGACCGAATACTTTTCCTCACCGCTGCTCGCAGCGCGAAACGATCTCGGACCACGCCCGTTGGACTTCGGCGTCGAGTTGGTCTCTCGTGCCGGAATTGTCGATGACGACGTGGGCGAGCTCGCGCTTCTCGGCCATCGGCATCTGTGCCGCGAGCAATCCCCGCGCCCTTTCGTGCGGCACCCCTCGAACAATGGCCCGTTGGAGCTGCAGCTCGGGATCACACCAGACGATGGCGAGCAGATCGTAATTCCTCCACCACCCGGTCTCGACGAGGAGCGCCGCCTCGACGACCGCGACCGCGCGCGGTCCGAGGGTGGCGAGCCACCCTTCGACACCGTCGCGAACGAGGGGATGGATCGCTCCTTCGAGCCTCGTCCGCGCCCCCGGGTCGCCTAAAACCAGCTCCGCCAGCCGGGCGCGATCGACTCCGCCATCGGGATTCAGGACCCGGTCGCCGAAGAGGTATTCGACATCCAGGGCACCGGCGCCACCCGGCCGATAGAGTTCGTGGACGTACGAGTCGCAGTCGAAGACCTCGGCACCGAGACCTTCGAGGATCCCCGCCACCGTCGACTTCCCCGACGCCAGACCGCCGGTGAGTCCGACAGTGCATGGCTTCGGGCTCACGGCTGGAGTCCCCGCCGTTGTCTGGCGGCACGGGCCGTATTGGCCATGAGCATGGCGATGGTGAGCGGGCCGACGCCTCCCGGCACCGGTGTGATTCGGCCGGCGATGGGCGCCACCCGCGTGGTGTCGACATCGCCACAGAGCACAGCGCCACGTTTCTCATATGCCGCCAGTTTCTTCTCGTTGCCGGGATAAAGCTGCTCGACCACCGAACGATCGGTGACCCGATGCATCCCGACATCAACCACCACCGCTCCCTCGGAGACATGCTCGGCGCCGACCAGCGATCGCTGGCCGGCAGCCACGATCAGGATTTCCGCCTCACGGGTCACCGAGGGCAGATCGACGGTCCTCGAGTGACACAGGGTTACCGTGGCGTGAGCATGCAAGAGCAGCATCGCCATGGGCTTGCCGACGATATCCGATCGCCCCACAACCACCGCGCGCCGACCCTTGAGCCCGATGGACTCGCGGCGCAGCAGTTCCATGATGCCTGCCGGTGTGCACGGCACGAGCTGCGGCCGCCCCTGCTGGAGCATTCCGACGTTGACGGGGTGGAAACCATCCACATCCTTCGCCGGGTCGATCCGATCGAGGATGCTCGCACTGTCGATGCTCTTCGGCAGCGGCAACTGAACGAGAATGCCGTCGACTTCGTCATCGACGTTGAGCCCATCGATGAGAGCCTCGAGTTCGGTTTGAGTCGTGGCAGCCGGCAGGACATGGGTCTCGGATCTCATCCCCAGCTCGGCCGAGGTCTTCGCCTTGGATCGGATATAGACCTGGGATGCGGCGTCGTCACCCACGAGTACCACATCGAGGCGCGGTGTGATGCCGTTCGCGGACAGCGCGCTCACCTCTTCCGCGACCTCGGCACGAATCTCCGACGCCACCCGCGTCCCGTTCAGAAGCTTGTGTTCTTCGATCACGTCGTCTCCCCCCGGCTCCGCGGACGCACTCCCTGATAGAGGGTACACACCCCCCCGGTGAGCGGCTTCGCCTCGATCTCTTCGAGACCGAGGCCGCCGAGAATCCCGCACATCCCCTCGGCATCGGCAAACGCGCCCACCGAGGCGGGCAGGTATTGATAGGCCTCCGGATCGCCGGAAATGATCCGTCCGATCCGGGGAGGTACATTACGGACCCACCACCCGAGCAACGGCCCGAAGAGGCCTTTCGGTTGCGAGAACTCCAGCACGAGCAGCGTACCGCCGGGTCGAAGGACGCGGATCAGCTCAGCGAGTCCTCGCTCGAGATCCTCGAAGTTCCGCACGCCGAAGGACACCGTCACCACATCGACGCACGCGTCCGCCAGTGGAAGCTCGAGGGCGTCCGCGGCCACCAACTCGAGCGCTCGGCGGCGCTCACCGGCTTTGGCGCGCGCCAGCGCCAACATGGGCAGGCTGAAATCCGCACCGATGATGGTCGGCCCCGGGTTCAGTCCGAGGGCGACATCACCGGTGCCCGAACAGACGTCGAGCACACGCGCAGGCTCCACCGCCGCCACCCGGCGCGCCACCAGCCGCCGCCACCGAACATCCGAGCCGAGTGACAGCACCCGGTTGAGCAGATCGTAGCGATGGGCGATGCGACCGAACATCCGTTGGATCTCGGATGACCGTTTTTCCATCAGTTCCTGACGCACGGCGCAGAGCCTAGCATGAGGGAGAGGGTGATCGGTAGCACTTGAGCTTGGTTCTCCCATCGCGCTCCCCGTGAGTGCCCCCTCAAACATTGTTTGGCCCCAGCACTCGTGGGAACTTCAAGACCGACTCTCCGAAATCCATCCGCCATCTATCCACTACACGGTCCTA
>CBESWV010000419.1:0-2590 GCA_965533305.1 uncultured bacterium | reverse complement strand
GGCGTGTGTTAAGCTGGCCGCTCGTCGGCCTCGATCGGGGCCGACTCGTGTCTCTTAGAAAGCGTTCCACGTGAAACATCGAGTCGTCGCCGTCGTCAACCAGAAAGGTGGAGTGGGAAAGACCACGACCACCATCAGCCTCGGCGCCGCTCTTGCGGCGTACGAGAGACGGACGTTGCTCATCGATCTCGATCCCCAGGGCAATTGCACCGCAGGTCTTGGTGTCGACCTTGCCGCCGGGGTCCCGACCACCTACGAGGTCCTCACCGGCGAAGAGCGCCTCCAGGATGTGCTGCGACCAACCGAGTTTCCTCATCTGTCCCTGGTGCCGGCAACCCCCGAGTTGGCCGGGGCGGAGGTCGAACTGGTTGGCATGGTGGGGCGCGAGTTTCGGCTTCGAGAGGCTCTTGCGGAGAGTTCCGGCAGCGAGTTTGTCTTTGTCGACTGCCCGCCGTCTCTCGGTCTGTTGACGGTCAACGCCTTGACCGCGGCCGATGGGTTGGTGGTGCCGGTCCAGTGCGAGTATTTCGCCATGGAAGGCGTGTCGAACCTGCTCAAGACGGTGGACGAGGTCCGCCGGTTCCTCAACCCCGAGCTCGCCATCGACGGCATTCTGCTCACCATGTACGATGATCGGACGAATCTGGCGCAGCAGGTGGCCCAGGAGGTGCGGTCGGTGTTCGGTGATCTGGTTTTCGAAACGGTGGTGCCGCGGAATGTCCGTCTCGCCGAAGCGCCGTCCTTTGGCCGACCGATCCATGCCTACGACCTTCGAAGCAGGGGCGCGCAGGCCTATCTTCAACTCGGCCGGGAGTTTCTGACGCGTATGGCTGCGAATCATGGCTAAACAGGCGCTCGGACGAGGCCTCAAGGCCCTGATCCCCGACACGCCCCGGGCGAGGTCCGGGTTGGCTGAGATTCCCCTGGATCGGCTCTGCCCCAACCCGGAACAGCCGCGGAAGCACTTCGATGACAGTGGCCTCGCCGAGCTCGCCGATTCGATCCGCCGCCATGGAGTCCTTCAACCTCTGCTCGTGAGCGAGGACGGCGCCGGCGGGTATCAGGTCATCGCCGGAGAGCGGCGGTGGCGGGCGGCCGGGGCGGCGGGACTCAAGACCGTACCGGCTGTGATTCGCGAACGACTCGGCGCTCGCGACGAACTTGCGCTGGCGTTGGTGGAGAACCTCCAACGCCGCGATCTGTCGGCCCTCGAGGAAGCCCGCGCTTTCGAACATCTGCGCTCCGAGCACGGTCTTTCCCAGGCGGAGATCGCCAACCAGGTCGGGATGGACCGGAGTACCGTCGCCAATGCCCTTCGTCTCCTGCGGCTGCCGGAAAGGATCCAAGAAATGGTGGAGTCGGGGCTCCTGAGCGCCGGCCACGGTCGGGCGCTGCTTGCCCTTTCCGTTGATCGAGACCAGCTCGAGTGGGCCGAACGCGCGGCGGCGGAAGGGCTTTCGGTCCGCGATCTCGAGAGGGTTGCCGCCCAGTGCAAGGAAACAACGACCACCGGGCGCCGCGCCGCCAAGAAAGCGAGGGCCGCCAAGGACCCGAATCTCGTGGCGGCCGAAGAAAAACTGAGCCTTCGTCTTGGTACCCCGGTGGAAATCCGGCCCCGGCGTAACAGCGGTGGCGCGATCGTGATCACCTGCGTTGAATCGGATGAGTTGATGCGGGTCTTTGAACTCCTGATGGGGGGTGAGTGATGGTGCGTTCAGCTGAAACACTCAATGGATTCGTCGACTCGGGGTGCACCATCAAGGGCGAACTTGAGTTTTTGAATTCCTTTCGGATCGATGGTTTGGTGGAAGGCTCGGTTCGCTCGCGATCCGAGCTCGTCATCGGTGAGGACGGGACCGTTGAGGGTGAGATCGACGTCGCCCGCTGTCTTGTCGGGGGCCAGGTTCGGGGAACGATCAAGGCCTCTGAGAAGGTCGTCCTTCACGCCTCCGCCAAGGTCTTCGGCGAGATCCACGCTCCCGCGGTGGTCATGGAGGACGGTGCTTTCCTCGAAGGCAAGGTCGACATGGCGGCAGGAGCCAAGAAAGCAACGCCACCCGGCAAGGTTGACAACGCCAAGGGTTGAGGCGCGCCGCCGGCCTCCTTCTGAGTCGGGAGAACCAAGGTGAGACGCGCTCCCTGTGGAATGCCGCTGAGTTCCGTCAACCTCGGCCTTCTGGGACGCCCATGGCTTCCCAGCGTTGCGTAGTCAGCGTGGTCACAGACCTTCCGATTGACCGCCGAATGACCACGCTGACTGCGCGATTGGCGGCCTCCCTCGAGCCGGGACAGCCGGTTTTCAGTGCTGTTCCCGCGGAGTGCCCGGTAGCGTAATTGTGCGTAGCGCGCCGCGATACCGGTTGGTCGTTCCAGCACAATTGCGTACCCGGCACGTCCCGGTGGAGCGCGGTGGAGCATGGTGTCCGGCTCATGTGTCTTGATTCTTGGACTCAACTTCCGTGGCCCCCCCGTAAACCCAAAGAAAACAACCCTTGTGAAAAAAAACTCTTGACTCTGGATCAGATCCTGCGGTAATTTGAGTCGCCCTGCAAAGAGGCGGGAGTGCCAAGGCCAGGAGCCGCGGATGCAA
>CBESWV010000418.1:0-2591 GCA_965533305.1 uncultured bacterium | reverse complement strand
TATCTGTCGCTCTTCACCCTCCGCGACCGCATCCAACCCCACGTCTCCCGCATTGTCTTCCATGCATCCGGCGCCATCCAGGCCAGGAAGTAGATCGCCAACGCCCACGAAAAGAGTCCATAGAGCATCTCGAACGACAATCCCCGCTGGTTGCTCAGGTGGAGTGCGTAGATCCCGGTATTGAGTCCCAACCAGGCTGCGGTGGGTCCCCACCGGCCCCGGCCCAGGGGCACCAGCAGGAGCATGACCCAGTAGTAGCAGGTGAGGACGACCACGGCGAAAGCGACCGCCGTTCCGAGGACCGCCGCCTCGTGAATCTCGAGCCGCCACGCGGCTGCGGCGACCACTGCAAGGAACAGGGCAGAGGCGAGCAGCAGTGCCGGTCGGCGTTGGTCCTGGAGTCGAGTCATCTTCTCCTGCCAGCGGATCCAGGGCTCGGGCAGCTTGAAATCGACATCTTCGCGCCGCATGGTCGCGCCGTCGTAGAGCAGGATGTTCTTGAGTCCGACGTTGTTGGTCAGCCAGGTGCCGTGGTGCTTGCCGAGATTCCACTTGAAGTCGGCCCACGCTCGAGGACCGGCTCCGGTCAGACTGCCGGCGGTGAGGCAGAGCAGTACGCCGGCGGCGAATCCCACCACGAGTCGGCGGAACCAGACGGTGGACCGGCCTTCCACGAGGTGGCGGACAAAAATCACCGCCGGACCGACGAGGAAGCCTCCGGGAAAGACCCGCACCATGGTGGCGTAGGCGATGAGACCTCCGGCGAGTCCGAAGCGCTTTCTCTTCAAAAGACAAATGGCCACTCCGACCGCGGCCAGCCAATCCTGCCGGAGAAAGGCGCCGCCGACCCAGTCGAAACGCCACGGGTAGCCGAGCCCGAAGATGATGACCGACAGGCATCCGATCCGGTTGCCGAAGGTTCGGAAGATCATGACGAACATCGCGAGCAGCAGGATCGGATCCAGCCAGGCAAGGCTCTTGAGCGTGAGATCCGATGCCGCCGGCCAAGCGGAGAACAGCCGGGCGGTGAAGGTCCACGTCGGGGTCGGGTTGTAACCGTGGTCTCGGCGAATATTCGAGATGTAGGAGTAGCGGTTGAACTCGAGGAAGTAGCGGACATCCTCGCGGAAGATCTCCCAGCGTTGGTCCGAGAAACGCCCGCGGACCTCCTTCATGTGGTTGACCATCGAACCGACCGGGACGACCTCGTTGGTCCGAAGATCGCGCATGTAGGGCTGTGGGCCGTGACCGAGATCGATCTCCCGCTCGGCGGCGAGCGTTGCGACGTAGATCCCGTCGTAGCCGACTTCGGGGAAGTACTTCGAGCCGAGGAAGTAGTGGAACTGCTCCCAGTGGTGAACCATGGAGCCGCCGTGGAATTGGCCGAAGTTGGTGTAGGCGGCGAGTGCGACAACCGCCATCACCCCGAGGAGCTGCCCCGCCTGTTCGCTCTTGAGATCACCCGGTCGTTTGTGGCGCCAGATGATCAGAACCAGCGCCAGCAGACTCAAGCCCCCCTTGATCCAAAGTTCGGTGGTCAGTTGCATGACATCAGATTATCAGGGAGGATTGAGAGCTTCCGCGAATTCTAGAGAGAACGCGGACTCGGTGCCTGGCTCTCTTTTCGCCGCGGAAAGGTGCCTGGCACCGCTCCCATCGCGTGTCAGGGCGGTCAGCTCAGGCGGCGAGGGTGCTTTCGGCAGCTTTGCGCCTCAGAACCAGAATGTCGACCTCGGGGGGAGATCCGAACCGTAGGGGGACCGCGCCGACGCCGATTCCGCGTGAGACATAGAGCGTCGCGTCGTCTCGGCGGTAAGGTCCGGCAATATAACGACCCTGGAAACGGGCGACGTTGAGGTTGCGGCTGGTGAGGGCGATCTGGCCACCGTGGGTGTGTCCGGCGAGCATGAGATGAGCGCCGCCCGCGACCGCGTCGTGCCAGGTGCGGGGCTGATGGCTGAGGACGAGTCGAAACGCATCCGGGAAGCGGCCGAGCAGCGAAAAGTCCGGCGCCCGGCCCGAGCCTGCGCTGAGATCTTCGAGTCCGATCAACGCCAACTCGGCGGCGCCGCGGCGGAGCACCCGGCTGGCGTTGACCAGCGGCGTGATTCCGGCCTCGATCAACGCCTGTTCCGACAGTCTCGGATCGAAATAGTGGTCGTGGTTGCCGAGAATTCCATAGACACCGAGGGGTGCTGAAATTCCTGCGAAACCGCGGATAAAGCGATCCGCATCGGATGGGCGCCGATCCATCTGATCACCGGTGAAGACAACCAGATCGGGGTCGAGGTTGTCGACCATCTCGGCGACCCGGGCCATCCGCCTGGCCGGCATGTAGGGCCCGGCGTGAACATCCGAGATCTGAGCAATGGTCAGGCCATCCCACTCGGCCGGCAGCTGAGGCAGGGCCAGAGTGGTGTGCTGGAGACCGGGAAGATCGAGAGCGCCGGCCAAGCCGTAGCCCGCGAATCCAGTGGATCCTGCCGCTCCGAGCGACACATTACGGATGAATCTTCTTCGAGTGAGCATCTGGGGATTCCCGCTCGATCCATGCGCCATGGCATCAAGCGGACTTTGATTATAACAGGCTG
>CBESWV010000417.1:0-2607 GCA_965533305.1 uncultured bacterium | reverse complement strand
CATGAACCTCCCGACCCTCGCGGTTCGTCGGCCGATCACGACGGCCATGATTCTGGTGAGCATTCTCCTGGTGGGCGGCATCGCCTTCAATCGCCTGCCACTGGCGTATCTCCCCACGCTGGATGCGCCGTTCATGTTCGTCCAGATTCCCTATCCCAACTCGCACCCGCGACAGATCGAGAAGGAGATCACAAAACCGGTGGAGGAGATCCTTTCCACCCTGTCGGGGGTCAAGAAACTCAACTCCACCACCGATGCCGACGGCGCCCAGTTCTTCATGGAGTTCACATGGGGCCAGGAGATCGATGTCATCCGCATGAAGGTCTCGGAGAAGATGGACCAGGTGGAGCCCACGCTTCCGCCCGATATCGGGCCGATCCTGATTTTCTCGTTCAATACCAACGACATCCCGGTTGTTCAGGGGCGGATCGCCGCCGAGGGCGTCGATCTGTCGCAGAACTATGAATTGCTCGAGGCCCGCATCCTCAACCCATTGCGTCGGATCGACGGCATCGCCAGGGTCGATCTCAACGGGGTCGAGCCTCGCGAGCTCTTTGTCGATCTCATTCTCGACAAGATCAAAGAGCACTCGGTGGATGTCGGCTCACTGGCACAGCTGCTCCAGAGCGTCTCCTCGAATCTTGTGCTCGGCCGCGCCGAGTCCGGTGGGCTGCGCTACACGGTTCGTTCCCTCGGGTCCTTCGACTCCATCGACGCCCTTGCAGATCTGGTGATCAACGAACGCGGCCTCCGTCTCGGCGAGATCGCCGAGATCACCTATGAAGAACCCCCACTCACCTTCGGCCGCCACTTGGACGGCAAGTACGCCGTGGCGATGGATATCTACAAGGAGTCCACCGCCAACACGGTGGAGGTCGTGCACGAGGTCAACCGGGTGGTCAAGGAGGAAATCAACAACGACCCCCTTCTCAAGGGCATCCAGCTGTGGGTGTGGCAGGACCAGGCCAAGGAGATCACCTCCGGCATCGATGGCCTCAAAAAGGCCGGTCTCACGGGCGCGCTGCTCGCCACGCTGAGCTTGTGGTTCTTCCTGCGCCGGATGGACTCCACCGTCATCGTCGCCATGTCCATCCCCTTCTCTATCATCGCAACCTGCGGCGTCATGTACTTCAAGGGCTCGAGCCTCAACATCCTCTCCATGATGGGTCTGATGCTCGCCGTCGGGATGTTGGTGGACAACGCCATCGTCGTTCTGGAATCCATCGACCGCCGGATGCGGGAAGAGGGCGACCGGCGCAAAGCCGCATTGCAGGGCGCCGGCCAGGTGCTCATGGCGGTCACGGCGTCCACCGCAACCACCCTCATCGTCTTTCTGCCCCTGGTTCTCGGATCCGGAACCGAGCTCACGACCTGGCTCAAGGAGGTGGGACTCACCATCTCCATCGCCCTGGCGTGCTCGCTCTTCTCGTCCCTGACCCTGATCCCGCTCATGTCCGCGCATCTTCTGAAAGTGAAGTCAAACGGCCGCAACCGCACCATCGAATGGCTCGAAGAGCGTTATGTCAGGATCCTCGGCTGGACCCTCAAACACCGGATCAAGACCTTTGGTTTGCTGGTGGTCAGCCTTGTTGTGGGCTTCCTCCCCTTCTTCGTCGGCTGGGTCGATTCGGCGATCTTCTCGGGCACCCTCAACTCGCGGCTCTATCTCGAGTATCAGTTCGACGACTTCCACTACAAGAGCCAGTCGGAGGCCGTGGTGGAACAGGTGGAAGCCTATCTCGAGGCCAACGCCGAGGAGTTCATGGTCGACACCCTCTACTCCTACTACACCGAGAACGAGGCCGGGACCACCATCACCTTCACCCGCGAGAACCTCAGCGACGATGAGTTGAAGGAGATTCGCACGGCGATTCGCGAAGGCCTGCCGCCCACCCCGGGCGTCCGCCTCGTCTTCGAGGAAGACTCCGATCAGGGCGGTTCATCGACCTACTTCGCGGTCAAACTCTTCGGAACCGACACCACGACCCTCTACCGGCTCGCAGATGAAGCGGCCCGCAGGCTCGAAACCATGGACGGCGTCGAAGATGTCTCCCGACCGCGTTCGACCGGCCGACGCGAAATCCAGGTGAGCCTCGACCGCGATCGCATCGCCGAGCTCGGCCGCACCGCCACCGACATCACCCAGGTGCTCGGATTCTCCCTCGGTGGTGTCCGCCTCGACCGCTTCAACGCAGGTGATCGCGAGATCATCACCTGGCTCGCCCTGCGGATGGAGGACCGATCACGGCTCGAGGACCTCCGTCAGATTCCCGTTGCCAATGCGAACGGCCGCCCCGTCCTCCTCGGCGATGTCGCCGACTTCGATGTCATCGAGCGACCGCGTGAGATCCAACGCGAGAACCGCAAGGTCCGGGTGTCGATTCGCGGAACCTACGATGGCGAGAACTGGGACACCACTCAGCAGAATATCGAAGAGATGATGAACGCATTCAACCTGCCCGCGGGCTACTCGTGGAGCTGGAACGACCGTATCGTCGAACAGGCCAACGAGGACGCCGAGATGGGGGTCAACTTCCTCCTCGCCCTGGTGCTCGTCTATCTGGTGATGGCGTCGCTCTTCGAGAGCCTGACCCAGCCCTTCGCCAT
>CBESWV010000416.1:0-2613 GCA_965533305.1 uncultured bacterium | reverse complement strand
CGACTTGAGGACCGGTTCGGTGCGTCTGGTCCAGCTCAGACCGTCGTCGGACTCGGCGTAACCGACCCGCCAATCCCAGTCGACGATCGGCCCGGAGTCTTTGGTCGACGTGTACCACATCTGATAAAGCCCATCGCGGACCATCACCGTGCTTGGCAACACACCGCCGTCATCAAACGAGCCCGGGGGGCCCGCGTCCATGATCGGGTTGTCTGCGTACTTGGTCCAGGTGGAACCGTCGGGCGAGGTGGCGTAGCCGGCGGCATAGATCGCGCCATCGCCACCCTGATACCACAGCCGGAAACCCGACGCATCGTGGATCACACCGGCTCCCCACATGGAGTCGTCGTCCCACTCCCCCTCGGCGCCTCGGGTGAGCACCGGATTCGCAGGATCCATCACCCAGCTCACCCCTTCCGATGACGTCGCGTGACCGATGTCGTATGCATTGGGAAACGAAGCCCCCTCGTCCCGTCCGTTGAAGTAAAGGTGATACACACCATCGACAAGAATGACGGCAAGCGGGTACCGATCCTGGTCCCACGCACCAGGATCCGGGGACCCGATCACCGGGTCCACCGGGTCGTCGATCCACTCGGTCTGCGCCACCGCGACCCCCGGGATCACGACCACCACAGCCAACAGCAAACAGCACCATTTCCTCCTCATGAAGCACTCCTTTCGTTCACGGGTTTCTTCCAGTCTCGGTTCCCACCGACGGAAAGTCGTGATGAAAAGATGCGGAAGTTGTGCGGAAGTGTGATCACCAGGATGCGCGATGGGAAAATCAATTTCGGTGTGGCGCTCTGGGAACGCGAGAAAGCGCGTTCAGCGGAGGTGCCTGGCTCTCATTTCGCACACGTGCCCTCCGGCTGTGAGCAACGCCATCGCGAAATGGTGCCTGGCATTCTCACGGGAAGAACGATGAGGGAATCAAATTCAGAAACGTGCCTCTGAGCCCGATCCTCTCATCGCGGTTGCCCGAGAGTGCCCCCCTTAACATTGATCGGTACCGAGGATCGAGCAACGGGAATCTCGTCCTGAATCCGAACAATGTTAAGGACGGCACGTCCGTTCAACGCGGACCCCACGTGTCCTCATCTCGCTTCCGACTTGATTCTCAGAGTCGCGGGTGACCCGGAACCCCGGCGCCGCGTTGCGCGGTGCCATTTGTTGCATTGTTCGGTCCCACCACCCACCCGGCTTCAACTGACTGTGATGGCATCTGTGTCCATCTGTGTGATCTGTGGGCTTCGCGATGATGCGATGGCTATCCGCACCGATCTGCGCTATCTGCGGTTTCTCCGTCTGCGATGGCTCGATCCGTGTGATCAGTGGGCAGCAACCTGCAGCTCTCGGATGTGTGGGTGGATCTGCGCCGCCTTGTCGAGCACTTCCCCACCGACGAGGATCTCGCGGTGGTCGAGATAGATGGCGGTGAAGGTGTCGTTGTCGATCTCCAGAGCCGATGGCCGGCCGCCGGTGTAGTAGCTCGAGAGCATCCCGGTGTCGATGAGAAAAACCCGATTCTTGAATCGAACCCGGATGGTCCCCTCACGATCGGGGGTGTGTCCGACGACCATGACATCGGCGCCGATCCCGTCGAGGAGCGCTGCCATCTCGTCGCCCTGAAGTTCTTCATCCCACCTGGTTGCGCCGCGGAACCAGAGCGGACCTTCCGGCGACATCATGAGCCAGTCATCGATCCCGACCAAGGGTCCGAGCTGGTCGGCGTGGCGACGAATCAAGTCGGTGGAATCTTCCTGCTCGGCCCGATACACGATGGCGAGGACCATTCGGTTGACCTCTGTGAAGCTCGCTGAGGGGGGCACCAGGCTCTTGGAGACCAGATAATGCCTCGCCATGTCGAAGGCCTTCATCTCGGACCCCACCGTGGCATTGATCTCCTCAACCGACATCCCGGCCACCTCGGGGCTGAGACCGCCGTGAAGAAAGAGCGAACCGTCGATCATCTCGGCCACCGGAAGACTCCGCAACCACTTCCCATACAAGCCTTTCGGCGCCAGAGACTCGGCGTACTCGAACCACCCCAGCGGGTGCTCGACCATCCACGCCTGCTTGGCGGCGTCATCGGTGGGTTCTCCGGCAAGGCCCCGATAGCTCTTGACCGACGACCACAGTTTTTTGCGCCGTTTTTCAGACTTCGCATCCACGAACTTCGCGTAGACCTCCGGGTTGGCATCACGGTAGAACCCGGTGAGGTTCATGGTCTCGTGGTTCCCGAGAACGCAGTCCACACGCCCACCCACGACTTCGGCCTCCGCCTGGAGCCTCATGAGGAAGTCGAGGGTTTCGCGCACCTGTGTCCCACGATCGAAGAGATCGCCAAGCTGAACATAGGGTGCCGTACCGCCGGTCCATTTCAGATCGGCGTCGATGATCCCGGCTTCCTGCAGAATCGAGGTCAGTCCGTCGAAGTTGCCGTGGACGTCGCCCACAGCGACGATCCGACCGGCGTTCGCTGCCGTCACCGTCAGCGCTACCGCGACCGCGAATACCAGAATGAGATACCGACGCCTGACCATCATCCACTGCTCCAGTCGAGTTCAAAAGATGCGAAGCTCATGCCAAGTCTAACCAATCCAGCATGAA
>CBESWV010000415.1:0-2615 GCA_965533305.1 uncultured bacterium | reverse complement strand
ACTCGGAGGTGACGGCTCAATCCGCCCCCTTGATCAGCCGACGGGCCGCCGCCATGCCGTCGAGGATGGCGTCCTCCATGGCCGAGTACTTCCACTCGGCCCAGCGGCCGGAGAGCCGGATGTCATGCGATCCAAGCCATCCACGCAGGGCCGAAACCGCCTGCCGTCGGTCATGGTCGAAGACCACATAGGCCGGGTCGACCATGGTCAGACGACGGACCTCCACCGCCTCGGGATCGACCAGTCCTCCTCTGACGAGCGCTTCCTCAGCCTCGGCGGCCACGGCGTCCACATCACCCGTTGCAGGATCGAAGCTGATCTCCACCGATACCGTGTGACAGCCGTCGGGGGCGAGGCGCCCGTGGTTGGAGGGGAAGCCGACGCGGTAGTACGGAACCGAGGCGTCGGGGAAGTAGCGCCAGTGCTCGGCGACGGGCGCCGGGCCGCGAACTCCGAGAGCGATGTTGAGCACCCGAACCCAGCGCAAGGCCTTCCGGGCCTGGACCACCTCCTCCGGAATTTCATCGAGCACAATGTCCAGCAAGGCCGGCAGTCCGATCGTGGCCACCGCGGTTGAAAAGGCAAGACGTTCGCCACTCGCAAGTTCGAGCCAGCGCTCACCGAGATGGAGCCGCACCACCTCGGCATCGGTTCTCAGATCGGGAACCCGATCCGCCACCCGATCGGGCAGCAATCGGATCCCACCCTTGCCGGGATAGCGAAAGACCGCGTTGTAGCCCACCGCCTCGTCATGCAGACCGAGCGCGCCGTTGACGACCGCCTCGAGATCAGGCTTCGGTACATACCGACCGACCCAGTCGAGTCCGAGTTCCTCGGGTTCGGCGCGGTAGAGCTTGCGGTTGTAGGGGAAGAAGAAGTGCTCGGCGAATCCGGCGCCGAATCTCTCGAGGACCCATTCGCGGAAGTTCACAGGCTCACGGTCCCGTTCCTCCCCCCAGGCACGGATAAAGCCGAGGAGACAGTCGCGCCGGTCCTCGGGTGCGAGACCATGGGTGTGGATCTGGATCGGATAGGGCGTCACGTGCTCGCCGACCACGATGGCGGCGCTCCGTTCCCACACCCGAAGCTCGGACCAGACCCCGAGTTCGCTGAGGTAGGCCTCGGTCTCCGGGCGCGCGACGTGGAGGAGATGACCCGTGTGGTCAAAGACGAAGCCGTCGACCTCGATGCTCCGACAAACGCCCCCCGGCTCCGACTCGCGCTCGAGCACCGGCGCAGTGATGCCGGCCGCCGCCAGCCTTTCCCCAGCCACCAGACCGGTCAGTCCACCGCCGATGATGAGGGGCTTCATTTCGCCTCCATATCGACCCGTCCAAGCCAGACGAGGACGGCGAGGACGATCACGGCCACCACTGCAGCGACGATCACGGTCGTCTCGGGGTCGAGAAAGAGGATCACCAACCCGACGCCACCGAGGATCACCGCCGCCCCATAGCAGGTGACAACCGTACGGACCATCGAGCCGCCAAGGCGACGGCGCAGCCGCAGAGGGATGTGATCGGGGCTGCCGTAGTAGACCTTCCGGCCCGCCCGTAACCGCAGGAACATCACATAGAAGGTGTCGATCACCGGCAGTGCGAGGAAGAACAGCGGCGCGAGAAAACCCAGCTCGTTGTGGCGGGTGTAGTCCATCACCATTGCCAGAGCGCCGAGGGTGAAGCCGACGAAGAGGCTGCCGCAGTCCCCGAGGTAGATCACCGCGGGGTGGAAGTTGAACCGGAGAAAACCCAAGAGGGCCCCGATGAGCGCCACCGTGAAGGCCGCCACAACCAATCGACCGTTGAGCAACGCCACGACGAGCAGATAGGTGCCCGCGATGACCCCGAGACCACCGGCGAGTCCATCCATGATGTCGCTCAAATTAAAAGCATTGGACATCCCGACCAACCAAAAGACCGTCAACGCCACCCGAGCCCACCACGGGATGAAGATGATGTGCAGCATCACCCCGGCTTTGAGCAGGACAAAGACCGCCACCGCCTGTCCGATGACCTTGGGTTTCGGCGTCAGCGCGCCGAAATCGTCGACGAGTCCGACCATGGTGACGATGGTCGAGGCCAGCAGGAGGGCGAGGAGTTCCTCATCGAACTCGAAGGTCATGCCGATGGAGAGCAGAAAAGCGACAAAGACCGCCAGTCCACCGAGATAGGCCACCGGTTGTTCGTGCGTCTTGAGGTGGCCGTCCGGCCGATCGACGACGCCGAAGCGCAGAGCAGCGTCTCGCGCCATGGGGGTGCCCACCAGCGCGAGCAGGTAGGCGAGAAAGAACCCGAGGGTCAGTTGGATCACCATGGCAGCTCTCGTAGCCTCCGACGCGAGCGGTCGCCTCGGGCGCGCCACTCACCGATCACCAGCGGCCACCGACGGGCGATGGCCGGAAGAAGTCCCGGTCGCCGAGCGACGCTCACGGCCGCCAGCGCCAGATCCCAACTCAAGAGTACGGGCAGCCGTGGGACGAGATCAAGGGTGTTGAGATGTCGCACGAGGGTCATCCAACGATTGGTGATGACGCAGGCCTCGAGATCCACCGGTCGTCGCCAACGCAGCGGACCCCGACCCTCGGCGGCGCCGGCCCCTCGACCGTGGGTCGCCAC
>CBESWV010000414.1:0-2618 GCA_965533305.1 uncultured bacterium | reverse complement strand
GACGACATCGAGCTCACCGACACCGTGGTCACCTGGGGCGCCAACATGGCCGAGATGCACCCCATGCTGTGGTCACGGGTTGTCGAACGTCGGCTCCGCCACAAGAAAGGGAAGATCGTCAACCTGACGACCTACCGGAACCGCACCTCGGATGCCGCCGACACCGAGATCATCTTCAAGCCCCAGACCGATCTCGCAATCTGGAACTACATCGCTCGTGAGATCGTGACCCGCGATGCCGTCGATCACGGCTTCGTGAATCAACACTGTGTCTTCGCAACCGGGCCCCGTGACATCGGGTTCGGGATGCGGGGTAACGATGATTTCGCCTACGACGCCGAGAAGGACACCCAGGAGCGCGAGAGGGTCGTCGTTCTCACTCGCGAAGAGGCCATCGCGCAGGGACTCGATCCGGACACGACCCATGCCGTTGACCAAGAGGCCACTGGCAAGGCCGGCGCCCACTGGATGATCTCCTTCGACGACTTCAAGGAAGCCCTCGAGCCCTACACCCTCGATTTCGTCGCCGAGCTCGCCAAGGGCGATCCCGATGAGGATATCGAGAGTTTCAAAGCCAAGTTGAAGCTCCTCGCCGACTACTATGCCGATCCGGATCGGAAGATGGTCTCGTTCTGGACCATGGGTTTCAACCAGCACACCCGCGGAACCTGGGTCAACGAACAGGCCTACATGGTTCACCTGCTCATGGGCAAACAGGCCAAACCGGGTAACGGTGCCTTTTCGCTCACGGGGCAACCCTCGGCCTGCGGTACAGCGCGCGAGGTCGGCACCTTCGCACACCGCCTTCCGGCCGACATGGTGGTCGCCAACCCGGCGCACCGCAAGCTCTCGGAGGAGCTGTGGAAGCTTCCGAACCAGACCCTCAACCCCAAGGTCGGCAGCCACATCACCAAGATGATGCGTGATCTCGAGGATGGAAGCATGAAGTGGTTGTGGGTCCAGGTCACCAACCCCTTCCAATCCACCGCCAATGCCAACCACTGGCTCAAAGCAGCCCGTGAGAAGGACTGCTTCATCGTGGTCTCGGATATCTATCCGACCTATTCGTGCAAGGTCGCCGATCTCATCCTGCCGTGTGCTGCCCACTACGAGAAGTGGGGCCTTTACGGCAACAGCGAGCGCCGCACCCAGGCGTGGCGCCAGGTGGTCAACCCACCCGGTGAAGCGCGCAGCGATGTCTGGCAGATCCTCGAGTTCTCCAAGCGGTTCACTCTCGCCGAAGTCTGGGGCAAGCAGGCGGTGCCGGGCGTGACGGTTGAAGGGGCCGATGCTGGATTCCTCCCGGATGTCCTCGGCGATGCCGCCAGCCTAGGGTATCGCCCTGATCAGACGCTGTATGAGGTGCTCTTCGAGACCGAGGCAGCCAAGAAGACCGCGTGGCCCGATCCGGTGGGCGCCGACCACGCCAACTGTACCGCCGAGGCCGCCGGGATCGACTGGTTCCCGGAGAAGGCCCTCTTTGAGGACTATCGTCGCTTCGGGGTCGGTCACGCTCACGATCTCGCACCGTTCGACACCTACTACCGCGACGACGTTCGTGGTCTGCGGTGGCCAGTCATCGACGGCAAGGAGACCCGGTGGCGGTTCAACGGTGAGCATGACCCCCTGGTCGCCGACGGTGCTGAGTTCGACTTCTACGGTCCGGCCTTCAAGGCGGTTCCGAAGGGGAACCTGGCCGCACCAGCCGGCCCTGAAAAAGTCTCTCTCGCCGGCAGAGCGAAGATCTTCTTCCGCCCCTATGCCGCCCCAGCCGAGAGCCCCGATGCCGACTGGGATCTCTGGCTTTGCACCGGCCGGGTGCTCGAGCACTGGCACTCGGGCTCCATGACCCGCAGAGTTCCGGAACTCGATTCCGCTGCGCCGCACGCTCAGGTCTTCATGAACCCGGTCGACGCAAAGGCGAGAGGACTGGCGCGCAACGATATCGCCATCATCGAAAGTCGGCGCGGCGAGGTTCGTGCCGTGGTCGAGACTGCAGGTCGCAACACCATGCCCCGTGGCACCGTCTATGTGCCGTGGTTCGACGAGGGTGTTCCGATCAACAAGGTGACGCTCGACGCCACCTGTCCCATATCCAAGGAAATCGATTTCAAGAAGTGCGCCGTCCGGGTGCGGAAGGCCTGAGGAGAGAACATGAAGCACACAGCCATTCTGTTGTCCCTCGCGTTGGTCGTGAGTTGCTCCTCGAGCGGGCCCGAGGAGGCTGCTGCGCCACCGGCCCAGGCGCCGGCCCCGGAAGCGGCCGCCACAATCTCCGACTCCGAGATCGGCCTCGCCGCCGGCACCGCCTTCGAGCAGCCGCCCCAGGCGCCGATCAAGTTCAACGCCGTTGATCCCGGCGATGGCGAGATCCAAGCTCGGCCCAACGCCGAGTTCCCCCCGGTCATCCCGCACTCGATTCAGGATTTCGGCCCCATTTCATTGAGCGAGAACCCCTGTCTCGAGTGCCACAACGCCGATGTCGCCGAGGACATGGGTGCGGTCGCGGTCCCGGCGAGTCACCGGATGGATCTCCGCAATTCACCCGGTGAGTTCGGCGACGAGGTCACCGGAGCGCGGTTGGTCTGCACCTCGTGCCATGTGGAGATGACGGAGTA
>CBESWV010000413.1:0-2628 GCA_965533305.1 uncultured bacterium | reverse complement strand
ACTTACACCCGACCGTCGTCCCAGCCCGCATCCAGCACGCCTCCCGCAACGGCGAGTTCGACCGTTCTGAACGCCTGTTTCACCACCGGCGGATCGACCATCTTCGATCCCACCGCAACGGCCCCGAGACCCCGCCGCTCGGCCTCCCGGGCGGCGCGGACGATTCTCACCGCTTTCTCGGCTTCGGCCTCGGTGGGGGTCATCTCGGCGTGAACGACGGGGATCTGCCGCGGGTGGATGCAACCGACGCCGTCGAACCCGAGACCCCGTTCCCGCTGAACATAGCGGGCGAGGGCCGCTTCGTCCGAGATATCGGAAAACACCGAAGCGATGGGTTGGACACCTGCGGCGCGAGCAGCATAGACCGTGGTTTGGCGCGCCGTGAAGCTCTCCCACCCGTCCTCGGTCCGCGGCGCACCGAGCTCGGCGGAGAGATCCTCGAGACCCAGGGTCAGGGCGACGACCAGCTCATCGGCAGCGGCGATGTCGAAGGCGCGGTGGATTCCCAGCGGCGACTCGAGGATAGGCATGAGCAGGGGCGCT
Source organism: uncultured bacterium (assembly GCA_965533305.1). GTDB lineage: Bacteria > Acidobacteriota > Thermoanaerobaculia > Thermoanaerobaculales > Sulfomarinibacteraceae > JAHECW01. The sequence goes on along the minus strand of CBESWV010000413.1, from coordinate 2,085 downwards.
CGTTCTCCTACGATCTCACGCAGCAGGTCGGCGGCCCGGCGCACCTGTTCCGGATCCTCGATCTTGGGCAGCAGCACGACGTGGGGGTTGTGGTGCGCGATCCGGCGCAGATCCTCGAGCCCAAGCTCGCCCTGGTTGACCCGCACCATCCTTTCGGAGGCACCCCAGTCGAGGGCGATCAAGGCGTTTCTCACCAATAGACGGGCCGCTCCCTTGTCGGCCGGCGTCACCGAGTCCTCGAGATCGAGGATGAGTCCGTCTGCGCCGTAGAGACCGGCCGAGAGCATGAGCTTGGGACGATTGCCGGGAAGATAGAGCCGGCTGCGGCGTAGACGATCGCGCACGGCCGGGGCATCGGCCCCGGGCCACGCCGCGGGGAGCACTGCCGGACCCTCAGCGCCGGCCCATCGGAGACAGGTCTCTGCCCGGGCCATGAGCACCCATTCGAGCGCGCCACGATCAACGACCTCGAGCCGACCCGTGCTCACCCCGAGCCCACTCGCGACTCGCCGCACGGCGGCCTCGATGGCATCGTCGTAGAGATAGTCGACCTTGGAGGAGATCTCGATGACGAGGCTGTCGGCGCCGGGTTCGTAGTGCACATGACAGTCGGAACGGACATCGTCGCCGGAAGGCCCGGCTGCGGCGGGCTTGAGGTCAGGCATGAGCGAACCCCTCCGTCTCGGATCGCCGCACGCGAACCGTCGGGTACGGGATCGGGGTCGGGGTCGGGGTCGGGGTCGAGGCTCGCATCACAGTTTCGAGATGATGGCGTCGGTCATCTGAGTCGTGGTGGCGGCACCATCGGCAATGGCCTGCGGACCGCCGCGGAGTTTGAGCATGTCGTAGCATCGGACCTGACCATCGGCGACAACGGCAGCGACGGCGTCGCGGATCTTGCCCGCGATCTCGGTCTCACCAAGCCAGTCGAGCATCATGACCGCCGAGAAAACCATGGCAATGGGATTGACGATCGACGGGTCGAGCTCTGCGTACTTGGGCGCCGAGCCGTGGGTCGGCTCGAAGACACCGACCTCGGCGCCGAGATTCGCCGACGCGGCGAAGCCCAATCCGCCGACGAGACCGGCAAACCCGTCCGAAATGATATCGCCGAACATGTTGCCGGCGACGATGACGCCATAGTCTTCGGGGTTCTTGGTCAGCCACATCATCTGGGCATCGATATTGGTGTCCCAGAGGGCTATATCGGGGTGACGCTGCTGCGCACGGCGGCCCTCGTCCAACATCATCCCCGAGGTCTCGCGGATCACGTTGGGCTTCTCACAGATGGTGACCGAGGAGTAGCCGTGCTGAGCCGCGTACGCAAACGCCTGCTCGCAGATCCGGCGGCACTTGGCGCGGGTGAAGATCCGCGTCGACACCGCGAGATCTTCCCGCGGCACATCGCGGAAACCGGCAAACCTCGGGTGGGTGTCGAGGGCCTGCCAGACCTGGTCGGGCGGGTTGGTCCACTCGACACCGCCATAGAGCCCCTCGGTGTTCTGCCGGAAGATCACCGCATTGACCCCAGGCTCCTCCACCCCGCCGTCGGCGGCGCGGCGGATAAAGTTCAACGGGTTGCCCGGAAAGGTGATGCAGGGCCGGATGGAGACATCGAGATCAAAGCGCTGGCGCAGACCGACGATGGGCGAGTAGTAGACATGGCCCTGGTCCCTGAGCTCGGGGGCCAGTTCACTCGCGGCGGCGTCCTTGGGTTTGGAGGTGATGGCGCCAAAAAGCGCGACCTTGTGCTCCGCGATGAGATCGATGGTCCTCTGGGGCAAGGGGTTGCCCTCGCTCTTCCAGAATTCCCAGCCGATATCGGCCGAGATCCAATTCGCCTCGAATCCTGCCGCCTCGAGCACCCGCACGGACTCAGGCAGCACCGCCTGACCGATTCCGTCTCCCGGCATCAGCACTACATTACGTCGAGCCATATCTCCATCCTCCCTCAATTCTCAGTTGATCGCAGCACACAATATCCAACCAACGGACGAATTCCAAGGCCTTCTTTGCCAGGAGGTCACCCACTAGGAGCGTGTAGTGAATAGATGGTGGATGGATTTCGGAGGGTCGTTTGAGGCC
>CBESWV010000412.1:0-2650 GCA_965533305.1 uncultured bacterium | reverse complement strand
ACTACCATCGATCCGAATCGGAGAGAACCATGAAACGAATCGCAACCCTCCTGCTCATCCTTGCTTCAACTGCAATCTCATCCCCTGCCACTGCCGCCGACGCCCCACGCTTCAGCCTCGAGCTCGAAGTCGGGCCCGTGTGGCAGAGCTCCAATGACGTTCAGATTCCCAACAGCGAACTCGGAACGCGGTTCTCGCTCAAGGATCTGGTCGGCGCCGGGCCGTGGCCCGCCGGTCGGATCTACTTCACCTGGAACATCAACAACAAGCATGGGCTTCGGGTGCTGCTCGCGCCGCTGTCCTACACCGAGACCGGGATCTTCGATGACGAGGTTCTTTTCGCGGGCGAGGCGTATGAGGCGGGTATTCCCACCGAAGCGACCTATCAGTTCAACTCGTGGCGTCTGTCCTATCGCTATAAGTTCAAGAACGGCGACCGGTGGCAGCTCTGGGTCGGCTTCACCGCCAAGATCCGCGACGCCAAGATCGAGCTCCGCCAGGGCGAGGTGACAAGCAAAGACACCGATCTCGGCGTTGTTCCGCTGGCCCACTTCGCCGCCGACTGGCGCTTCGCCGAGAAGTGGCACTTCATCGCCGATTTCGACGGCCTTGCCGGAGGCCCCGGCCGGGCCATCGATCTGGCGCTGAAGATCGGTTACGACATCAATGACCGCTGGTCGGTCACCGCCGGCTACCGCGGCGTCGAGGGTGGCGCCGATGTCGATGAGGTCTACAACTTCGCATGGTTCAACTACGCAATCGTCTCGGGGGTTCTCAGGTTCTGACCCTCCCTCCGATACGACCGAACAACCAACCGGAAACCGGTCGGACGTATGCTCAGACTCGATTGCGAAGCATGAGCTCTTTCGGATGCGGCTCGAGGTAGATCTGACCGACCAGATAGCCGATGTGGTGGCGGTGAACGTGGTGCCGGAGCATGGTCACGGGCACGATCAACGGCACCAGCCCGAGCCGGTAGTCCTCGATGAGTCCGAGCAGTTCGCGTCTGTCGGCAGAATCGACCACCTTCTTCAGATACCCGACGGCGTGTTGCAGAACATTGGTGTGGTGTTTGAGGGTTGCTCGCCGCTTGAGAACGGCAAAGAACTCAGTCTCGTACTCGGCGAAAACCTCAACATCAGGGCGTTGCCCGAACGAGGCGACCGCGACACCCAACCGTCGGTACCCGGCCTCGTTGTGGGCCCTGAGCAGCAGTTTGTGCGCCGTGTGAAACGCTATCAATCGTGCTCGGGTGAGCCCGATCCGCTGCAACGACCGCCAACGATGGCGGCAGAAAATCCGTTCGACGAAATTCTCGCGCAGCACCGGGTCGTTGAGTCGACCCTCCTCCTCCACCGGTAGGTTCGGCCAACGCTCGAGGAGAGCTTCGGCGAAGATGCCAACTCCCCTTTTGTCGGGCATCCCGCTTCCGCTCCAGACTCTGACCCGCTCCATCCCGCACGACGGGGATGTTCGTTTGAGCACGTATCCGTCGAGATCATCGGTTCTGAGTTCATCAACGCGACGAGCGGAGTACTCCCGCATCCGGTCGGTGAGATCCTCGCCGCTTTTCGGTTCCACGAGACGCGCGTCCTCGACGGTGCCTTCGAGACGGATGGTGGGCCGCGGTGTGCCGAGTCCGATTTCGACCTCAGGGCAGACCGAGACCCATTCGGCCCATTCGCCGATCACATCGGTGAGGTATCGGTCGCGTTTGTGGCCACCGTCGTAGCGGACCTTTCGGCCCAGAAGACATGAGGACACGCCGATGCGGATTGTCTCGGACTCGTCGTGCCAGATTCGCCAAGCGGGTTGGTCTTGGGGCATTGCGGACCTCCGAACGCCAGCATAACCGGAGATTGGGACCTCGTGGACGGGTACGGCGCGAAACGTAGGATGCTCGGCACCGGCTATTATCCTGTTAAAACCTAGAAAATCTCAACTAAGAATACAAGTATTTACGATGCAAATAGCTAATTCTAATGATGTTAAAACAAATTTGCCTGAGGTCGGGAGATTCTCTTGGAATATTAGATTAAACCTTTTCGGTTAGCCGATCGAATCGAACACGGGGCTCGCAGACGAGTCGCCGAAAAGGAGAAAAAGATGTACAAGCGTGTTGCAATGATTTTCGCCGGCCTCGTTTTCCTGGGTCTGACGACCGTGAATGCGGCCACTCCCCTCAATGCAGTGATTCTGGACGACGACCCCGAGGGCAACATGGGCGGAGCCCGGGTCCGCGTCCTGCACGCCTCGCCGGACGCCCCGGCGGTTGACGTTTGGGTGAATGGATCTGTCGTATTTTCGAACCTCGCCTTTGAAGAAGCTTCCGACTTCGCCGAGGTCCCCGCTGGCACCTACACGGTCGCCGTGACGCCCACCGGTTTGAGCGAGCCGATTGTGATCGGTCCGGTCGACCTCGATCTCGCCGCTGCGACCGACTACCTCGTCGTCGCAACGGATGTGCTCTCCATGATCACCCCGGTGATTCTCACCGCCGATGGCTCGACCCCGGCCGCAGGCAATGGTTGGGTGCGTTTCCTCCACGCTTCGCCTGACGCACCCGCGGTCGACATCGCAATCGCAGACGGTGGTCCGGTCCTCTTCCCCAACGTTTCGTTCCAGAGCTTCACCGAGTACGCGCCTGTCC
>CBESWV010000411.1:0-2653 GCA_965533305.1 uncultured bacterium | reverse complement strand
AATCTCAACCGAGTGGTCAAGGATGCCTTCAACCGCAACCCGCCGCCGACGCTGGGCAAGAAAGCACCCAAGATCTACTACTGCACCCAGGTCCATTCCAGGCCGCCGCATTTTGTCTTGTTCACCAATTTGGACAAGACTCCTCACTTTTCGTGGACCCGCTATATGGAGAACATCCTCCGAGAGGCGTTCTCCTTGGAGGGTGTGCCGTTTCGGGTTATGATTAGAGGACGAAAGAGTTAGGGGCGCCAATGGTCTTTTTCAACTATGCGCTGCGCAAGCTCAACGCCAAGATCGTGTATTACGGTCCGGGCTTGTGCGGAAAGACGACAAACCTGCAGTGGATCCACGACCACTTTGAAGGTGGTCAGCGCGGGAAGATGATTTCTCTCGCCACTGAGGGCGACCGGACCATCTTCTTCGACCTGCTTCCCATCGACATCGGATCCATCCGAGGGATGGATGTCACCCTTCAGCTCTACACCGTTCCAGGCCAGGTCCATTACAACTCGACCAGGCAGTTGGTGCTCCGCGGGGCCGATGGAGTCGTGTTTGTTGCCGATTCGCAGCGGACCATGAAGTCATCGAACGCCGAGTCGTTCGAAAACCTTCAGGAGAACCTGATGCTGCAGGGGATCGATCTCAAAGAGTTTCCCCACATCCTGCAGTTCAACAAACGCGATCTTCGTGATTTGTTGAGCCCTGAGGATCTCAACGAAAGCCTCAATATCTTTTCGTGCCCGATCTTCGAGGCCATCGGCACCGAAGGAATCGGAGTCCAAGAGAGCCTCGAAGGTATCGTCAAGCTGGTCATGCGCAACCTGCGTGAGAAGTACGAACCGGTCGCGAGCGCGTCAAGCCCGCAGGCGCTCAAACCGATGCAGGCGACCGTTCCAAAGGCGTTCCAAGCGCCTGCCGCCGAACCCACGGTGGGAATGCGTGATCCGCTGGCTTCGGACTTCGTTTCGGCCGTGGAGAGCCCGCCGGAAGTCGATCTGGGAGGAGTCAGTACCCCTGACGTGGCGGCTGCACCCATTGAGACGCCCGCGCCGGTCAAATCCGTATTGGACGAGACCCCCGATATCGGGTCGGACGAGAAATTCGATCCGTTTGGAGACGAGGATGAGATCTCCACAGCGGTCTATGAACCCGATGACGAGCAGATCGCCGCGGCCGAAGCCGAGCTTGACCTTCCGGATTTCGGCACCGAAGCTCCGGCCTTCGCGCCGGTGGAGGATGCCGACGCGGGCGAACTGAAGATCGAAAAGACCGGCGAGGTCAGTGGTCTCTTCACCGATCCGCGGGATGAGGACAGCACCAAAGATGATCCGAGAGATGAACCCGGAGATGACCTCAGAGACGATCTCGAGACCGATCCTGGAATTGTCAATGATCTCCCGGAATCCGCGCCCTCCGAAGAGAGCCTGGACGATCTGTTCGAAACGGAAGTTCCGACCGTCAAGGCCTTTGTCGATGATGTGATGGAAGTTGTCGAGACTCAGGGGGCGGTGGCCGGCGACCGCGAGCCGGCTCCCGCGTCCGTTGATCCATCCGAGATGTTGGCGGACGCTTTGCCGACCGATCGGTACGAGGATCGTATCGAGGCTCCCGGTCCGTTCGCCCCTGCGCCGACACAAGAAGAACCCGCCGACGAATTCGAGGCGTCGAGAGCTGAAGAAGAAGAGGTCCTCGCTGAAGTGCGGCAGGCATTGGGAGCTTCCGAAAATCGCGAGGCTCTCGCGTCGATCTCGGATTCCGAGATTGATGAATCCCAAAAGACCGTTGAAATTGCCGAAGATCCCATCGAAGCCGAGCCTGTCGTGGTTCCGGCAGCCGAGGAACCGGTCTTGGAGGATGTGGCCGAGGAGATCGAAGACGTCACCCCAGTCGAGGCTGTCATTGATGAGCCCGAGGTCACCGCCGACGACGAGAGCGGGTGGGAAGATCAGGACAACACGACAACCGAGGTCGCGGAGCTTGTCGAGCCTCCGGTCGTGGCACCGGTTTTCGATGACATCATCGTCGAGGTTGCACCGGTTGAAGAATCCGTTGCGGCTGAACCGATCGCGCAGGAAGAAGTCGCCGACGAACCGGTGGCGCCACCACCGATGACCGAAGAGACTCTCACAAAGAGCCAGGCCTTCATGCTGGGCTCCGGAGATCCCTTCGCCGAAGACGACGCGGTCGCGGTTGTGCCGGAAGTGATTCCGCAGGGAGCGCCCGTCGTACCGACGAGCAACGCCATCAACGTAACCGCGCAGGACAATCAACTCCACCTCCAACTCAAGGGATCGGGAGCGATCGCAGAGATAGGCGAGGTGAGAGCGCTCGATATCGAGGTGCCGGTGCCGGGCGGGTGGGTCGGAAACCGCAAGGTGACCCTCCAGCTGCGGCTGACGCTGACGCCATCGGACGACGTGGATGACTGAGACCGTGAAGATCGAGCTGCCGGACGACCAGGAGTTCTTCAAACTCAACGAGGTGTGCAAGCTGGCCAATGTCCAGCCTTATATGCTCCGTTTCTGGGGAACCGAGTTCGAACAGCTCGAGACCACCACCACAGAGACCGGTCAGCGGCTCTACACCCGACCGCAGATGATGCTCATCCTCGAGATCCGACGACTGCTCTTCGACGAGGGTCTGACCATCGCCG
>CBESWV010000410.1:0-2664 GCA_965533305.1 uncultured bacterium | reverse complement strand
CCATACACGAGATCATCCATCCACAGCATCAGGCTCCGGGTTCCCGGCGAGACCCGGATGGCACTGCGGACGAGGTTGTGCATCAGATTGTCCGGGTGCGAATAGGGGCAGACCTTCATACAGGTGGCGCAGTCGGTGCCGACGACGTTCCAGTATCGGAAGCAGGTTTCGTCATCGATGACCCACCGGCGTCCGTGGTCCATCTCGATGCGATCGCCGAAAGGGATGGCGCCCACGGGACAGTTGGTCGCGCATTTCTTGCAGATGGCGCAGAAGTCGAGCACCGAGAGGTCGTCGCTCGGGGTGGATGGCGCGAGCGGGATATCGGTGGTCACAACCCCGATTCGGACCCGCGGTCCGAGACGCGGCGTCATGAGCAGCCCCATGCGACCGATCTCGCCGAGACCTGCGGCGCGGGCGACGAGGGGGGCGATGACGCGGTAGTTGCCGTCGGTGTGGGCGCGTGCCGGCCAGCCCTGGTCACGGATCACCGATGCGAGCTGGATTGCGATGATGGCGGACTCGACATACTGGCGCGCCGATTCGGCGACTACCGGCGCTTCGGGCGCCTGGGTCACCGCCCGGTGATCCATTTCGACCGTGAACGCGAGAGCCCATCGATGTTCGAGATTGATCTCGCTTCCCCAGGTTCCGGTGCCGCGGCCGATGTGGGTGTAGACGTGCGCCGGCTTGAGTCTGGTAACACCGACATCCTTGGCTCCCCAGCTCAGTGCGAGGCCCGTGAGCGCTTTGGTCCACTCATCGGCGCTGCGCTCCTGACGCACGCGTGCGACCTCGCCGTCAACCCGGTCGCGAAGCGCTTCGGTCACGTTGAAACATGCATCGGCGGTGGCAAAGGCAATGGGTTCGGCCAACTCGGCGTCGAGTGAGAGAAGACCCGGATGTGAACGCGTGCGGTTGTCGGTCTCCAGATTCTCGGGACGCATCCGGTAGTAGGTGTCGAACTCGGGAGAGCCCGGCCGCAGGCGCCCCCGGGCGAACATGATGTCCCGTTCGTCCACCCGCCTGTCGGCGCGGCCACCGGGTTGGGCCGGTCGCCGTAGCGGAAGGAGGCAGCGCAACAACACGGCGGCGCCGATGAGAGCGCCGACGGCAAGCGCGATCCGGGGAACCGGGGCCGGGAGCATTGCCGCGGCGATGAGGGGTCCGGCCCCAAAGACCGCCGCCAGGAAAAACACCCGTGCCGCTCGTCGTTCACCCTCCAGAATCGAAACCACACCGAAGCCTGCAAGGAGTACCAGGAGCAGCAGACCGAAGGATGCCGACAAGGGGGCCGCGATGTGCGTCATCGGACTCACGGTAGCACGAGGAAACCGATGGTGATCCCGTGTGTTCTGAGCTCGATCGGGGAACGGGTTGTGGGCTCAGCCGAGCTGGTTCGGTGGGGCGGAGCAGGGTTCGCTCACGGCGTGGCTGTTCTGGCCGGGGGGAACTGAGTCCTCGGCTACCGGGGTGTTATCCGGGAACCTGGCGGAGACAAGCGCCCACATGAGGAAAACCAGCAACGCCACCCGAACGACGATCATTGTCGCCCGGCTCCATGTCTTTTTGTCGGCGATCGCCGGGTCCGGCACGCTGCTCATTCTCAGCCCCTTCTCTAATAGATTACGAACGAGGAGGCGATTGGTTAACACAGCGACCTCATCAGCCTTGCGATGGTTGTCATTGACGGTCCCAAAACCCGGTGATAGCTTCGATGAGGTGGTGCACCAAGTGATTCCGCATCGATTGACAAGCTGTGGACAAGCCTGACTACGATCCGGTCGACCGAACGTGGGCCCTCCGAAGTCCCACGTCTCACGGTGAAACCGAACCCCGGCCCGGGAGCGGCGGACACGCGATTCTCATCCTCATCGCCCACCCCGATAACGAATGCCTGGGGAGCCGGACCCGACTCGAGATCGGCTCCTCGGTGACCATCGGTCGTGATCCGGTCTGCGAGATCGCCTTCCCCGAAGTGCCGTCCCTGTCGCGATTTCACGCACGGGTGTCGTTTCTGCCTGATGGCGTCGTGGTGGAGGACCTCGAGAGCACCAACGGCACCTTTGTCAGCGACCGGCGTGTCACCATGGCGACCGATCTCGCCAGCGGCGATCGCATCCAATTCGGCGCTCTCCATTTCAAGTTCTATCGCGAGGAAGATGTCGAGGCGGTCTATCACGAGGCGATCCACCTACTGGTGATGCAGGATGGATTGACCGAGATCGCCAACCGCCGCAAATTCCGTGAAGAGCTGTCGAGAGAGTTCGCGCGGGCCGATCGGCACGAGCGACCGCTGGCGATTGTGGTATTCGACATCGATTATTTCAAGCGAATCAACGACACCTTCGGTCACCTGTGTGGCGATTTCGTTCTCAAACGGCTGACCCGCATCTGCCGGAAACGGTTGCGTCCGGAGCAGGTCTTCGCCCGGATGGGTGGGGACGAGTTCGCCATTCTCAGCCCGGAGACGACCATCGAAGGAGTGGAGATTCTGGCGGAGAGGATGCGTGTCTCGATCTCGGACTACCGCTTCGAGACCGACATGGTGGCTGACAGCTTCCAGATCACCTGCTCATTCGGCTGCGCCGAGATGAAGTCGGCGATGACGGGTGAAAAGGACCTCTACGAGGCCGCCGACAAGGCACTCTATTCCGCGAAGGA
>CBESWV010000409.1:0-2664 GCA_965533305.1 uncultured bacterium | reverse complement strand
TCGCCGGCACAGAGACCACAAACAATCGGAGAAGAGGGTTTCTGCAAGAGGCTCAATTCTCAATTCTAAATTGAGCCTCCTGCGAAACTGAAAATCCTGTCATCGTCGGCAGCATTTTTACAGGCACAGGAGCCTGAATCTCGAGGAAGGAAGCGCAATTTGGATTTTCGGGACACGGCTCATCCCACTGAATCTGCCACGGGCCCGAATTCAGAATTGAGAATTCAGAATTTCCCGTAGCCACCGGTCTCGGATCTCGCGGGGGATATCGAGGTCGTTGCCGGCGACAGCGAGGAGGGCCGGATAGAGCCACTCTTCGCCGGACCGCATGGTGATCGCTGCGGCTCGAACTTCGGGCCGATCCCGACCCACGAGGCAAACTGACCGACTCCGCCTCGCCATCCCGGTCCCGTCACACAGTGCAAGCCCGACGCCCGCAGCAACCGCGGAATCGACCAGCCGATGCTCATCCTCTGTCAACTGCCCGAGGTCGAGGGCTTTCGGGCCCCAGAACCCTCTGACGGCTTGTCGGATACGACGAAGGACGTCACCCAGGGCGGTTCCAAGCTGCAGCGGTCGCCTTCCGCCACCCGAGTTTTCGATGCTGATGCCGAGCAGTTCCGTCAGCAAGCTCCGTTCCTCGGTGGTCGCCTCGATCACGAGGCTTTCGAGCTCGTCCTCATCGCCGGATCCGGGTTCGACAGCCACCAACCCACCCTGGTCCATTGCCCTAGCCACCAGCGCGGACGGGGATTCCATCCGTCGCCGCGATCCCTCCCGTACCTGGACGATGGGTGAGGCCAGGACCTGCTCCCGACGAAGACCGAGGACGGCGAATCGCAGGAGCAGGGTGGTCAGCCGGCTGCGGACCGCCTCGTCCACCGATGGCAGTCGATCCACGAGGAGCAGCATCATCCGGACCGCCTCGTCGATGAGACCATCGAGATAAGGGTTCGCCGCGGTTCGCAGTACGTCGGCGGCAGACCCGGAGGGCGCCAGGCGGCTCATCTCGACGGCCGCTGAAAACGCAGGGAAACCGGGGACCACCGCCCGCGCCGAGAGAACCCCATGTTCGAGGAGCCAGAGAGTGGGAGCATCGCCTGAAGTCGTCAGCGCAAGCTCACCGGGCAGCGGATCGGTGATCCGCATGCGATAGAGACCATCGGGGAATCCCCGCTCCGCCGGGCGGCCGCAGATCTCCACCGGAATCGGCACAAAACGCAGTGCCGTCCGAAGCCACGCGACCGCCCGACGCGACCCGAGCCCGCGGCACCGCCAAGTCATGGTCGTTGACGGAGCACCGGTCGCAGATTCGTCGAATCTAAGGGCGACACAGGCCCCTCGAGCCTCCATCAAACTCGATCCACCCCCGGTCCGGACGACCAGACTCAGCCGGGCGCCCGGCAAACCCGTCGCCCACAAGAGGGCGGAGAGGCCCGCGGTCTCGACCCGGGCGATGGCGGCCTGCCGTCGCATCCTGGGCGCCTCGACATCAAAGACCCTCGCCAGGTCGGTCAATTCCTCCGGATCGGCCAGCACTCCATCACAACGAAAACAAAACCCTCCCCGCACCCGGTCGATTTCGACTCGGGCGACACCCCGGGCGTTGGCCAGCCGCACCAGCTCGGCAGGAACCTGCCAGGGTCCCTGGATCTGCGCGCCGCACAGGGTCGCAACCTCGGCGACGACATCGATGGCAAAGAGATCATCAGCTCTCACGGGCACGACTCCACCCGCTCGACCACGGCCTCGGCCGCCAGCTTGGACAACAACCGCCGTTTGCAGATGGAGGACATTCGAAGTCGCTCGGTCAATCGGTCGGCCAGGAGGAGGGTCGCCGTGCAGGGCTGCGACCGTCCGAGTCTGAGGACCCGCTTCCACAGGGCGCCGCCGTCGTCCACCGCGACGACACGGCGGCGCCGGTCGAGTCCGGCCGGGGTACCGTCGAGCACTGCGATCTCCTGGGAAAGATCGACAACCACGATCACATCCCAGGTTTCGCCCACCCCCGACGCAGCCTCGACCAGGCGTTGACTCAAGGGGTGCTCGCAACCGCGATCGATGATCTCGCTCCAACGATCGAGATCGATGGCGCCGAGAGCCGCCGCCACGGCCTGGCCTTCCGAACGGCTTCCGTCGATCACCGGCCGACCGGCCTCCACCGCCCGGAGAGCGAGTGGAGACGACCGGACGCTGACCGCCAGACGACGCTGACGGGCAAGGGTTTGCGCACGATCGAGGCTAATGGGCGATCCACCGAGCGAGGGAATGACCCCCCGGGAGAAGAGCGCCGGCACCTCGCGGTAGGCCTCGGGTCGCGCCAACGCTCCCCTCAGAAGTCCGGCGAGATCCGGCACATCGGTCGATCGAATCTGATGCACCACCATTCTTCGGCGCACCATCCAGAGCGCAGCGATAGCCAAGAGACCAACCGTCAACACCATGCCCACCACGGCCAAGCTCCCAAACCGGGAATTCGGGTGCGACGCTAATGTCGCCGCCGCCGTAGCACCGACATCGGTAAGGTCCTCGGTCTCACCGACCTCGGCGGGCGTCGCCTCTCCGAGCTGGACTGCCGGGCCGCGACTCGCATCGACCGCCCGCCACATCCCATGTTCACCGCGATATTCCACCCAGGCGTGCAGACCGGACAACGCCCGCCCA
>CBESWV010000408.1:0-2671 GCA_965533305.1 uncultured bacterium | reverse complement strand
GCTGCTTGCGCAGCTCGTCGAGGATCTGCTGAGCGGTGGCGGCGCCGAGGGCCGCGGCCGAGGGCTGGAAGCGCGGGATATCCCCTCAAGGGTGATCTGGGTCTTTTCCTGGTGCGGGTCGTGGCGGAATCGGCCTTTATGATCCATGGCTGGGGCAAGATCCAGAACCCGTTTGCCTGGATGGGTGCTGAGGCCCCGGTGCCCGGTTTCCTCCAAGCTCTTGCCGCGCTTTCCGAGTTCGGTGGCGGTCTGGCGTGGATCCTCGGTCTGCTCACCCCGCTGGCGTGTCTGGGCATGGCCTCCACTATGGCGGTCGCGGTCTTCATGCACGCCTTCAAGTGGGGTCATCCCTTTATCGCCTCGGGTGGAGGATCCTCCTATGAACTCGCACTCGTCTATCTTGTGATCGCAATCCTGCTCTTTGGCCTCGGTCCGGGGCGACTGTCCCTCGATCGAGTTATCTTCGGCTCACGGACCTGAGTCCGTCGCCCCTCCGACCCAGTGCGCCTCGATTTCGTCGGCGCTGAACATTCGTGCAACGAGGTCGTTGATGGCAGCCGCGAAAAACGGACATTGATCGCCCTGGAGTCGGAATTCAGTTCGACTCCTGCCGTCCGTTTCCTCGGTCCGGATGACGAAGCTCGAAAAAACCGAGATTCGTTGTGAGGGTTTCCCAGGCTTTCTTCGATAGGTAATCGTGAGGTGGTCGGTATCGACCGACACCTCTCGAGGGAGGTCACGATGAGTTTGGTCAAAAAGGGGTTGGTGCTCTTCGTTGCGTTGGTGCTCGGTTCGGTGGCCCAGGCTCAGATCGTGCTGTTGAGTGAGGACTTCGAAGCGGGCTCGCCGCCCGCCGGGTGGTCGACCACCCAGAACACACCATCGGTAGGCTGGGAGTTCGGCACCGACCTCGGTACCCAGTACTTTCCGATTCCGGCCCACGGCCGATATGCGGCTTCGAACGATGATGCTCACGATGACGTGTCGGCCACCGCGAATCTCGCGGACCAGGACTACCTGATCACGCCGATTGTCGACCTTCTCGCCTGGGCGGGCACAGGGATCAGGCTGAGCTTTTCCTATGTCCAGCCCAGCACCTGGGGTTCGATCGGTACGGTGGAAATTCGAATCGGTGGCGGTCCTTGGGTCGTCTTGGCGACGGTTCCGCAGTCCACAGATTGGACTGGACTCGAGTTCGATCTTTCGGCCTATACGACGAGCACCATCGTCGAGATCGGGTTCCACCACAACGACGGCGGCGCTTGGGCGGACGGGTTCGCCGTGGATGACGTGATGATCTCGACCGTTTCGGCAATCGATGGCGCCATCGACGAGATTCTGACATCCGGTTATCTTCCGATCGGCGAGGCCCTTTTGGGAGCCGTCATCAGCAACCAGGGTGTGGTGCCGATTACCTCGGTGGGATTGGCCATCCAGATCAATGGTGGGTCGATCGACAACCTGACGCTGGCGGGTTTTTCGGTGGTTCCCGGAGGGACTCTGGAATTCGCAACTACCATTGACCTGCCGACTGTGGACACCCATCAGATCGAGATGTGGATCACGGCGGTCAATGGTCTGCCGGATGTCAACACCAGCAACAATTTCGCGAGTTCCGAAATCATCACCGTTTCGCTGATTCCTCCCAAAAAGGTGATTCTCACGAATCATTCGGGCGCCTGGGCCGGTTATGGTCCCGACGGCTACGTGAGGCTGGAGCAGGCCCTCGCCCTGTATGGGAACCTCATCGGGCTTTCGGTCCACAATTCCGATGCAATGGAGTTTCCGCACGGCGATATCCTGAATACGACATACACCAACGGCTATCCCACCGGTCTCGTCGATATTTTCAAGTTTCCGGAGGAATCCGACGTCATATTGGGTCGCGGCGTCTGGAACCTCCGCGCCGAGCAGCGCCTGAACCATACTGTGCCGGTCTCCGTTTCGGTGATCGATGTGTCCTACGAACCCGCGAACAGAGAGATCTACGCCACGGTCCAAGCCGAGTTCTTTGGTCACGGTGGCGAAGATCTCAGGTTCAATCTCTGGATTGTCGAAGACGGCGTGACCGGCGCCGGTTCGGGCTACGATCAGGTCAATTATTACGACACCATTCCGGGTCATCCCTACTTTGGCGCCGGCGATCCGATCATCGGTTTCGTGCACGATCGGACCCTGCGAGTCATGCTCGGCGGAGCCTGGGGAACGGAGGGGATCATCCCTCCCACCGTAGCGGACGGCGAGGTCTTTACCCACCAGTACAGTTTCGTCCTCCCCGCCGAATACGACGAAACCAGGATCAAGCTCATTGGTCTGGTGAGCAGATACGACGACGCGGACATCGAGAACCGCGCCATCCTCAACTCCGACGAGAGGAGCCTCTGGAGCATCTTTGACGATGGATTCGAGTGGGGCGACACCATCGGGTGGACGTTGACGTCACAGTAGGCGTTTTCCTCGCCAGGGCGAGAAGTCGGCACAGTTGGATTGTCATATCCGGATCGACTCCAGGCCGACGGGGGCGCCGGCCCTGCAATGGCTCTCTGCAATTCTGTGGATGGGCTCGGAAACAGACGGCCGGAGATACCAGGCGACACCTGGGTCATGGAGAAGTGAAGGCGCGTGCTTGCAGCGGTTTCCTGAGAGATGCGGTATCGACGTCGCCATCAGC
>CBESWV010000407.1:0-2672 GCA_965533305.1 uncultured bacterium | reverse complement strand
GGTGTGTCGAGCCGGTCGAAGCTGTGGCCGCCGGGAACGTCGTAGACCTCGTACTCGAAATCCTTGCCCTCGGCGGTGAGCGCCTGCATCAGGTGCTCCACCTCGATGAAATTGACATCCTCGTCGTGCGGGTTGGTGTGGATTCTCACCGGGCGGGTGAGCTTGTGGACATTCCACACCGGTGAACGGCGTTTGTACTCGGCCATGTTCGACTCCACGTCCTCACCAATGTGGAAGTCGGCCTCATAGAGATCGCGGTAATCCTGACCGAGATAACCCATGCGCAGAATCAGATCCGAGACCGGAACCCCGGCGTAGCCGCAGACATAGGAGTCGGGGTGGTCGAAGAGGCTCATGAGGGTGATCAAGCCGCCGTGGCTCCAACCCAGCATGCCGACACGATCCTTGTCGACCCGGGGGTGGTTCTTCACCGCCCAGTCGCGAGCGGCGAGGGCATCATCGACCTCGCGGCCGCCGTAATCGATGAGCTCGTAGAACCCTTTGCCGTAGCCGGTGGAACCACGGTATTCGGGCGCGACCACGATATAGCCCTGGGCCATGAGCTCGCGCACGATGTGGGCGTAGTAGGTTGTGAAGTCCGCGTGAACCCCGCCATGCGGTAGGACCAGGAGGGGAAGCTTGCCGGCGCTGTCGAAATTCTTCGGGGTGAAGAGATAGGCGTAGAACTTGACCGGGTTGCCGGCCCCGATGCCGTTTGGGTTCTCCTCACGCCACTTGGGCGGGCCGTAGATCCGGACCTTCTCGACCACCGCCACATCGCCGACCCGCTGGGTCCAGAGCACGTCGTCGACGAGCTTGCCGAGAACATCGCGCTCGTGCGCGGCGCGCTGGAGTCGACCTTCGAGATCGGCGAGAGAGTCCTCGATTCCTTCGGTTTCGGATGACAGCGCAACACCCGCGGCGAGCACGGCGAAGAAGAGAAAGAGAATGAGCTTTTTCACGACGTCCCCCTGAGATGCATGATACTCCCACCGCATGTACCCGTGCCCGCGGAACAGTCGAAGTGTTTCTCAACGAGCAACGCGCTTCCGACCATCGGGAGACCTTTCGACTCACTCGTCGGACTCGCTCGCTCAAGGTGACATGGATTCGAGGGGTCGCCTCACACAGGGTGGGTTCTCTCAGGGCTGCGATGGCGGGCATCCAGTATCAAGCATTCAGCATCGAGTTCGGAGCTATGTGTAGAGCTCCAAAAATCTCGCCATCATCCGATCGGCATCGATGGACGGTCGCAGACCTCGGATGATCTTCTCGAATTCCTCGTGGTCGCCGCCGATGTAGTCATCGAGGTAGACCAGCAGCCGCTCTCGAAGCCGCTCCTCATTGAGCTCGGAATGGAACTGAGTGCCGTACACGGGTTTGCCCTGAAGTCGAATCGCCTGGTTGCGCGACCTTTCGGTGTACCCGAGCTCACGCCAACCCGGACCGAGGCTCGTCGCACTGTCCTTGTGTCCGAGTTGGGCCCAAAAAGGTGAGGGAAAGGCGCCGAAGAGGGGATCGTCGATCCCCTCAGGAGTCAGACTCACCGAAAAGGTGCCGATCTCCTCCTGTTCCTTGTCCTCGATCACCGTTCCACCGGTGGCCTTGACCAGGAACTGGTGACCCCAGCAGGCGCCGAAGAGCGGACGGTCGCGTTCGATGATCTCTTGCACGAGATCGTGGAGGGGCGCGGTGAAACGATGGTCCTCTTTGACCGAGAAGGCCCCGGCGCCGCCGATGAACACGGCGTGGGCGTCCTTGACGTCATTCCAGCCCACATTCGGTGTCTCGACAATGTTGATGAACGTGAACTGGTTTCTGGCGACGAGACATCGCTCAATAAAGCAGCTCTGCTCCTGGAGCATGGGCACGGGGTTTTCACGGATTTGGAACAAAACCAGTCGGAGCCGGGTACGTGGGGTGGCCATCAGGCAGCGCCCTCCAAAAGGGAGTCGAGTTCTCCGCTTGAATTGAGCCGAGCGAGCTCGCGATAGCCCCCGACAAAGTGTTCGCCGATGAAGATCATGGGCAGGGTCGACCAGTGGTCGTTCGCTTCAGACAGAGACCGACGGGTTTCGGGCTTGCCATCGAGGGGGATCTCTTCAAAGTCAATCTCCAGCTTGGTGAGGAGCCTCCGCGCAGCGTAGCAATAGCCGCACCAGCGACGGGTGTAGACCCGAACTGTCGGGGTTGGTTCGCTCATCAGCCCGACCACCCGTCCTTCCAGCTCCGAAGCACGGCAAAGACCTCGGAAGGGGTCGTGAGCGCGTGTCCGGCGTGCGACTCGGCCGCAGCGTGTACCGAGGCCACGTCACAACGGAGGAACGGGTTGGTCTCGAGCTCATAACCGATGGTCGAGGGAACCGTCGGTTGGGAGGCGGCTCGCGCTGCCTCGACGGCCTCGAACCGTTGCACCAGTGCGTCGTTCCCAGGCTCCACCGCGAGCGCGAAACGAAGGTTCGCCACCGTGTACTCGTGTGCGCAGTAGGCCATGGTTTCGGGGGGCAGTCCCGCAAGTCTGCTCAACGAGCTGTGCATCTGATCCATGGTTCCCTCGAAAACTCGCCCGCAACCGCCCGCAAAGAGCGTGTCGCCGACAAAGGCGCAGCCGGCCCCGGCATAGCCGATGTGGCCGGAGGTGTGCCCGGGGAGGGCCACGATCTCGAGTTCGA
>CBESWV010000406.1:0-2682 GCA_965533305.1 uncultured bacterium | reverse complement strand
TGAGGAGGGTCGGAAGACCTCAGTGTCCAATTCTCGAATTTTGCAAGAGGCTGAGCTAACAGCTAACAGCTTACTTCTCCATCGATCTCGGTGCCGTCATCGCCTCCGGTGACAGGATGCGATCCAATTCCTCGGCGGACATTACGCCCCTTTCGAGCAGGATTTCCCGCACCGATCGGTTGCCGGAGAGAGCCTCCTTGGCGACCTCGGAAGCGAGCTCGTAACCGACCGTCGGGACGATGGCGGTGACCAGACCGATGGATCCCTCCACCATTTCTCTGCAGCGGTCGGCGTTGGCGGTGATCCCTCTGATACAGCGCTCGGAGAGCGTCTTGACCGCCGCGGTCAGCATGTCGAGGGACTCGAAGATCGCAAAGCTGATGATGGGTTCCATGACGTTGAGTTGGAGCTGGCCGGCTTCGGCGGCAAGGGTGATGGTGAGATCGTTGCCGATGACCTGGAAGGCGACCTGGTTGACGACCTCAGGGATCACCGGATTGACCTTGCCGGGCATGATCGATGAACCCGGCTGGACCGCCGGCAGGTTGATTTCGTTGAGCCCGCAGCGCGGACCCGACGACAACAGGCGGAGATCGTTGCACATTTTCGAGAGTTTGACGGCAACCCGTTTGAGCACCCCGGAGAAGCTGACAAACGCCCCGGTGTCCGGCGTCGCCTCCACCAGATTCGGCGCAAGCACGAGATCGAGTCCGGTGATGGCGGTGAGCTCGGCCACCGCCATCTCGGGGTAGCGCGGGTCGGCATTGATTCCGGTTCCGATGGCGGTGCCGCCGAGATTGACCTCGAGAAAGAGCCGCGCGGTCTCCTCGAGGCGGGTGATATCTTCGGCGGTCGTGACTGAGAATGCGTCGAACTCTTGGCCCATGGTCATGGGAACGGCGTCCTGGAGCTGGGTCCGGCCCATCTTGAGCACATCATGGAACTCGGCCGCCTTGGTGCGGAGATCGGATACGAGACCGCCGAGCGCGGCCAGGAGATCTGCGAGTTCGAGGACCACCGCCACCCGGACGGCCGTGGGATAGGCGTCGTTGGTCGATTGCGAGAGATTGACGTGGTTGTTGGGGTGACAGTGACGGTAGTCTCCCCGCTCGTAGCCGAGGAGTTCGAGGGCGCGGTTGGCGATGACCTCGTTGGCGTTCATGTTGGTCGAGGTCCCTGCGCCGCCCTGAACGACATCGACGACGAAGTGCCCGTGCCAGTGACCGTCGATGATCTCGGTGCAGGCCCGGTCGATGGCATCGGCGATCTCGGGGTTGAGGAGGCCGAGCTTGCGATTGGCCCGCGCTGCGGCCTGCTTGACCATGGCCAACGACCGGATGAGGTGGGGGAAGTGGCCGAGGCGGATCCCGGTGATGGGGAAGTTCTCCACTCCGCGCAGGGTCTGAATTCCATAGAGGGCGTCAGCCGGGACTTCGCGTTCGCCGAGGAGGTCGTGTTCCGGGCGGGTCAGGCCAGGCCGGTAGATGAGATCCCACCCGGCGCGGCGCGAGTTCGAGTATTGCAGGCGGCGAACCATGACGTGGGCGACGGCGGCGAAGAGCGTCATGGCGGCCTTGGCATCGTTCTCGATCAAGCGCCGGACGGTCTCGACGGGCAGTTGGAGCACTTCGACCGCGCTCGCCGCCCGCGCCGTCGCGCTGTGGACTCCGGGCTCCAGCAGTCCGGCCTCGCCGAGGGCGTCGCCCGGTCCGAGAATGATCACGGTCCCGCCGGCATCGCCGCTCTCGACCCGAACCTCGACCTGACCCGAAACCAGGAGCCAGAAATCGAGACGCTCGCCACCGGCGACGAAGAGAGCTTCACCGAGGGCGTAGCGCTGGTGTTCGGCCGCTCCGGCCAACTTTGCCAGGGTGCCTTCATCGAGACCGCCGAGGATCTCGCAGCTCTTCAGAATCTTGATCGTGTTTTTCATGGTGTCGCCTCCGATGGTCACGCTAACACGAACCAAAGCGCAGAATGGACCCGCAAAGAAATCAGGTTCCCATCGAAGGCTTCGTCCGCAACCCATTGGGACTCTGTGTGAATCCCAGCCTCGGTAGCGAGGGGTCAGCTGTGGCGGTCAGGTTTTGAAACACAAAAGACACATCGCTGTTTTACCGCAAAGATCGCCAAGAACGCGAAGAACATCGCAAAGACCATCGCATTTTTGAGCCATCACACCATCGCAACGTCGCGACGTCGCAAACACAAAGACACCAAGACATCGCGGATGAGACCAGGGCCTCCCTCCGAAACTTTGAATGACTGAAACCCTCGCGCTTGGAGAAAATAATCAGCGCGCGCGGCGGCGGTGCCTGGCTCTCATTTTCGCTGCGTAAATGGTGCCTGGCATCCGCGCGGGAAGGGCGTTCGTGAAATCGGGTTCAGGTGCGCGCCTCTGAACCCGATGCTCCTATCGAAGGTGGCCGAGGGAGCCACCTTTAGCATTGATCGAGATGAGGCGAAGGTCGGCGGGCGGCCCGCCCGCCACGATGACGTTATGGGTTCGAACAATGCAAAAGATGGCACCCCGATCGAGGTTGGAACCGCCGGTGATCTGAGACTTCGCCCTCGTCCCCTTGACAGACACGAGTTAGTGACATAGTGTATTACATCAGCGATACACATGGAGATTCACCATGCTCGGCTTACTTGACATCGACCCCGCCGCCGCCGCCCCGA
>CBESWV010000405.1:0-2689 GCA_965533305.1 uncultured bacterium | reverse complement strand
ACCAGGACATCCGCGCCAACCAGATCCACTCCAGCTGGTACGGGATCCTAGTCGCCGCCGCCGGGTCACTCGGCACCACCTCTGGCCAGAATTGCATCACGGGCAACGACACCGGTTTTCAGCACGATGGTACCGAGGTGGGACTCTATGCCGAGAACAACTACTGGGGCGCCGACGATGGTCCGTCCGGGGTCGGCCCGGGCAGCGGCGACCCGATCATCGAGTCGAGCACGGGCACAGTCGACTACGATCCGTGGCTGACCTCACCCGTCGGCATCTGCACGATCATCTTCGTAGACGGCTTCGAGTCAAACGATACGAGCGGTTGGTCGAGCGGCACACCGTAACACCGTCGCACCGTCGCAACCACTACGCCGCCGACATCACCGGCGCCGAGATCATGCGCACCATCCGCGACGAGGCGCGCAATATGGCGGACAAGATCGAGGTCTTCGAGTTTTCGCCCGCCATCGAGCTCGTCCTCAACGAGCGTGGGCCCCGCGATGTCGAGGTCGCCTCGATCATCAAAGAGTGCGTCAACGACGGGCTCGGTGTGCGATCATCAGTCTTGATGTTCCGGCCACTCGTGACAGCTGCAATTCTGTGTGTGATCGCCCTCGGCTGTGGCGCCGGCTCGGATGACGGTTGGAATGAGGAAAGCCTCCCCACCCGCGCCGAGTTCAGAGGGATCTTCTTTCTCGACCCCGATCGGGGCTTCGTCGTCGGCGGTAACTATTTCATCGACGGCGGGATCATCGGGGCCACCGAGGACGGCGGCCGAAGCTGGTCGTTCCAGAGCGGGCTGGTCAAAGCCAAGGCCGGATTCAGTCTGAACGACATCGTCTTTCTCGACCGCTTTGTCGGCATTGCCGTCGGCAGCCACGGGGTCATTCTCCGGACCACCGATCGGGGTCGGAACTGGCACCCGGTTCTGCCCTACTCGGGAGGCACCAATCACTTCCTCGATCTGTTTTTTCTCGACGAACAACACGGGTGGGCCGTCGGGTTCAACGGGGTGGTACACACGGTGGACGGGGGCCGGAGCTGGTCGTGGCTCGGCGAACACCGCGCGATCAGCGGCGATGCGATCCATTTCTTCGATCCGTCGCGGGGTCTTGTTGCCGGCAAACACGGGCGGATTCACCTGACCACCGACGCCGGGGAGAGCTGGACCCGGGTCACGGAGGAAGACCGGACGGGGACGAAGGACCTGCTCGCCATGACCTTTGTCGGCCCGATGCGTGGTTGGGCGGCGGGGTCCGAGGGTGCGATCCTGCACACCAAGGACGGCGGTCATACCTGGAAGCGACAGCACAGCGGGATGAAGGGACGGATCACTGACATCGCCTTTGTCGGCCCTCATCAAGGCTGGGCTTTGGCGGCCGATCGGTCCACCTCCAGCACGGTGATCCTGAGAACCTCCGACGGTGGGGCGACATGGCGTGAAGACCGATTCGTCGAGGGCGAGCTCCTTCGGGGCCTCTTCTTCTTTGGCGACAGCCACGGATGGGCGGTGGGTGCGCGACCGGATCACGGCCCTCAGGCGCTTCTCCGGTATCGGGGTCAGTGAGCGTCGGGCTCGACGATCATCAGCGATCGCACAACAGCATCGAACGCCGGACCGAGGACGGTGTCGAGTCCCATGTCGGTCCGAACCACGAGAAGATTTCCCCGATTGACGACAAACACATGCCATCTCCGATGGTCGTGGGTCAGCCGCTGCCAGGTCACAATCGACCGCGCCGCCCTCCCGTCGAGGATCCAACGTTCCTCACGTTCAATGTCGCGACGCGGACCGTGATCGAATTCGGCAAGAGACGCCCTCGCCAGCGAAGCGAGATCGGGCTCCTGGAGTCTATCGAGCGCGGCGAGCACCGTCACAAAGGCTGTCTCCACCTCCACGGCGGGTCGATCGACCCGGACGGCGTCGAGGCTTTCTTCGAGCGTCGATGGGAGCTCCGGGTCGTTGATCAGGAGGCCGCCGGCGAGAGTCCTCAGCAGCTGCTCTGCGTCTTCGCGCTGCCCCTTTCGATAGAGCTCGCGAGCTTCGAGGACCACGGTGCGGTAGCCGGCCGACGTCACAGGGCCGAGATCGGTCAGGACGATGTCCCCGTCACTGGTTTCCAACCGCTGCTCCCGGCCGTGATCGTAGTGCTGCCACCCATCGGGCACAATGAAAGAGACCCGGTGGACCCCGACATCGACGGTCACCCGATCGGGGGCGGAGCCGCAGCCGATGACCAGCCCCGCGAGCAGGGCCGATACTGCACCCACCCTCACCACCCCTAGTGTCGACATTCGCCCGCCGGAAAGACGATGGAGTCGATCATCCCCTCGAAAAGGGGCAGGTTCTCTTCGAGCCCGTGGAAGTGGGCCACGAAGAGACGGTTGTTGTGCATCACGAAGAACTCGCGGCCGAGAAACAGATGACCTCGGTGTTCAAAGGTGTAGTCCCTTCTCGCTGCGGGTTCGCCCGCCACCTTGGCTCGGCTTCGCCCCACAAGCGTGAATGATTTTGCCGGGACGAGCCTGCCCGTCCTGAATACCACGAGTTCGTCCTCATCGACATCGTCGAGGGAGAATACGATCCGGCTCGCCTGTTCGCGCGCGGTCTCGAGTTCGCGGCAGACCGCCTGACCCCCGCCGTTTCGGGCGGCGTTCACCGCCCGGTCCATGGAGTCGTTGATGT
>CBESWV010000404.1:0-2689 GCA_965533305.1 uncultured bacterium | reverse complement strand
GGAAGAAACCATCGACTCGGACAGTTGGTCTGAACAACGATCAGGAGGGTCAGCATGCCGCAGGCAACATGGAACGAAGTGGTCATCGCCGAGTCCGAAACCTTCGAGTCGGTCGAGGGAAACGTGTACTTTCCCCCGGACGCCGTGAACCGCGATCACCTCGAGCCGAGTGATACCACATCGGTCTGCCCGTGGAAGGGAACCGCCCACTACTATCACGTGGTCGCGGCTGGACAGACCAACCGGGACGCGGCGTGGTACTACCCGGATCCCAAGGCCGCAGCCGCTCAGATCAAGGACCACGTCGCCTTCTGGAAGGGTGTCCAGGTCGGCGGCTAGGAATTCCGGCCCGCCGGCGCGGCGCAACCGCGTGGTGGTGCCGGCGGGACGCCGGCATTCCAGAGGACCGCGTTCCCCTTGTAGGGCCGGCGTCTCGCCGGCCTGATGGCGACGAGAGCCGGAAGACCTCAGTGTCCGATTCTCGAATTCTGCAAGAGGCTCACGTGGCACCTTTCCAAGCAGCTGAAGGATCGTTCCTTCCGCAAGCGCATCGACGACATGGATCGACGGATTTCACGGTCCGCCCGCAACGATGTGTCAATGCAAAGAATGCTAAGGGTGGCACCCATTATTACCCCATATCCAGCAGTGACCTCAGACGATCGGCGAACATCGGGATGAGCTTCTCGCCCGGAAATGCGCGAGTGTCACCGAAAACGAAGCCCGGTCGGCCGCGCTCGAGCTGGGAGACCACGCCGCCCGTAAGGAGGCGTCGGAGTGACGAGGCCTGTTCGGTGGCGGAACGGTGGCCGAGGTCAGGATCGTTGATGAAAATCCAGATCTTCTCGAGAGCATTGAAGACCCGCGGCCAGACGATCCATTCTGGTCGAGCGTTGTTTCCCAAGAACAGTGGTTCCCAGGTTTCCGGAGTCAGCCTGTAGAGGCGACGACGCCCCTCGATTCTGGAAATGAGAAACCCGGAGCGTTCCATTTCGGCCATGGTCTTGGTCATCGTCGCCGGGAAGAAGTAGCAGTCCGACGCCATGGCGCGGGGAGATCCAGCCCGATTGATCAGGAGGTACTCGAAGATCTCACAGCGGGCGTTGACGCCCAGAAGCGCGCGAAGCCGCAAGATGAGATTGGCGGTGACCTCTGGTCGAAACGGCTCGGCGACGCCGCGTTCGTCGAAACGGTCCCGGGCGAACCCGTACTCGGCAAATTGTGGGTCGGGTTCTCGGACTACCGGGAGGGGCGCGCCGGATTTCAGGTAAAAAAGAGGTTCCGGTGGTGATGGGGCAGACGACGGTGCTTCGGCGAGCTGGGACCACTTGGCTTGGTTGGCGGAGTTCGTGGTCGCGGCCGCCAAGCCGCGCAACACGGATTCGCCCGAGAATTGCTCTTCTCTCGCAATCCGTTTGAGTCGTTGGATATTGATAAACTGACCGTTGATCCCAAGCCATTCCTGGACGGCGTCGAACAGCCGCTGATCGTGCCTGCCGATGGTGCAGGAAAAGAGAAGCAGAGCCTCGGGATCGATGATCGAATCGGACCACGGATCGAGTCGACCGGAGACCCCCGCGGTTGTCCACTGGCGCCATGCGATGTCGAGCAAACGATCGCGGAGCTCTCGCCTAAAGTTTTTCAGCTGCGTCGCCATGGTCGATGCTCCTCAGCAGGTTTTCGAGAATCGATCTGAAACCCTCCGACACGTCGTGAGTCATGGTCCACCGACCCGCAGCCACCAGTTCCTCAGTCGTCGGTTGAAGGGCCAAGAGATCCTCGATGTGATATCCGCCGCGGTCTACGGCGGCATAGAGCTTGAAGTGAATCTGGTCGATCCGGCCGATGAAGTGGACTGTCAGGTGAGAGCCGTAGGCGCGGGTGCTCCATCTCGTCGGCAGGCCATCAGGAAGGCCCATCTGGAAGAGGCCGCCCTCTCCTTGGCTGGGTCCGTTGTTGAGCCAGCTATCGGGAAGGCCGAGGTCCTCCGCTGTTTCCCTCGCGGCACGAAGAAGAGCTTTCGGCAGTGGATCAGGAGAAAGAAGACCGTCCGGTGACTCGAGTGCCACGACATCGACGTCCAACGTGGTGCGGGGACCCGCACCGGTGAGAATCAGGGCAGATCCACCGCAGGCGACGATCTCAAGCGGATCGGATACGTTGGCCCGAAGGCGCATCGAGAGCGTCTCGAAAGCCCGCGAGAGGCTCGATGCGTCCAACTTAATAGGAATATCACTAGCAGTCATAATGGCTACTATAGACAGATTCATTTAGAGCTGTCAAGGACACCCTTTTCGATGGGTGCCACCCTTAGCATCGTTGGCATTGTTGATGGGTGATCGGGTCGGCATCGAGATTGAGGATTTCATCAGGTTTTTCGAAGACCACTCGGGGCATACGCTCGAAGACCTTCCCTCCCCTCTTCGCCGACCGGCGCGGGTTCAAGCGCGAATCGAGCTGGCGACGTTGGCCGTAACCCGCTACGGGCTTCGCTCCACGGATCTCGCTCGATACATTCTGAAACACCCGACGTCGGTTGCGCGTTGCAACCACTTGGCGCTCTGCAACCAGCTGGAGGATCGTTCTTTCCGCAAGCGCATCGACGACCTGGATCGATGGATCTCACGGTCCGCCCGCAACGATGTGTGAATGCAATGAATGCTAAGGGTGGCACCCATCCGCTCCCGTG
>CBESWV010000403.1:0-2694 GCA_965533305.1 uncultured bacterium | reverse complement strand
AGAGGCATCGACGGCGCGGGCCCGCGCCCGAAGCTGTTGACGATCTCGGCCGCGATACGTTGCCGAATGGGTTCTCCACCCTCGGTGGCGATGGGCAATTCGATCTGGAGTCGATCATCCCCGGAGACCACATCCCAATTCCACGCCGACCACAGGAGTGAGTAGCCCTCCTCCATGAGAAAACCGTTGCCCGCATCCTCCGGCGTCGAGGGGTCGTTGGTGCGGCTCCCACCGTTGATGTGGCGCAGCATATAGAGGTTGCCGCGGTTATTGACGTCATAGAGCAATCGGCCGTTGCCGCGCGCCAGATCGACCGGTTTGAGCAGGAGGAAGTCGCCTTCGAAGTGCACCCTGCCATCAGCGCCCCGAGGCGCCAACTCGAGATCGACGATGGCGGCGTTGGCTGGATTCGCAGGGTCCACCGCGTAGAACAGCTTGCCGCGGATCTTCTCGTAGGCGCCCGTTTCGCCGAACGCCATCCCGTCGGCGAAGGTCTCCCGCAAGGTGATCTCGATACGCTCGACCTCGGCCGGCGCAATCGCGGCGATGAAAATCGCGACGAGGAATACCTGGAGGACATGGACGCGGAGGCTGCGGTTGGATCGTGTGGTCATGGCTCTCTCCACCAGCGGTTGATCATTCGGTCCTGGTGACTATAGCGCTGCCGGCCGCCCGCTCCCATCGCCTTCATGGCCACCAACACCTGCTCAGGTGACCAAGTCCTAAACCCGGTATTCAAAGGGGATTTGCCTATCTCCAGGACAAAATCCACGCTACCATCCCGGACCAGCGGTTCCAGTCGATTTCGACGAACCGGAACCAAGGAGGATTCATGCGCTCTCTCACGGCCGCCATCGCCATCGCCATCATCGCCATCGGTTGCGGATCCCCGGCGCCACCGCCGGATACCACCGAAGCCGGAATCGAGCTCCAACTTCCCTCCGGATTCGACCAGGCATCAAAGACCATCATCGAAGAAAATCTCCTGACCGACGTCAGCACGCTGGCCAGCGATGAGTTCGAGGGACGTGGTCCCGGCAGCGAGGGAGATCGGGCGACTCGCGCCTACCTCGCCGGCCGGCTGGCCGAAATGGGCTATGAACCGCTCTTTGAGGGCGAATCGTATGACCAATCCGTCGAAATCGTGGGTCTGACCGCGAACCCGCCGCAAAGCTGGGTCTTCTCAGGCTCGGACGGTAAGACGTCGGCCTATGATTTCGCCGATGAATACATGCTGGTGGCCGGTGTCCAGGAGCCCGAGGTTTCCATCACCGACGCCGAGGTCGTTTTTGTCGGCTACGGCATCATCGCGCCCGAGGAAGGCTGGGATGACTTCAAGGGCGTGGATCTCGAGGGCAAGATCCTGCTCATGCTCAACGACGATCCCGATTGGGAGCCCGATCTCTTCGGCGGCGAACGCAAGCTCTCCTACGGCCGCTGGGACTACAAGTACGCCAGCGCCGCCCGTCAGGGCGCCGCCGGTGCCATCATCGTTCACACCACCGAGTCCGCCGGCTACCCGTGGACGGTGGTGCGCTCGTCCAACATCGGCGAGCAGTTCGAACTCGTCGCCGGTGACGAGCCGCGAACACTGTTCAACGGTTGGCTCACCTGGGAGGGTTCGAAGGCCCTCGCCGAACTCGGCGGCCACGACCTCGAAGCGCTCATTGCATCGGCTCGTTCGCGCGACTTCCAACCGATTCCGCTGGGCGTCACCACCTCCATCGATTTTTCAGTCGATGTCCATCCAAACTCTACCGCCAATGTCTCCGGCATCCTCCGGGGCAGTGACCCCGAACTTGCCGACGAAATGGTGGTTCTGTCCGCCCACCACGATCACTTCGGAATCGGCGAACCAGACGAGACCGGCGATGTGATCTACAACGGCGCCCTCGACAACGGTGTCGCCATGTCGCAGGCGCTGGCCGTGGCCGGCGCGTTCGCGGATCTCCCGGAAGGGCCGCGACGGAGCATTCTGGTCTTCTTCCCCGCGGTCGAGGAACAGGGCATCCTCGGCTCCAAGTACTTCTCCAAAAGCGGAGTGGTTCACCCTGGCCGCATGGTGACCGATATCAACTTCGAACTCGGGAACGTCTGGGGCAAAACCAACGACGTCATCATCTACGGCCTCGGCAAATCCGAGCTCGACGACTGGCTCACCGAAGCGGCCAAAACCCAGAACCGGACGATCCGCGGCGAACAGGATGTCAAGGCCGGCTGGTTCTATCGCTCGGATCAGATCAGCTTCGCCCGGATCGGCGTTCCCGCCATCTGGTTCAAGTCGGGCGTCGACTTCATCGGCCGGGAACCCGGCTGGGGCGAAAAGCAGTACGCCGACTGGATCAGCACCAAGTACCACAGCCCGGGTGACGAGGTCGAAGACAGCTGGGTCTTCGATGGTCTCGTCGAGGATGCACAGCTCGGCTTCATGCTTGCGGCAGCGGTGGCGAACGCCGATGTCACGCCGACGTGGTACGAAGGCGACGAGTTCGAGGCGACTCGACAGCAGGCGCTGGCGGATCTCGCGGAAGCGCACTAATCAACCGCGGGCGGGGATGAACCCCGCCCCTACGAGAGTCAACAAAGGGGAGGGCGGTGACGCCCTCCCCTCTTGCGTTCGAACGAACGCGATACCGACGCGCGGGCTCGGTGCCTGGCTCTCTTTTCGCCGCGAAAAGGTGCCTGGCACCGCTC
>CBESWV010000402.1:0-2703 GCA_965533305.1 uncultured bacterium | reverse complement strand
TTCAGAGCCTTACCAGTCGGAAACCTGCCAATCGTGATCGTTCGCCTCGTCGTAGCAAAATCGCCGTGACGACTCAGTCGCTATTTGCCCTTGGCGATGGCGGTGATCTTGGCGGTCTTGATCAACGGCACTGCGTACTTCAAAGTCGTGTGCTTGAACTCGAGGGTCTTGGATCCGCTCTTGATGCTGGCGCTGTCGGTGATGCGGTCGACGAGGGCGCCGTCCCCATCGAGGAACTGAATGGTGAGATCGAATTTGGCCTTTTTCTCGGCCTCGGTCGAGCAATCGAGCATCACCGAGAGGTTTGTCTTGATGTCCGCGTCGCTCGTGCCGAAGACCCCGCCTTTGGCGGAGCTCGCAATGAACTCTACTCCGCGGAACTCGATCTCACCCGCGCGGCCGTCGAGAGCGATGCTCTTGACGAGTTCAAAATCAACAGTTGTTTCGTAGCTCAGGCTGACGGGTCCGGTGGGCTCTGGCTCGGTGGCGGCGGCGGGCTCGGGCTCAGGCACGGGTGCGGTCTCGGAAACCGGCGTCGCGTCCGGGGTCTCAGGCGCCTCGTCGGCTTCCTGAGCAACCGCTCCGACCGTCACCAGTGTCGCCAGGATCATCACGGAGAGGATTGAGATTCGGCGTGTTGTCATGGGTTGCCTCCAGAATCAAGGTCTAGGTTTGGATTTCGATGGCGAGTGTAGCACCGGAGCCGGTCTTCGAGGTTCGAGGAGGCTGTTTTGGATTCACTCTCATCAAAGCCCCCCGGAGGCATGAGCAGGCTGGAAGCCTACTCCACAATGGCGAACCTGCCCCATGATTATCCTTACGAGCTTGATGTTCTGATTGTGGGGTAGGCATCCTGCCTGCCCTTCAGAGCCTTACCAGTCGGAAACCTGCCAATCGTGATCGTTCGCCTCGTCGAAAGAAAATCGCCGTGCCCGCGGAGCCTTTACCTGCCCTTGGCGACGGCCGAGATCTTGGCGGTCTTGATCAGCGGCACGGCGGACTTCAACGTCGTGTGTTTTTCGGTCCGAGCTACTGGCCGGGAACGGTCGTCGGGTCCGAGGTGCCGGAGTCGAGCACCGAGCCATACACGGCGAAGGCGCCTCCCGAGGTCTCGGTCCAGACATCGACATAGGCTGCCTCGATGGGCTTGAGATCGTTGAAGACCCGGTTCCACTGGGTGTTTCCCAGGGGCGGCAGCAGCGTCTGCCCGCTGTTGATCGAAGTCCCGTCGGCCTTGAACCGCTCCCATTTGACGGTCAGAGCGGCATCGGTTCCGTTCTGGAACCCGACGTTCGATCGGTAGTCGTTGTTCTCGGTCATGAAAAGGACGCGACGTCTTTCGCCTGCTCGAATGAGATCACTCTCCTCGATCCCGATGATGGCCTGGCCGAATGTCCCCTCGTCGCTCGAGTTGAAGGTCCGGCTCATGAAGATCAGGTCGCGGCTGTCCGAGATGATGGCCAACGCACCGAGGGCGGTGGTGCCGCTGCCGACGTTGAAGACTTCGGCAAGCACATCCTCGTAGCGGATGGAGACACCCGGTCCGATGGTGAAGGCGCCGGATTCGGCGGGCGAGGCGTTGTTGGTGTCTCGGGGCAGCCAGAGAAACTTGTAGGTCGCCATCCACCTGCCCGAGTTGTTGACATCGACATCGGTCACGAAGAACGAGGATCCGACGCCGGCCGCGCGGGCGGCGGCCGGGATGAAGTAGATCTCGTTGAGGTCCCCACCGCCGCCGCCTCCGCCTCCACCGCCTCCGGCGAGGGTGCCGCAGGCTGAGAGGTCATCGAACTCGAATCTGGCTTCGGTCGGTGCGCCGTCAACGCTGGCGACATAGCAGATCTGGGTATCGGACAGCATGGTGGTTGCGTCGATCTGCCCGGTGTCACCGGCTTGGCCTTCGATGCAGGAGGAGGGATTCGTGCTGCACCCGGTCAGGACATTGAGCGCCATTTGCGTCCCGTTCGGTGAGATGAGACGGGCGGTGACGCTGCATTGAGTCTCCGGTGTGAAGCAGACCACCGAATCAGGGAGTCCCTCGGCCGGTTCGCACCCGGTGCCGGTGGTGGTGTCGATGGTGTCGCTGTAGGGAGTGAAACTGGCGTACGCGCTGACGCTCGTCGTTCCGGTTTGGTCGCCGGTCAGGACCGGTTGTCCAGTGCAGGAAGGAAATCCGATCTGGGCGAATGCGGGTGTGACGGCGGCGAAGGCGAACAAGATGGTGCTGATCAGCAGTTTCTGGCTCAAAATGTTTTTCTCCTTGACCGGGCTCTTCGAAATCAAACACAACCTGGTGAGTACGGAAGTGATCCGCGGAAGGCCGGATCGCCGGATCCGAGCGGATGGCTTGATCCAAACCACTCGTCCCGTTGGCGGCAGTATTGTACAGATCGAAAATCGGGTGATGTGACCCCGGTCATTTCGTTCACGCTGAGCGACGCGGCCGATCTCGCTGGGCGCCGACGTACCGGAGGGTTGTCTCCCTGATCAGGGCCTTGGGGACTTCAGACCAACGAGTTAGATAACAGCCCCCGAACGAGTCATGAGCAGGCTGGAAGCCCGCTCCACAATGTTGATCCCGGATGCATGAGCAGGCTGGAAGCCCGCTCCACAATGGACCCGGGAATCATGAGCAGGCTGGAAGCCCGCTCCACAATGTCGATCCCGGAGGAATGAGAAGGCAGGATGCCTGCTCCACAATAG
>CBESWV010000401.1:0-2767 GCA_965533305.1 uncultured bacterium | reverse complement strand
CTACTTCTTGGTGGCCACTCCCGGAACCAGAAGCAGGGTCTGCGGGTCGAGAAGAATGTTGAGATCCTTATCGAGCATCTCCTGCTGGTCCTTGATGACATGCAGTCTGACCTTGGCATCCTGCGGGACGAGGCTGAACGCCACATCCACGAGGTCTTCGAACCCGTCGGCCGGGGGCGGCAGGTGACCCGGGGCGGCCGGCGGCCCATCGCGATGGGTACGGCAGGCCATCCAGATTTCGGCGCCGATGTCGGCGGCCACGGCCTTGAGTTCGGCGATGGAGTCCGGGTTGAGTTCGGTGTATTCGGTTCGGTCGAGGATGATCACCGCCGGGACGAACTCCATGGCGTCGCGGAGGAGATCGAGGGTGTGGCGGATCCGTTCCACCGAGAAGCCCTGGCCGACAAAGGTGTGAATGTGGCGGTTGCGCTCCATGGTGAGTTGGAGGGCGCTCAGGTGCTCGAGCTTCTTGTCGCGCTTGAGCATCTCCACGAGCTTTTCGTCGTACCACTCGCGGATCTTGTCGATGGTGCGCTCGATGGACACGTGGAGCACCTTCTGGCCGGAGAGCAGGGCGTCGATGCCGATGCCGGTGAGAAAGGCGGTCTTGCCGACGCCGGCGCGCGCCATCACGAGCCCGAGCTTGCCGGCGCCCGGGCCCGGGTGTCCGTCACGCTCGAGGAGCGTCCTGGGCGAACGGCGAAGGGAAATCATCAGATTGGTCATGCGTCCTCCTCGTCCGAAACGTTGGTTCGGTATTTCTTGAGGAGCTCCTCGGACACCTCTTTCGGCGCCGGAGCATATTTTGAAAACTCCATGGTGAACTCGGCCTTGCCCTGGGTGGCTGACCTGAGATCGGTGGAGTAGCCGAACATCTCGGCCAGCGGCACGTCCGCATCGACGCGCGCAAAGCCCGCATCCTCGGTCGAACCGAGGACCGTGCCGCGGCGCTGCATCAGTGATTTATAGAAGGCGCCCTGGAACTCACCGGGACCCTCCACCGAGACCCGCATGACGGGTTCGAGAATCCTCGGTGAAGCTCTATTGTAGGCGTCGCGGAACGCCTTCCTCGAGGCGGTCAAGAAGGCCATGTCGGAGGAATCGACCGCGTGCGAGTTGCCATCGGTGAGGACGGCGCGCACACCCACCACCGGGAAGCCGATCAGGTTGCCTTTGTCGAGTGAGGACCGGAAGCCCTTGTCGCAGGCGGGGATGTATTCGGTCGGAATGCGACCACCGCGGATCTTGTCGACGAACTCGTACTCGCCGTCGGTCGATGGTTCAATGTAGCCCACCACCTTCGCGTACTGGCCGGAGCCGCCGGTCTGCTTCTTGTGCAGATAGTCAAAGTCGGCGCGACGCGCGATCGCCTCGCGATAGGCAACCTGCGGGGCGCCGGTCTCGACCTCGGCCGAGTACTCCCGTTTCATTCGTTCGACATAGACCTCGAGGTGGAGCTCACCCATTCCGGAGATGATGGTCTCGTTGCTCTCCGGATCGAGTTTGACTCGAAAGGTCGGGTCCTCCTTGGTGAACCGCGACAGCGCCTTGGACATGTTGTCCTGGGCCTTGGAGTCCACCGGGTGGACCGACAGCGAAATCACCGGCTCGGGAACATACATGGAGGTCATGTTGATCCGCGGACCGGGGCCGGTGAAGGTGTCCCCGGTATGGCAGTCGATGCCGAAAATGCCGACGATGTCGCCCGCCGAGGCTGATTGGATGTCCTCCATCTTATCGGCGTGCATGCGAACCACTCGGCCGATCTTGATCTTCTTCCGGGTGCGGGTCTGGATGACGGTGTCGCCCTTGCTCAGCGTGCCCTGGTAAACCCGGAGAAAGGTCAATTGACCGTAGCGACCCTCATCGAGCTTGAAGGCGTAGGCCACCGTCTGGGCATCCGGATCGGAATGCAGCTCGACGTGGGCGCCGTCCTGATCGAGGTCAATCGCCTCAATGGGGACGTTGGTGGGGGCGGGGAGGAATTGGGTGACGGCGTCCATCAACGGCTGCACACCCTTGTTCTTGTAAGCCGACCCGATCAGGACGGGCGTCAACTCGAGGGAGAGGACGCCTTTGCGGACGGCCTCGCGGATGAGTTCGGAGGTTGCGTTGTCCTCGAGGGCCGCCTCCATGAGCTCGTCGGAGAACATGCTCGCGGCGTCGATCAGGTCGGCGCGGTGAGTTTCCGCCTCGTCCCGGAGTTCGGCTGGAATCTCGCCGTATTCGATTTGCTCGCCATTGTCGCCGCGGAAGTAGATGGCCCGCATCTCGATCAGGTCGACGACGCCATCGAAGTCGGCTTCGAGCCCGATGGGGAGTTGCAGCAGCACGGCATTGTGCCCGAGCTTGTCCCTCAGCGCGTTGGTGACGCGCTCGGGGTTGGCGCCCGAACGATCGCACTTGTTGACAAATGCGATGCGCGGCACGTTGTAGCGTTTCATCTGTCGGTCCACGGTGATGGACTGTGACTGAACGCCGGCCACGGCGCAGAGCACCAGGACCGCGCCGTCGAGCACCTGGAGCGAGCGTTCCACCTCGATGGTGAAGTCGACGTGCCCCGGGGTGTCGATGATGTTGATGTGGTGGTCTTTCCACTCGACGTAGGTGGCGGCCGATGTAATCGTGATGCCGCGCTCCCGCTCCAAATCCATGTGGTCCATGGTCGCGCCGACGCCGTCTTTGCCTTTGACGTCGTGGATGGTATGGATCCGCTGGGTGTAGAACAGGATCCGCTCGGTGAGCGTGGTCTTGCCCGAGTCGATGT
>CBESWV010000400.1:0-2772 GCA_965533305.1 uncultured bacterium | reverse complement strand
GTTCATGTACATGACTTCCATGTACACGTCGAAGTGCTTGTTGATCTCGTAGTTGCCGAAGGCGCCGGCATTCCACTTCGTGTCCGGCCGCTGGATGTAGTTGTACGGGCCGTAGTTGAAGATCGGGAAGCCGGGAACCAATTGGTCGCCGTTGGCGCCACCGATTGAATAGTCACGCGGGTCGTGGGTGGAGCCGTCGGCGTTGAACGGACGGAAACGTCCCATGGGGCTGGTCGAGGAACCGCCGCAGAACGGACCGTCGTCGCCGGCGTCGACGAAGCAGTTCAGATAGTCGCGCGAGCCCTTGGTGAGCGCCTCGATCTTACGGTAGTCGAGATAGACCGATGCATGGCCCTTGCCATCGGCGAACTTGCCACCGAGGGCGACGTTGGCGTTGATCGACTCGCCGTCCCAGACCGAACCGGTCGGCGCGTCGAAACCAGCTTCGGCGTTGGTGTCCTGAGCCAGTTGGTTGTTGTTGTTGTGTTGGTAGCTGGCGTACTGCACACCGCCGCGAACACCCTCAAAATCGGTGTCCATGACGAAGTTGACAACACCGGCCATGGCGTCGGAACCGTAGGTCGTCGACGCACCACCGGTCAGGACGTCCACGCGCTTGATCAGAGGCGCGGGGATGGTGTTGAGGTCAGCCGCGTACGAGAAGCCGGTTCCACTGCCCGGGGGCAGCCGGCGACCGTTGATCAGCACGAGGGTGCGGACCGTACCGAGCTGCCGGAGGGCGATGGTGGCCGTACCCGAGGCGCCGTTGGAGACCGTCGAGTTCTGCCCGGCAAATGCCTGCGGCATGGTGGTCACGAGGTCCTCGATGCGGACCGTACCGGAATAGGTGAGCTCCTGCGGAACCTCCATGACGGTCACGGGGCTCAGAGCCGTCAGATCGGCGCGCGGAATGAGCGAGCCGGTGACGGTCACCTCACCCTCGAACGAGCGTTCCATGGCCTGTTCGACGAGGGCCTGTTGTTCTTCGGCCGTCAGCTCTGTGTCCTCCTGTGCGATGACTGGTGAAACAAGGCTCGCAACGGCAACGATGGCAACGAAAAGAAGAGTCCAGGACCGTTCGACACGGAACGGGCCTCTCTCCTCAAATCTCTCTTGTGAATACATCTCCGTTCCTCCTTAGTGAATTTGATGAGAATCCAGGATTCTCAGGAGCCAACCGTGGGGGTATCTCTCCGCCCATCGAAGAAATTCGATTTCATGAGCCATTCCATGCCGACCTCCTTATTGCGGTGAAAATGGCTATTAGCAATTTCGGTTGATCTCAATCCTGTTTCTTCATCCTTGGCCACGTTACGTCCAAATGAGGGTGGAGTTGTTACCAAATTGCAAAAGGTATTTTGAGATTACATTGTTCACAATTGATTCGGTATTTTTCACATCTTTGACACGCTTCTTCGGCCACCGCGCAAAAACTCAGGTTTCGAGCACGACGAGTCACAGGATCAACAGCTCTGGTTTTCCACTGCTGACAGCAATCAGTGCCGTCGGCGACGGGCGAGGGGCTGATGAGACTGTGTCCGAAATCGCGAACACCACCGGGATTCGGATGCGGCCTGTTCTCAAGTACCCCAACAAATTTCCGGTTACATCGTTAACGTCAGTGCCGCAGGAGGCTCCTCGGTGAGCAGGACTACTCTTCTTCTGGCCTGGTTCGCCACCGGCGATGCATCCACACCCACTGCTCGGGCCATGCCCTCACGTGCCACTCAGCGGCGGCGGTGGCCGCGGCGGTCATTTCGTACACCTTCTCCCTGAGTGAGCCTTCGCTCGGCACCTCGATGGGCGGGTGGATCTTGATCTTGTGGGTCCCATCCGGCTTACGGTGGATATAGCCCGGCATGATCGGACACCTGGCGCGCAGCGCGAGGGTGGCAGCCCCGGAAGGAGTCCAGGCGAGACGGTTGAAGAACGGAACAAACACCCCCGGGATGCTCGGGATGTCCTGATCGATGAGCAGACCGACGCCGCCTCCGTCGCTCAGGGCCCGCAGCAGCTGCCGCCCGGCGGATGTCCCCCGCAGGATGACCGCGCTGCCGAATCGGGTCCGTAGAGTATTCACGACTTCATCGACCCGGGAATCGTCGAGCTCACGTACGGCGACGGTGATGGGAATTCCGGCGGCCGCCAATCGGGCGTTGAGCATTTCCCAGTTACCGAGGTGGCCGGTGGCGAGAATGCCGCCCCGCCCGCCCTCAAGCGCGTTCCAGATGTGCTCGATACCCTCCACCTCGCACATCTGCACCACATCCTCAGGCTCGGCGCGCCAGAGCCACGCGATCTCGGCCAGCACGCGACCCAGATGATCGGCGCATCTCCTCATGACTTGATCGCGCTCCCGCTGGTCGAGCTCGGGGAAGGCGATCTCGAGGTTCTCCTGCATCCGCCTGCGTTCGCGCTTCGCGAAGGGAAGAGCAAAGCGAGTCGCGACGGGAATCAGCCTCCGGGTCAGACCGAGAGGCAACCGACTCCCGACACCGAGGACTCCCCGCAGGATGTAATAGGCAAGATTGTCGCGGGTGAGGCGGTCCATGTCATGAGTGTAGCTTTTTCTCCGGAGATCGGCATCGCACCCCGATCGAGGAAGGCTCCGGGTCCGGGGCGGTGCCCGTTCCCGATCCCGATCCCGATCCCGATCCCGGGTATCTTCTCTCTCTCCAGGGGCAGTGGCCGCTGGCACAGTCCGATCGAGGAAGGCTCGTGACGAGTTCTCCGGTGCCACCCGTAGCATTGATCGGCAACGGCGATTCACCT
>CBESWV010000399.1:0-2798 GCA_965533305.1 uncultured bacterium | reverse complement strand
TCGGGGTCGAAGTTCCGAAAGGCGACATAGAGCGCCTCCGATGTCACGCCGATCAACACCACCGTCCGGAACGGCGAAGCCTTGCCGAACTCGGGTTCGAACTGGACAAAGCCCTCGACCTCCGACGCGGAAGCCCAGACCTCGTCGTCGAGCACGCCATCGATCACCGGGCCCTGCTCGAAGACGACCGCGTCAAAGCGCGGCTCCGCAGCGCCGCCACCCAGCGCGACCATCACCAGGAAAGCGGTCGCTACGGCGATCAGCCTCGCGCAGGATCCTTCGACCTTGGAGGTTCGCCCGTCGGTGTTCACCCTGAGTCGTCCACGGCGCGATCACGTCACCGAATTCAGATGTTCGATGCCGAGCTCGGCAGAGGTATCAGCGTCAGGCAACGGCATGAACTCGCCCGAAACAAACCCCTCATAGCCGGTGGATCCCAATACATCGAGGATGGAGCTGAAATCGAGATGTCCGGCGCCCGGATACCAGCGATTGGAGTCCGCCACGTGAAAGTGGAAGATCCGGTCGCCGACGGCCCGGATGCTTTCCTCGATTTCGGCCTCCTCGATGTTCATGTGAAACGTGTCCAACAAGAGCCCGAAGTTGTCCGCGGCGACCCGTTCAATGAGGTCCAGACCCTGGGTCGCGGAGTGGATGAGATCGGTCTCGTATCGGTTCATGGGCTCGAGTGCGAATCGCACACCGGTGCCCGCAGCCGCAGCCGCGCACGCCTGGATCGCCTCGACCATGTACTCCATGGACCGCTCGTGGGTCTGACCCTCGGGGGTGATCCCACGGATAAGACCGAGGATGACGATGGCGTCGAGGTGAGCGGCCAACGGCACATGGCTCGAGATTCTCTCGATGGCCGCGGCACGCACCTTCTCGTCATCGCTGGTGAAGGACAGGCCTTCCTCTCCCCACGCCTGGCCGGTCCCGATGGCGGGCACGACCAGATTGTGCGACGAGATGACGCGCTCGAGCTCGCCGGCGTTCACCAATTTTGGATCCCGCACGGCGAGTTCGACACCGTCATAACCCCAGCCGGCGATCTTGGCCACGTTGGCTTCGAAATCGCCCTTGAAAGCCACCGCCTGGAAGGCGGCGGCATGGGTCGACAGCACTACGCTGAGTTTCATATTTGATATGCCTTACGAGTTCGAACCCTGACCGATCCGAGGAAGCTGGTAGACCGATTTCCATCCCTCGCTCAGAGGCTCGCGGAGATAAGGTTCCATCTCGGCTTCGGTACGCAGGGTGACCATCTCCACCGGTGGCACGGTCCCCGCCGGGAAGGCTTCCAGGGTCTGATCGTTGAGCAGGGTGATGTACTTGAGAATAGCGGCGAGCGGTCGTTTCGCCTTCTCGGCTGTGCCCTGCGTGGCCTTGCCGACAACGCCTTCGGGGGTCGCCGCGATCTCGATGGCGAAGTGACCCTCACCCTCGGACCAGCGACTCGGCCGGCCGAAGGGATCCACCGACTTGTCGAAGTGACCATCCGGAAGATAGCCGATGCCTTCGGTGTCGACGGCATAGTCCATGTCCACCATGTCGGGGTGGAGCAGCAGGCCGAGGGAGGTCTCCGACTCATCTGCGTGGACGAAATTGGTGTCCATCTTGCCGCCCTTGGGCTCGGTCCGGAAGAACTCGCGAACCGCACGGTGCCAGTCGATGACGCGGAAGACACCGGGCAGCTGATAGCGCTTCTGGAACTGCTGGATGGCCGACTCGAGCATCCACAGATGACCGTGGTTGTTGATCAGAATCTGCTTGCGGAAACCGTCGTTCCAGAGACCCAGCATCACGTCGATGAGGAACTCACGGGCGATGTTCTCGCGGATGATGACGGTGCCCGGCATCCCCAGGTGGTGATACGGGTGCGACCCGTAGTTGAGCGGCGGCAGCGCGAGACTCACCGGCGCACCCTGCTTGGCGGTGAAGCGTCGCACGCCCTCGCAGATCTGACTGACGTAAAGGGTGTCCGAGGCGCTCGGCAGGTGGCGACCGTGGAGTTCGGTGCAGCCGATGGGGATGAGGACGACGTCGTTCTTCCGGCGTTCAGCCTCTACCTGGTGGCGGACGG
This sequence comes from uncultured bacterium, assembly GCA_965533305.1. Lineage (GTDB taxonomy): Bacteria > Acidobacteriota > Thermoanaerobaculia > Thermoanaerobaculales > Sulfomarinibacteraceae > JAHECW01. The sequence goes on along the minus strand of CBESWV010000399.1, from coordinate 715 downwards.
TTGTCTGGATATAGGACCCGGCCTTGCCCCACTCACAGGGTGAGGGCACGCCGTATTCGGCAAGCATCGCATCGACCTCGGCGTCGCTCGCGTCCCACACTTCCTTCTTGCACCGTCCAACGGTGTTGTCTTCAAAAAACAGATCCGGTTGATCGGTGGTCAGCAACCGGGGATCTTCTGGGGAGTTTGACATGTGATTCTCCTTGTCTCGTTTCGATCTGTCGTCAGCTCTTGTACGGGTCGCCGGTTGGCGACCCGGATGTCATTGTTGTCTCGACCTCGATGGGTAATCCGGTCTGGATCGACCGGCGCCCGGCGAGGGCCACCGCCAGCGTCGCCGCCCCGTCCCGGTCGGTGACCGGTGGTGGGGTGTCATCGACGACACAATCAACAAATTCCTGAAGCATGGTCACGAAGGCGTCTCCCATGCGTTCGGGCGTCGTATGGACCGCATCGTGGTGGGCGCCACTGCGATCCAACACGCGGATGGGAGTCCGGCGAAGACGGCCGATCTGGACCGCCCCTTCATCGCCGATCACCTCGCCACGTAGGTCATGGCCGTAACGGGTCGTCCGACTTGCGGTGAGGGCGCCCATGGCGCCACCGGCAAACCGTACGCTGACCACGGCGTTATCGATATCGCCCACAGTCGCGATGGATTCATCGATGAGGGCGCCGCCCTCGCCGAAGACCCGAACGATTTCGTCTCCCAGCA
>CBESWV010000398.1:0-2807 GCA_965533305.1 uncultured bacterium | reverse complement strand
GGGAGGCGGTGCGGACGAGCCACCACTTGTACTTCCAGCCGCCGCGCCTGCAGCAGCCGATCCCGTCGTCGAGGACCGCGTTTGACTGCGTCGTGTCGGGGTGCTCGAACCGGAGGAGGTCGCGGTCCCGTTTTCCTGAACCGGGGTTGGGGTGGGTTGAACGATCACCGCCTCCGGTGTCGGGATGAGGGTCGGCCTCGGTTCGAATCCTCTCCGAACCTTGCGCACCGTGGCCGGTTCGAGGAAGGGCATGGGCATGGTGTTTTCGAACCGTTGTGAGTCAAAGTGCATGACCTGCGCACCGAGCTGGAGCCTGGATGAGAGGATCTCGGGATTGATCTGAGGATTCGCGAGCTCCGGAGCGTGTTTGAACGCCATCTCGTAGTGCTGCATGGCTGACTTGGCTTCACCATTTTGTTCTTCGAGCAGCCCGAGATAGAAGTTGGCCCAGGCGTGACCGCTCTGGAGTTTCAGACACTTCTTGTAGCCCGATCGCGCTTTGTCGAGATTGCGGCTGTGGTGTTCGACCAGACCGATCCTGAACCACGCTTCCGAGAGTTCGGGATTGAGATCCAGCGCCTGTTTGAAGTAACCCACCGCATCGCTGGGCCAACCCCGATAAAAGAGCATGGTGCCGAGATCGACGAGCTCCTCGGGATTGAGTTCGCCCGCATCTGCGCGCTGCCAGTATTCCCGAATGGTCTCGTCGCCAGGGTTTTCCATGACCAGCCACGTAACAAAGATGGGATCCTCAGCAGCCACATCGAACACCAGTAGAAGGACTGCAAGTCCGGTCGCCAGAATCTTGGCTATGGTCGCGAGCTTCATGTTCCGGACTCCCGATTTCGCACTTTCCGTGCCGCGAGTTTCACCTTACCATCCTCCACCCGCACCTCGAACTCCACCTGACGACCGAGCTTCTGCTCGAGCTCGTCCCGCTGTTTCTCGAGCTGATTGTCGAACGCGGCGCGCTCCATCCGGACATCGAGGCCCAGCTGATGCTTGGCGGAGACGTATCGTTCATACAACGATCCCCGCCCAGAGGAGTCTACGGAGGTCACCGTCGGGCCGTTTGCTTCTTCGAAATGGGGATGGGTCTTGGGCAGAGAAGACTCTTCGCCCCGCTGCATCCGTCCCTCCTCGCGATCCCTGAGCATCCGATTCCAGTTCTGCGAGTAGCTCATGAAGCGATGTTGCAGCTGTTCGATACGGAACTGGTCGGCTCGACGGTTGAACGTCTGCTCCGCAAGGCTCCGCAGCCGCTGGGCGAAACGCGTCCGCTCCACCTCAGGGGGCAATCGGAGCCCACCCGAGAAAAACCGCTCCCAATTTTTCACCTGCTCACGCAGATCGCGCTCGAGGATTTGGATCTTCTGTTCGAGATCCATCTTTACCACCTTCCCGACTCTCGGATGACCTTCGGCTCGCCTCGGGATACAATACCGTGATGTCTCAGTATCGCACCATCCCGGCCATCCATCGCCTGCTCGAACTCCCTTCGATCGTCGAGGCCGTCGAGCGTTTCGGTCGACCTCCGGTCATCAAAGCGTGTCGGTCGGCGGTCGACCGGCTCCGCCGCCGCGTCGCCGAGGGCACCATCAATGCCGATGATATCGCCGCCGCGGGGGAAACCCTCGAGCTCGAGATCATCGCCGATCTCCAACGAGCGACCCGATCAGCCTACCGCGAGGTCATCAACGCCACCGGCGTTCTGATTCACACCAACCTCGGACGATCTCCGCTGCCGACCGACCGGCTCGCCTGCCTGGAATCATACCTCGCACTCGAGTTCGATCTGGCAACCGGCCGGCGGGGGCAACGCCTCGCACCGCTCGGGGCTCGAATCGCTGCGGTCTGCGGCGCCGAGGCGGCGGTGATGGTCAACAACAACGCCGCCGCGTTGCTCTTGATTCTGAGCACCCACGCCATCGGCCGGGAAGTCATCGTCTCGCGCAGCCAGCTCATCGAGATCGGCGGCTCATTCCGCCTTCCCGACGTCATGGCTGCCTCGGGTTGCCGCTTGGTCGAGGTGGGTTGCACCAACCGGACACATCTCGCCGATTTCGAGAGGGCCATCGGCGACGACACCGCCGCCATCCTCGTGGCCCACCAGTCCAACTTCCGGATCGTCGGCTTCACCACCGAACCGGCGAACGCAGACCTCGCAGAGTTGGTGCACCGCCACGATCTGCCCTTCATCGTCGATCAGGGATCCGGCTGTCTGCACGATCTCCGCCGGTGGGGGCTGCCGGCCGAACCGACGGTGGGCGAAATACTCGCCGATGGCGCCGATTTGGTCTGTTTCTCGGGAGACAAGCTCCTCGGCGGACCCCAGGCCGGGATCATCGTCGGTCCCCGAGAGTGGGTCGAACCCCTCGGCCGCCACCCGCTCTACCGGGCGTTGAGACCGGACAAGACCGCTCTGACCCTCATGGATCAGGTGCTTGCAGCACACGACGCCGATCGGCTCGAGGAGATTCCCCTCTACGCCATGATGTCGGCTCCTCTCGAGGAGCTCACCCGGAGAGCCCGTCGAATCGGCGGCAGGCTTCGCAAGCGGGGGATTCCCGCCCGTGGCTGCGCGATGAGGGCCGCCCTCGGCGGCGGCACCACCCCCGAGGAGACCATGCCCAGCTACGGTCTGGCCATCGGTGGCGGACAGGCGGTCCACGATCTGCTTCGGGAGGGCGACCCGCCGGTGATCGGCCGCCTGGTCAACGACGAAGTCCTCCTCGATCTGCGATCAGTGAGACCCGACCAGGACAAGATCATCGAACGTTGCATTCTCGAAGCCGTGAGCGGGGAAA
>CBESWV010000397.1:0-2838 GCA_965533305.1 uncultured bacterium | reverse complement strand
CTTACATCGACCGGCTGCCGAAACCGTTTGTCGACGGCGGCTACTACACCAAGACACGTGAGAATCGGCCGCTGGCATGTCCACTTCCGGTGGAAGGCGCTTTTGTCCACGGCGCGCTCTCGGGCTTCGGTCTGATGGCATCCATGGGCACCGCCGAGGTCGTTGCGGCGCACATCACCGGCGAGAGACTTCCCGACTGGGCGCCGGCGTTCGATCTCGCGCGCTACGATGATCGGGAGTATCTGGCCAGGCTCGAGCACTGGGGCGACGACAGTCAGTTGTGATTCGAACGGCACGAGGCCGGCGCGTGAACGAGGCGCCCCCCCGCCACTAGGGTGTTCAGAATTCTTCCTGGGTGCTGGTCGGATCATCGGACCGATAACAGTAGGCCACGGTGGTGGCGCCGATCTCGATCACGTCACCGGATCTCAACTCGTGTCGTCCCGCGATCCCCTGATCGTTGACCCGCGTCCCGTTCTTACTCCCCAGATCCTCGATCTGAACCTTGTCTCTCGCGATCTCGAGCCGGGCATGGTTCCGTGAGACTTCAGGCTCGAGGATCTGCACATCGGCGCTTTGATCACGGCCGAAGATAACAGCCGTCCGCGAGAGCGGGATCTCGCGATCCGCGATGCACAGCACGTGCTCGAACGGGCCGGCCGAGACTGCTTCCGCCGCCCGAACGCGTCCTCCGGCGATGACGACCATGGGTGGCCGGGGAGCTGCCGGCTTCGTTGGAGCTGCGGGTGCGGTGAATCCATGCACCTCGGGCATCAACCGGTAGCCCTTCTTGGGGATGGTCTCAATGAACCGTGGTGAGCGAGGGTCATCACCAAGGGCCTTTCTGATGTCGGCCACGGTGTGGGTGAGCGTCGAATCGGCGATGAACTCGGTGGCCCAGACCCGATCGATGATCGTCCGACGCGACACGACGCTGCCCGCATGCTCGACGAGACAGACAAGCACACTCACCGCCTTGGGTTCGAGGTGGACCGAGGTTTCGCCGTTGGTCACCAGATGACGTTGCGGATCGATGGTCCACTCTTCCATAGCGAAGATCTCGACACGCGACGTTGGATCATCTGTTCCAATGGCCATTTCATACCATTGTACGAGATCGGCCGCCGAGCGGTTGCCCTTTACCCGCTCCACCCTTCCGATACGGGTGAGCGGATCGCCCGGTGGGCTGCGGGGAAGGTCCGCAGGCTTTCCGCACAAAAACACCACCTTTCCTTCACGACTCTTCCGTCCCTGGGCTCCACATTGAAGAAAACCAGCGGAAAGGAGAGTCGAAAGATGAAAAGAGCGAGCAGGATCATCGTGGTGGCGACAGTGTTGACAGTGGTCTGGGCGGGTGGTGTGTCGGCTCAGGACGCGGAACGGGAACCCGGACGGAAATGGTGCGGACCGACCGGCACCTGGATCGGAGAAAACGAAACCCTCGGCCTGGAATTTGTGATGACCATCGAACCCATGGGCGGCGGCTGCTTCTCGGTGGTGGGCGAAGGGATCGGAAACGTGCCTCCATGGGAGACTTCGACGGCCTGGCGGGGTGTGATCCACAAGACCGGTCGGTATACCTACAGTTGGGCGCAGGTCACCCTTGCAGGCCCCAGCCAGCTCAGCGACCCTGGTGCCGGCGTCCCCGATATCGCCGGGATTCGAGGCGAGATGACCATGCAGGACTGCGATCACTTCGAAATCGACTTCGGCCAAGCCGAACTCTACGCCTGGGGGCAGACCCCATTTGAAGACGTGCCGGTGGCCACCATGCCGCCTTCAATCGCGAGCTACACCCGGGTGCCCTTCGACTGCGCGGTTCGAAACGACTGACCATCAACGCCCGGTGGCTCCGGCCACCGGGCTTTCCTTCCAGCCTGAGCCTCTTGCAAAAACCCTCTTTCCCGATGGTTCGCGGTCGTTGATCCTCGTCAGTCGAATTGGCCCGGGAGGTCGAGCGCGATCAGCAGAGCGCGATCGATGCGACGCACGGTCCCGGGCTCGAGCGCCCCCCACCGACTCACCAATCGGTTTCGCGCGATGGCGCACACCTGCTCCCCGAGCGCGATAGAGTCGGCCCCGAGTCCTCCCTCAGGGGCGTGGATCAAAACCTGGCTGGGGTAGATCCTCCGCCCTTCGGCCCACGAGGTCAATGGAACGACGATGATGACGGGGCTTGAACGATTGATTGCATCCCGGCTGATGATCACGACCGGCCGCGTGCCGGCCTGCTCAGAACCCTCAGATGGATCGAGTCGCGTGAGGAAGACCTCGCCGCGGTTCACGAGTCGTCCTCGGCGACGCGAAGAGCTTCCCAGTCGGCGAGACGATACTCCTCGACGATCCGTCGACCCTCCTCTTGATAGATCGGGTCGTCGGCCATGGCCTCGAACTCGCGGTTGACAACTTCTCGCCGAATTCGATCGAGCTCGCGTCGGATCGCTGTGGCCAGGAACTCGTTGCGGGTTGCCGCACAACCGGTGCGAATGACGGCATCGATACCGCGGAGCAGATCGGCGGGCAGCGCCACCGTGGTGCGAGTCAACGACATCTCAAAAGCCTCCGATATAGGCATCATTATTGATGCTTATTTTGATGCGATTATAGCAGCGGGCTTCAAGAAATCATCAATGATTCCCTCGGGAGGATTGAAAAACCTCCTCTACTGCAACGCGCCGAGCCTGGGAGCGTGTAGGGAATAGAATAGGCGGCGCCTTTCGGGTGTCGTTTGGCCCGATTTTCGGCGTATTCTTGGCCCATACCACCAGTATGAATAACGAATCCGACGAAAATCAGCCTCAAACGACCCTCCGAAATCCATCCACCCTCTATTCCCTA
>CBESWV010000396.1:0-2839 GCA_965533305.1 uncultured bacterium | reverse complement strand
TCGCGGCCGAGATCGTCAACAGCTTCGGGCGCGGGCCCGCGCCGTCGATGCCTCTCGCCTGGGGCAGCAGTCGGTGCTATCCCGCGATGGATCCCGGCGACAACTCGGCAGCGGTGCTGACGGTTCGCGACGATCCGACCGCCCAGCGCAGGACCCTCCCCAATGACCAGTGGAGTTTCTCCCGCTCGGAAAACGGTGTGCTCGTTTCCGATCCGACCCAGATCACGGTTGATGGCGGTCTCCTTCCGGGTAAGATCTACGAGCTCATCTATGAGGTCCAGAACCCACGGGTCGTGGGACTCGGGCTTGCGGCGGTTCGTGACGCCATGGCGTTCTTCCACTTCGAGGGCACGGATCACTATGGCAACCCGAACCCGCTGGCGGTGGGAGCCGGCGACGGGCAACGGATCTCGGCCATGGATCTCGCCTACATCTTCGGGGTCTCGCAATCGGGTCGTTTCATCGTCCACATGCTGTGGCAGGGATTCCACGTCGACGAGCAGGAGCGGATGGTCTTCGAGGGCGCGAGGATCCACGTAGCAGGTGGCGGCAAGGGTGGATTCAACCACCGCTTCGCCCAGACCACTCACCACCCCAGCCATCTCGAAGGCAACTACTTCCCGGCAGACCACCCGCCCTTCAACTTTCTCCCCGATGGTTCGCCGATGGACAACGATGTGTTGGTCGAGGCAAAACGGCTCGACCGGATGCCGAAGATCATCATGACCAACAACACCCTCGAGTATTGGACACGATCGGCATCGTTGGTCCATACCGATCCCGAGGGCAATGTTGATGCTCAGATCCACCCCCTCGTCCGCTACTACATGACCAATGGCGCTCCCCACGGCGGCGCGGCGACCCGAGCCCGGACCATCACCGAACACGAGCGCAATCCCCTCGGTGTGGCCCCGGTTCAGCGGGCCATGTTGGTCAATCTGAATCGGTGGGCGAGCGAGGATTTTGAGCCGCCCCCAAACCGGTATCCGCGGATCGATCGAGGGGAACTCATCACCGCCCAGGAGCACCGGAACCGCTTCCCCGCGATTCCGGGGATGCGTCATCCGGGCCGGAATCTGCGGCCGCCGAGAGTCGACTACGGAACCGATTTCTGGACAACCGGAGTGTTCACAAAAGTGCCACCCGAAATGGGCGAGACCTTCCAGACCCTGGTGCCCGCGTTCGACCAGGACGGGAACGGGCTGGGCGGCATCCGGCTACCCCAGCTGGCGGTGCCGCTGGGCACCTACCAGGGTTGGAACCCGAGGGCGACCGCGGTCGGCGCCCCCGAGTATCTCAGCCGGTTTGACGGGTCGTTCTGGATCTTTCCCACAACCGAAGAAGAACGAACGGCAACCAACGATCCCCGGCTTTCCATCGACGCGAGGTATGACGGTCTTCAGGACTATGTCGATCGTGTCGCCGTCGTGGTGTCCGAACTCGCCGTGGATCGGATCCTGTTGGGCTCCGACGCGGACGCCTTCGTCGATTTCGCGGGCCGTCTCGCGTGGCCGCCCGAGCCTCTGGATGCCGCACCCCACTGGCGTCTCGGCTCCTCCCTTGTCCTTCCAAGTATAGAGATCGCCCCCGTGACCGAGGACGTCTTACCCGTGGCCGTCGCCGCCGTTGCGGCCGTCGCCGCCGGCGCGACTCTCTCGGAGTCGGAGCCTGTCCCGGTGGACACCCGGGCGAGTGTGGACCCAGCGCCGGCGAGCGAGGCCGTGAGTGAAACCACGGTTGCCGTGACCGCGGTGTCGTCGGCAGGCGGGATCCAGGTCTCGGCGGAGCCGGGGCTGCAGATCCACCTCGACGGCGAGCTCATGGGAACCACGAGTGCGAAGGAAGACGGGCTCTTCCTCAGCGATCTCAAGAGGGGTCGCCACACCATCCGGGTGGAGAAGGAGGGCTTCCAGCCCCAGAGCTTTGAGGTGAATGTCATCAACCGGCCCATCGAGGTCGAGGTCGGGAAGTTCATCCCGGTCGTCGTTGCGCTGCCCACCTCGGCGAAGGCGGCCGCGCCATTGGTTCAGGAGGTGGGATCGTTGGTCGTGACCTCCGCCCCGCAGAACATCACGGTGGAGATCGACGGCCGAGTCGAAGAAAAGACCACTCCACAGCTCTCCATCGGCGGAATCCCGGTGGGCGATCACACCATCACCTTCAAAAAGGACGGCTATCAGACGGTGACATCGGTCATCACCATCGAACCGGGGACCGAGAACACCGTTCACGGTGACCTCAAGGCCTCCAAGGTCGAGATTGTCCACCATGGAATGGGATCGCTGAGGGTGATCTCCAAACCCATGCGATGCACCATCTGGTTCAGGGATGAGATCCACGACAAGGCCTACGACCGATTCAATCTCACCAAGATTCCGGCGGGCGAGCATCCGATGATGGTCATGATCCAGGGCCGGAAGCTGACGACCACGGTTCTCATCGTCGATGGCCAGCGCACCACCGTCGAGGTCAGCTTCATGAAGGGGGACGACCCGTTCGTGATTACTCGGGTGCAGAAGTGAGGAGGTCAGCGCTCACTCTGCTCGCTGTGAGGAGGTGAGGAGGTCAGCGGCCGTATCCGCATCCGTGTCTGCGTCCGATCCCGATCCCGTTCCCGATCCCGATGTCCGCTGCCACGGTCCGGTCGAGGAACATTCGTGACGAGTTCTCCGGTGCCACCCGTTGCATTGATCGGCATCGACGATTCACCTTCGCCAAGAAGGCTCACCGCCGAACAATGCAACAAATGGCACCACACCGCGCGCACCGGATGGAAAGCCCTCTCCACCGGGACGTGCCGGGCTCGGCATTGTGCAGGTAAGACGTCCCGGAGCCGCGT
>CBESWV010000395.1:0-2843 GCA_965533305.1 uncultured bacterium | reverse complement strand
CGACAAAGAGCAGGGCAAAAAGCACGAGGCTGAGAAACGGCGGGGACTGCCGCGTCACAAGGCTCTCACCGACCAAGCGAACCGCCACCACCGCAAACAGCGAACCAAAGAGAGCGACCGTCTCTCCCGAGGCCAGACGAAACCGGACCGCCAGGATGGGAAAAGCAAAGAACCAGAAGCCGATTCCACCATCGGCGGAACCATGGAATAGCTGGAAAAGGACGAGGTGTCCGATGAGCACCGCCGCCACCGCTTGGCGGAGATTGCGGGCGATGCCGGGAGCGTTGCGGTAGCGGAGGAAAAGAAGATCGGCGATCACAACCAGACCCGCCAGTACGCCGCGCGTCATCGAATCCGATGCGAACATCACAATGGCGTAGATCGCTGAAACGAAAGCGAGGCCGACAACCGTGAGGCTGAGCCGCCGAGCATTGGCGATGTCGAAGAACGTATTGAGCGCGGTCTGTTCGCCGACCAGAAGCTCGTCGTCGGACATGGAGGCCTCTTCCAGATTCGCGAGAGCCACCCGGTCCAAACCGGCAAACCTTGAGGTCTTCTTATCGTCAGTCATCCGAGACATTCTACGCGACCTCACTCGAACCTTTGGAAACCGGGTGGGGTATCATGCGCCATGCTCCGAAGGCGACCACGAGTTCATCATGACCGCACGCTAGTGGATCCGGTCTCCATCGCAGTCCTGGCGGTGCTTCTCCACATCATCGCCGTTCCCGTATCCACAGCCAACACCGTCAACGCCATCAGTTGGGGACACGACTCCGATGGCAATACCACCATCACCGTCGTCTGCGCCGAGCCCCTCGAGTCGTCAGCCTTTCGCTCATACCCCATCGGGGACCCTCCCCGCGCCGTGATCGTGATCGAGGGCATCACCAATCGAGTCGAACCGGAGGTGATGGTCATCGAGGATCGACATGTGACCCGCCTGCGGCTGGGGTACGCCTCCGATGTTTCTCCCCCGGAACTGAACATTATCCTCGATTTCGCTTCGGATGCCGCGCAGGTTTTGGATCTGATGCACAGCGGAAATGAACTCGTCGCGGCGATCGGCTCTCCGTACGAACCCGCGGCGACACCCGCCCCGAAACCATCACCCGTGCCGGAGCCGCCGTTCGTTCCGTCTCCGACGCCCAACAGAGACTCTCCGACTCCGACCATGACTCCATTCGTGACGTCCGCCCCAACGTATCCCGACCTGCCCGCTCCGCCCGTGCTGCCGACGATAGTCGCGACTCCCACCCCGGAGCCGATTCCCTCATCCACCCCGACCCAGCCCGTCGCGGTTTTCTCATCCCCGACTCCCGAGGCCGAACCGGAGATCGCGAACCACGTCGTCGATGTTGTGGCGAACCTCCGAAACGACGGTTCGACGCTCCTTCGGATCACCGCTGACGGGCGAATCCCTTACGGCATTGCACGCACCCTCAAGATCACCGACGAACCTCCTCGGATCATCCTGAGTCTTCGCGGCATGAGTGCACCCGATCTGCCGCGCACCATCGAGATCAGCGGTCCCAACCTCGAGCGAATCAGGCTGGTTCACGATGCCGAGACCTCCGAGGGGGAACTCCATCTCGTCCTTCAACTCGAACGCCCGGGGGTGTCGGTGATCGACCTCAAGCAGGTCGGACCCCACCTCGTAGTGCATCTTGCGGTTGAAGAATCTCCAGCCCTCATCCCGTAACCGATCCTTCCGGATAGCGCATCGCGGTTCCTCCTGTGATACAAGAACGTATGACCGACCACGGAGTTTCACTCGACCTCGAGCATGTCTCGATCCTTCTCTCGGATGACGGTCGGGCGGCCATCGAACGACAACGTCTGATCGTCCTCATGGATCTGCTCGCGACGCTGCCCGAACCACCCGACGCGGCGGAGCTCTTTCCGCAGTTCTCAGCCCTCAGGGATCGGTTTCAAGCCGCATCCCACGGCGACGACGGCGAGCTTCTCGAGGAACGCTTTCTCGAGTTCTATGCCCATCTCCACATGCACGAAGCGCCCTACACGGTGGCGGAACGACAGCGGGTCAACGCCACCGGCGGCTACTGGAGCCACGCCGGAGGCCTGAGCCCCATCCTCAAGGCCGGAGCGTGGATTCACCCCGAGTCGGTCAGCGTCGATATCGGAGCCGGGAACGGACTGCAGGCGCTGCTCATGCAGAAGCTGTACCCCCACTCCCGTTGCTGCCAGATCGAGATCTCGAGCGTCATGGTGGATATCGGCCGACGGCTTCAGGACTGGCTGGAGATCCCGGAGACCCGGGTCGAGTGGCGAGCGGATGATGTTCTCGAGACCAAGCTCGGCGGGTGGAATTTTGTCTATCTCTATCGCCCGGTCCGACCACAAGGCCCAGGCGAGGGCTTCTATCGACGACTCGCAAACACCCTCGAAAACGAACCGTCCGAGGTCGTGATCTTCAGCATCGCCGACTGCCTCGGAAGCTTCCTGCCCGCGACCTTCAACCGCTTCTACACCGACGGCCACCTCACCTGCTACCGGAAGCAGGCAGGGTTTTGAAACACAAAGGGCACGAAGAGCCACAAAGAGGGCCACAAAGGTCAGTTCTTGACTCATCGCAAGGCCCCTTGTGTATTCAGGGTCGGAGTGAGCCCGGGTCAAAAAATGCGATACTTCGTGAAACCTTCGTTGTCCTTTGTGTCCTTTGTGTTTCAAAACCCAACCGCCCTTCGAGAACTCTTTCAGCGCCACTTTTTGAAACGCAAAGAACACTACGACCGCTATGGCCATCGCAAAGGCATCGCATTCTTGCCTCGGACACGCGTGGCTTGAACGACGGTGGTGTAGAAGGACCGAGTTGGTCGCCG
>CBESWV010000394.1:0-2861 GCA_965533305.1 uncultured bacterium | reverse complement strand
CCGACGTAGATCAGACCCTCGACAATCTCCGACTCATCGAGGGCGACGATGTTGCCGTAGAACGAGGTGAACACGTTCTTCCACACCGCATCGACGCTCCACACCCGGCCCATGACCTCGAGCTGGTTGCGGTCGATGCCTCGGGTCAGATCCGGGCTCACCGGCTTCCAGCTATCGCCTCGATCGTCCGAGCGGAAAAGCCGGTTGCCGGCGAAATAGAGTCGGCTCCCCGAGTGCGGAGAGATGATCAACGGCGAATCCCAATGCCACCGGATGGGAGCTTCGCCGGCCTCGGGCTGGGGTTGGATATCCACCATCTCTCCGTTGAGCCGGTCATAGCGCACCAACCCGCCGTACTGGAACATGGAGTAGACGATGTTCGGGTCGTCGGGGTCCACCCGGGTCTGGTAGCCGTCGCCGGTGACGGTGACGAACCAATCGCGGTTGGTGATCCCATGGCGGCTGGTGTTGCGCGAAGGGGCGCCCTGGCTGCTGTTGTCCTGGGTGCCGCCGTAAACGTTGTAGAACGGTTCGGCGTTGTCGGTCCCCACCCGGTAGAACTGGGTGATGGGCAGATTGGCGACAAATTTCCACTTCGTCCCACGGTCCCACGACTCGTAGATTCCACCATCGCCGCCGACCATCAGGTATTCCGGATCATCGGCATCAAACACCATCACGTGGGTGTCCACGTGGCGGTTCTTCCAGGGCATGGGTTCGAAGCTGCGGCCGCCGTCATCGGAGACCTGCATCAGCATGTCCATGGAGTAGACCCGATCCGGGCGGTGGGGGTCCGGGTAGAGCTTCTGGTAGTACTGGGGATCGATGGGGACATAGTCGCTCATCCGCTCCCAGCTCTCACCCCGATTGACCGAACGATAGAAACCGCTGTGATCACCCTCGGCGGGTATGGTGGCGTAGACCACATCGGGGTTCTCCGGTGCGAGGGCAAGCCCGATGCGACCCATGTGGACCTGTGGCAGTCCCTTCTCGAGCTTGCGCCACGATCCGCCACCATCGGTGGATTTAAAGATCGCTGACTCGGGCCCACCGGCGACGAGGGTCCAGACCCGGCGGCGCCTCTGGAAGGCGGCGGCGTAGAGGGTGTCGGGATTTCGCGGATCCATCACCATATCGGCTACGCCGGTGTTCTCGCTGATTTCGAGGACCCGTTCCCAGGTCGAACCACCGTCAGTGGTCTTGTAGAGCCCCCGATCGCCACCCGGCGCCCACAGAGGGCCCTGCGATGCCGCGTAAACCACATCGGAGTCCCGCGGATCGATGATGATCCTGGCGATGTGCTCCGAGGATTCGAGACCCATGCGAGTGAAGGTCTCTCCCCCATCGAGGCTCTTGTAGACTCCATCGCCCCAACCGACGCTGCGCTGGCTGTTGGCCTCACCGGTGCCGACCCACACCACCCATGGGTTCTTGGGATCGATGGTGACGCAACCGATGGAATACGAGCCGTATCGGTCGAAGATAGGTTTCCATGTGGTGCCCGCGTTGACTGTCTTCCAGACCCCGCCGGACGACACCGCCACATACCAGGTGGCAGGATCGGATGGATCCTTGGCAATATCGGAAATCCGCCCCGACATGAAGGCCGGCCCGATGCCGCGCAACTCGAGTCCCGCGAGGGTGTCGGCGGTGAGCAGGCCCGTTGCATCATCGGCCGCGGAAACACCACCCGTCATCAACAGACAACACACGAGGAACGCCACCGATACACAACGACTGCGGATCATCACCCACGACCTTTCTTCGTTTCCCACATCAATTCGTCTTCCACTCCCACTCACCGCCCTCACCGCTGTTGTCCCGTTTGACGCTGTAGACCCCCATCCCGGCGGCCACAGGCCGATCTTCGGAATCCGGGTGGAAGGCGCGAAGCTCGGCGACACCGACCCGGTTGCCCAGACGAACAACCCGGGCGACTGCGATCAGTGGCTCGGCGCGACCCGGTCGGAGAAAGTCGACCCGGAGATCGATGGTCGAGACGCGGTCGTTGGGCCCTGCCTGGGACCACACGGCGAGCCCGCCGGTGGTGTCCAGGGTCGCCGAGATCGCGCCACCGTGGAGGGCTGGGATCTCGGGATTACCCACGTGGTCCGGCCGATACGGCAACTCGACACGGACACTGCCGTGCTCAATCTCGAGGCAGCGCAGCCCGAGGAACTTGTTGAATGGGATATACGACTCGAAGATCTCGGCGAGGCGTTCGGTAGTGTAGGTGGGCATCTCGAGCTTGCTGCGCGTCATCACACCTCCCGGCAGATGCGTCGGGCGGCAGTGTAGCTTGATCCAGGTACGCGGAGAAGACACCAAATGCCCTCGAAGATCGAGCGCCGGTATCCACTGAGGTCTGTCCCGCATTGTCCGTCAGGCTCGGGCTGGATCGTTCCACTCCCGTCCGACGGCCTCACCTCGTCCGCCACTTGCGGGCGGGACGCCCGCACCACAATGGCCGTGGACTCAAACCGGATGGAGCTGGGACTCATTGAGGGGCGCGCGTCTCGTGCGCAAGTTGATGGCTGAGGCTCACTCGATCGTCTCGGTCTCCCGACTGATCTCGTCATCCAGTTCAGCCAGCTGACTCAGGTTGAGAAACTCCAGCACCCTCCGGTTGAACCGATCCGCTTGGACCAGGCTGAGATCATGACCGCAGTCGGTGAAGAGCTCGGTTTCGATCTGCGGCGCCACGCTGTTGAGCTTCGCGACCGCCTCACCGCCGGTGATCGAGTAGATCACCTCGTTCTCCCCGACCAAGAAGAGCACCGGTATCTGAAAGCTCCGCCACTCCTCGTCGGTGAGCACCGTCGGGTGGACCATCTGTTTGAACTTGAAGCTCCGCAGACCGA
>CBESWV010000393.1:0-2876 GCA_965533305.1 uncultured bacterium | reverse complement strand
GGAATACCAACGGGTATGCCTGCGCTTTTCGCAAGCACCAGAGCATCAAGATCTTGGCACATCTCATCCGGCAGAACCGCTCATCTTAGGTTTCAGTTGATGGTCATCGCGCGCAGAATCTCGACCGCCGTCAACGCTCCCCCGAGCCTCAGACCGTCCATCATCGCGGTCATGGAGACGATTCTCCGGTCGGGTGAAAGCTGTGGTGGGGCGAGCAGGACGTGGTCCCGATCGGGAACGACCTCGAGACTGATCGGTGGTTCGCCGATGACGATGTCGTCGGCCGCTTCGAAGGCCTCGCGAAGCTCGGGGTCGTCCACCCCGTCGGCGAGTTCGATAGCAATGTGAGCCACATGGCCGTGGAAACAACCCGAGAGGGTGCGGGTCACGGCCAATGGGGTGCCCGGGATGAGGTCGGCGGCCTCTTCGGTGAGGGCATCGGCGTCGACGGCCACCTGGTTGAAGGCGAGGACATGGCCGTCGATGTCGTGTTCGGGCTCTCCGCCCTGTATCCGGCGACCCGCCTGCTCCACCATGGTTTCCAGCGCGCCGCGACCGAATATCGAGACCGGGTCCACAGCCGCGACGGAGCCGCGGATGGGTTCGAGCGGCCGCAGCGCGATGAGGATCTTGGCCGCGGCGACGAGCGACGGGTGGGCAACCCGCAGGTGCCACCGATCGGTGGTTTCGACTGTCTCGCCGATGGCGGGGATGGTCAGTTCGGCCAGTCTGGGGAGGCGGCTGACGTCCACCAGCGCCACTTCCGGGTGGCGGATCAGAAGATTCTCGAGGTGCCCGGTGCGTTCGGTTTCGGTATCACTCGTGACGACGACGATTCCGAGCCCGGCGATCTCAGCGGGATCATCAAGAGGGGGGACCAGCCCCGGTTTCGCCCCGAGTTCCGCGATCTGATGCTCGTCATCGTCGGAGGTGTGACGGTAGTCCACCTCGACCGCCAGATCGGGAGCGTTCTCGAGGCTCCGGAGGAACTCTCGTCCGATGAGGGTTAATGGATCAGTGATCAGGATTTTCGATGCCATCGGTGCTCCCGGGTGGTTGTGTGATTGAAGGAGACTCTTTGCCGCGCCGCAGACCTCGGGTGAGGAGGCTGAACGGAGCCGACAGAATATAGACTGCTGCGAGAATCGACAGCAGACGCGGATCGAGGGTGATGAGCGAGAAGATGAGTGCGATGGCGAAGAGAGTGGGCACCGGCCATTGCCGTCGCATCTTGAGGTCTTTGAACGAGCGGTAGGGGAGGTTGGAGATCATGAGAAGCGCCAGGCTCAGGACCACCACCGCGACCACCGGAATGAAGGACGGGTGTTGCACCGGGGTCGGCGAGAGCAGCACCATCATGGCCACGGCCCCCGCGCCGCCCGGGCTCGGCAGTCCCGAGAAGTCCTGGCTGTCGTGGGCCGTCGTGTTGAATCTGGCGAGCCGGATTGATGTGGCGGCGAGGAAGAGAAAGGCCATCGCCATGCCGACCCGGGGCACTTGCCACAGCCCCCATTGGAAGGCAAGGAGCGAGGGCGCGATTCCAAAGGAGATGACGTCGGCGAGGGAGTCGTAGGCTTCCCCGAAAGATGTAATGGCGCCGGTCATTCGAGCGATTCGCCCGTCGAGGATATCGGCGATGATCGAGATGAGAATCAGCAGTGCAGCCTTCTCAAAATGACCCTCACCGGGCTCGAAGTGGCCTCGACTCGATTCGATGACCGAGAGAAAGCCGCAGAACATGTTGGCCATCGTGAAGAGTGAAGGAATCAGATAGATACCCTTGCGCAGCTTTTGAGTGCCCGGGCGACGGCGGAAGACCGGGCGGCTCACGATTCGGCGGAGCGGCCGAGGATGGCCAACGGCGACTCGCCGGCGCGGACGCGGTCACCTACCCGGACGAGCGCCTGGGCATTGTCGGGCAAAAAGATATCCACCCTCGATCCATAACGGATGAGGCCGATGCGATCACTCCGGTTGACGGAGTCGCCGAGTGCGTGATCGAAGACGATCCGGCGCGCCACCAGACCGGCAATCTGCTTGAGAGCGATTCGGCCGAGCGGCCCTTCCCAGACCGACAGGTTCTGCTCGTTTTCGAGCGACGCCTTTTCCTTGAACGCGGAAAACTTTCGACCCTCGTTGTACTGGTAGTCAACGAGTTCGCCGGCCATGGGCGCTCGATTGACGTGGACATCGAAGACCGACATGAAGACGCTGATCTGTCTCGGGAGACCTCTCTCGGCCAGTTGGTCGGGGGCGCTGCCGACGACGATGACCTTGCCATCGGCCGGAGAACAGGCGACCTCGTTGCTGTGGTCGCAGTATCGAGCCGGATTCCTGAAAAAAAACAGCGCGAAAAGGCCCAGGGCGATGAGCGGCCAGCCAAGCCAAGAAAGACCGAGAAGCAAGGCGCCGCCGCCCAAGCACACCGGGATCCAAACAAATACCCAACCCTCAGGGGCGATCATCTGGGTTCGATTCAGGAAACCGCGCGGCGCATGTGCGCCATCTGGTCTTTGATTTGCAGCTTGAGCTTCTTGAGGCGCTTTTCCTCGATTTCCTCATCGGGGGTGAGCCACGACTTTTTCTTGAGCTCTTCGAGGCGCTGTTCGTACTCCCGATGGCTCTTCTGAAGCTCCTCAGAGCTCGGTGTCTGCTGCTCGAGCTGCTCGTGATTCGAGGTCATTCACTGCCTCCTGATTGTTTGTATGAGTCCGTCGAACGACGGTTCTGCCATGTGGCTGCTGAAGTGATTTGCGGCATTCACATCCATCGTAACACGCAGGACGCCGGCCGCGTTCCCACATCCGCCGTCGCGCCGGCGTCCCCGCCGGCCTCAAAACCATAAGAATCGACTCTCGGGGAGCCGAGGCTCATTC
>CBESWV010000392.1:0-2897 GCA_965533305.1 uncultured bacterium | reverse complement strand
CAAGGGAGGTTCACCACGATCCGCCCTCGGCGCTGGATGGCGGAGCTGACGGTCTCGATCTTGTCAGGCGTCTCGTCGAAGATCTTCCGCGTCTGCTCCGACCTTGCGGCGGCGCCGTCCTCGAGATCGGCGAGGATCAAGCCGATGACGTGGCCGCCCTCGCCGCGTCCGCGGGCCTTGGCGTGGCCCGGAGGATCAAAGACCCAGGTGGTTGCGAACGCGTGGTTGTGCTTCAGCCGCTTTGAGCCTCCCCCCTCGAGAAGCGCGATGGGAGCGGTGCGCAGGCAGATCCTGCGCTCCGGGGAGGCGATGGAAGGGGAGCCAGGCACGCAACTTTGTTCGCGGCAAAAAAAGTTGGTGCCAGGCACCCATCCCGCGTTCTGTCGAGGGTATGCGGACTCGGCCTCGAACGGACGTGCCGTCCTTGATCAATGTTCGGCACCGCGGGATACATAGGTTGGGTGGGGTGTGACGCCGAACATTGTCAAGGGGGGCACTCTCGGCCACCCGCGATGAGGAAACCACGCTCGGGAGCGCTTCTGGGCCCGATTCTCCCATCGTTGTTCCCGTGCGTTGCCAGGCACCATTTTCGCGGCGAAAATGAGAGCCAGGCACGCGCCGCCGCACGCGCCCCTCCCGCGCTCCGTGATTGACTGTGGATTTCTGACAAAATCGCCCTGCCCGAACGTCTCATCTAGCATGGAGACAATGGTCCCAAGATCCGGTTCCGTGTGGCTCGGCCGAACGAGATCCGATGAAGTGCGGCGAGAACGCGCAGAGGATGATCGTTGGTCGCAGCTCTTCGCCGCCGTTGCTGATGGTCGGGTCGAAGCCCTCGGCGAGCTCTACGACCTGGCGGCGACGGATGTCTACCGGCTCGCCCTATGGCGCACGAGTTCACCCGAGGACGCCGAGGACGTGGTCCAGGATGTTTTCGTCCGGGTTGCAGAGAACGGGCCGCGCCTGGTTTCGGTTCGACACCCCAAGAGGTGGTTGCTGACCGTGACCCGCCGTATCGCCATCGATCTTTGTCGCAAACGGAACCGGCGAGATGCCGATTCGTTGGATCAGATCCCGTACCTTGAGGCGTTGTCGGAGGACCCCGCCGATGCTGTCGACGCCCAGGCAGTTTCCAAATTCGTAGGTCAATTGCCCGCCAAACAGCGGGAGGTCCTGCTGCTCCGTCACTTCGCCGACTGTACCTTTGCAGACATCGGCCGGATCACCGGGGTGCCCACCTTCACCGCCGCGAGCCGGCACCGGCTCGCCATCACCAAACTCCGCCGCCTGCTGGAGAAGAACCATGAGTCATCAAACTGAATTGATGTCGGGAAAGATGGTCCCGCCGGGTCCACCTCCCGAGCTCAAAGGGCGCGTCGTCGCCGCGGCCCGTGAGGCCATGAATCGAACCAGGGAGCCCGACGTCTGGATGCGGATCTGGGAGAGTCGGCCCGCCCGCATGGTGTGGGCTGCCTCCATCGGCGTTCTGATTTTCTGTCATCTGGCGATCGGTGGGCCGGTTCCTGCACGGCCGGCGAAACCGGCGATCCCATTGGCAGCTGCTGCCGGGTCCAACGACGAGCTTGCCGAGATCATCGGCCTTCAACGCATGACCGTCGATCTTCCCGCTTGGGGCTTCGCGCCGAAGGACGCCATCGCAACAACAAACCGATCGATCGGAAACGAGGATCCCTCATGACTGCACAACCGGGCCCCATCAGAACCATCATCACCGCCGCCGTCACGATCCTCCTTGTTCTCGGTGGTCTTCTCGGAGCCCGACTCGTGCTTCGCTGGTGGCAGTCGAGTCGACTCGTGGTCCCACCGAACTCCCGGGTCGAGTCGCCCCGGGGAACAACGGCCTCGAAGCTCGAGGTCCCCTGCTGGTCATGCCCATCGGCCAAGACCTGGCCGGTGCGGTTTCAGACCGACCTCGATCTGATCGCCCCGCTCGGTGACGGGGTCGGCAACGCCGCGGAGTTCTTCGCCCTCTTCGAGAAGGACCGGGGCCCACGGGCCGGTGATGCCGAGGATCTGATGTCGAGGCGGTTCGAAGCCGAGGGTGATCTCGGCCAGATCGTCGCCGGGGATGACGAGCTCCTGCTCGAAGCCGAGCCGTGGATCGATCAGGCCTCCATGAGCTTCTATCCGGTGGTCTTCCCCATGGAAGGTACGGCGACTCGAATCACGAATCTACTGGTCATGCTGACCATGGCGAGGTCTTGGACCGCTCGTGGAGTCGATGCCGAGGAATCCTTGATGGGTCTCGAGGACTGCCGGCGGGCCATCCGCATGGGCCGCCTCCTGCGACAGGAAGACGTCATCATCATCAACGATCTCGTGGGGCTCGCCTGCATTCACATCGGAACCAGAGGCGTGTATCGGATCGCGCAGCGGGACGGCGATCCTGAGCTCACACTCCTCGCCTCGGTGGTGCTCGGCGAGGTGGCGCCGCAACGAATGATGACCGCGACCAGGATCTCTGCCGTCGATCTGGCGCCGTATCTCCGACGCGCACCGTCGGGCTCGTTCCGCCTGGAAATGCCGGACAGCCAGCTCGACACCATCTTGGACATGGCCGCGGGTTTGACCGAACGCCGTTTCTTCGGTGAGGTCATCCTTGCCGCCAACGTCATCCTCCACCTCGGCACGCCCGACCAGAAAGAGAGAATGGGCGCGTTGCTGGGAGAGTTGGCGGCTCGCGAGGATCCCATCATCGCCGACTTCGCGCAGTGGGCCCTCGACACCCCACCCACCGACAAGGCCCTGGCCGAGTTCTACCCCCACCCCATGGAACGGTGAGGGCGGGTCCCCATCGGCGCCACGGCGCGATGGGAGAGGTGCGCAGACACGCGAACATTCGCTCCGAGGACGCGATGGGAGGGGAGCCAGGCACC
>CBESWV010000391.1:0-2905 GCA_965533305.1 uncultured bacterium | reverse complement strand
GCGCGCGATTCCGAGCTCGGCCGCGAGGTGGCGATCAAGGTCCTGCCCGACAAGGTGGCCGCCGATCCTCGCCGGGTCGAGCGCTTCCGCCGTGAGGCGCGGGCGCTGGCCGCGCTTTCCCACCCCAATCTGCTCGAGATCCACGACGTGGGCGCGACCGATAGCCTGAGCTACGTCGTGACCGAGCTCCTCGAGGGGGACAGTCTGCGCGCCGCGATTCCTCCCTCGGGTCTGCCCTGGCAGAAGGTCACCGAGATCGGCGCCGGGGTGGCCGGCGGTCTCGCCGCCGCTCACGGCAAGGGCATCGTCCACCGCGACCTCAAACCGGAAAACCTCTTCCTCACCGCCGACGGCCGGGTCAAGATCCTCGACTTCGGTTTGGCGAGCCTCGACGAGGGGCTCGAGGTCGAAGTTGACAGTCCCACCGTCACCGAGGCCGACACGGTTCTGGGTACGGTGGGCTACATGGCGCCCGAACAGCTCAGGGGCCGGCCGGCCGACGCTCGATCGGACGTGTTCTCTCTCGGCTGCGTGCTGTATGAAATGGCGTCGGGCCGGCGCGCCTTCACCGGTGGCACCGGGGTCGAGGTCATGGCGGCCATCCTCAAGGAAGAGCCGCCGCAGCTCTCGTCTTCGGGGGCTACGGTGCCGGTGGATCTCGAACGCACCGTCCACCGTTGTCTGGAGAAGAAGCCCGAGGCGCGGTTCCAGTCCGCGGCCGATCTCGCTTACAGCCTCAAGAACATTGGATCGAGCCCGTCGGCGCCGATGATGGCGACACCGAGCACGGTGACGTCGGTCAATGCGCGTTTGCGATCACGGTGGTTGTTCCCGGTCGTGATCGCCGGCTTGATCTTCGCGGCCGTCACATCGTGGTGGGCCCTCAACGGGCGCACCGTGGAGGACGCGCCGGTCGTGGCGGCCCCTACCCTCAACCCCGACCGAATCGCAGTCGTGCCCTTTGCCAACCGGAGCGATGACCCATCATTGGATGCCGTCGGCCGCCGGGTAGCGGGTCGGATCATCGAGGAACTCTCCGACATCGACGAGCTCGAGGCGGTTCCGATCAACGTCGTCACGGGAACGGTTCAGGGCCGAGCCCCACTCGGCGCCGAGGCTAGAGCCATCGTCGATGACGTGGCGTTCGCGACCTCCGCCGGTCTCGTCGTCACCGGTGTGATGTACTCTTCCGTCGACGAGATCGAGCTGCAGGCGACCCTTGAGAACGCGATCACCGGCCGCATCGTGCGTGGGTTCGACATCGTCAGAACAGCACCTCAAGATCTGGACGTCGCTATCGAAAAGCTGGCCGGGTGGGTTTTCGTCTCCGCCATGGAAGAACTCCACCCTTCACTTCGCTTCGGGGCGGGAGACCGAATCCCGGATCCGGCCGCATTTCGGGAAATGCTCACGGCGTTGCCGATTGCGGGGATCGATCCGGCCGCGTTTAGACATCTATATCGCGCGTTGGAGATCGACCCCGAGTTTGACCGTCTTCGTCTGTACGGGGCGTTTGCTTCGTGGGGAGCGGGTGCCTGGCAGCTCTCTGATTCGATGGTGCGACCTCTCGAAGAGAACCGGGCAAGGCTGACGTCGAGCCAGCAACGGCTGTTGGACGCCGCACGCTGGGGGCTCGAAGGCCGCTGGGTCGGTACCCTCGGGATTCTTCAGGAATACTCTGCCGAACACCCGGAAGATCACATGGCAACCTGTCAGGTGGTCAAGGTGGCGTTGTTCGCCAACCGTCCTCAACTCGCACTCGACACATTCCGGGACTATCGATGGGATCCGGTTCAGCCATCGAACCAGAACAAAAAGATCTTTTTCTATGCTGCTGAGGCTTACCATCTTCTCGGTCAGCACGAGCAGGAGCTGGCGGTCCTTCGGCGACTGTGGCAGGAGCACCAACGGTTCCACGGTACGATTTGGTTTCGGGAAATGGAGGCGGGAGCGCTCGCGGCCCTCGGACGGATCGGCGAGTGCCGAGATGTGATCGCGGAGGCGATGACCGAACCCTCCTACGGACCGGAACGCTACGGTGGAATGATGGTCGGCGTGGCGGCTGAGCTTCGAGCGCACGGACACGAGGTGGAATCACTCCTGATGGCGCAACGCGCCCTCGATTGGTTCAACAACAGCGAGTTCGAACTCGCGGAGCTTGGGAGTGTTCAGCAGTCCTCCGTCGATGCTCTGTCTCTTCTCGGAGATCACGAGCAAGCATTTCGACTGGCCGTCGGGATGCTCGAAGAGCACCCCGATTCGTGGCCGCTTCAAGCCCAGGCCGGCGTCACCGCCGCGCGGATCGGCGACCGGACAACCGCCGATAAGATGTTTAAACAGCTGGCGTCAGTCGATGCGCCGTTCACCATGGGCGGGCCGTCATTCGCGCGAGCGGCCATCGCGGCCCAGCTCGGTGAACGCGATGAAGCGATCCGTCTGCTTCAGCAGGCCATCACTCTGGGATTCCACGAACATGACCGACTTCACGTTGACATGGCCTTTGATCCCATTCGGGACGACCCCGAGTTCCAGGAGATCCTGCGGCCGAAGGGCTAGCAATTCGTCGGACGAATTGCGGTGGGGCTTTGCCCCAATCGCTGCACGTCGAGCGGCTCAATCTGGGATGGCGGTGAATTCCGGGGCGACTACGTGCTTGCGGTCGAAGGTGGCCACCGCAAATTCCGTCCCAGACTTCAAAGGACAGGCGCCCCGCCAAACGGCGGGGCGTTCGATCATGAAGCTTGATGGTGTTCAATCAACCGCTGCGACGGCGTCCGGCTCGCTGCCGAGGGTGATGATATCGGCGGCGGCGAAGAAGCGGCCGTCGTCTAGTTCACCACGGATGGTGAGTTGGATCTGATCACCCGCGGCTGCTCCGGTGGTCACCGCAGCCTTCGAGACCGTA
>CBESWV010000390.1:0-2913 GCA_965533305.1 uncultured bacterium | reverse complement strand
TGGTCGGGGCGAGAGGATTTGAACCTCCGACCCCCTGCTCCCAAAGCAGGTGCGCTACCAGGCTGCGCCACACCCCGACGCTCGAGTCCGCACATTTTGTTTCCAAAGAACACCGCCCGATGGCGGAGAGTGAGTATAGGTTTAGGTCCCACAAGGTGTCAATGTCTTCTTGGTCCCGACACCGAACTCATCATTCGCTCGAGTACTGCCGATTCTTCACCAGTCGTAGCACTCTCGTATCTTCCCTGTGCCGTGGGTGGTCGATTCGGCTTTTGATCGCAATCAGGCTGTCGAGATCAATCCAGTTGGCCGGGGCCTCGCCGTAATGAGCCTTGATTCGCTTGTCCCACGCATCTTCGAAATCGAAATCCACCACTCTGCGGAGGATATCGATGCGGTTGGGATCCGATCCAAGCTGAAGGATTTCGTCCGATTTTTCCGGATCTATCAGTGACGGGCTGCCGAACTCCGAGAGAGCCCGGTTGACTCTGGACACGTTTTCCTGCGTCGAATCGACCCAGAGATCGATGTCCTTTGTATGGCGTGGTTTTGCGTGATATGTGAACGCGAATCCGCCGACGATGAGGTATCGAACCTCGTGCTGGGCAAACAACCTCAGGATGTCCTCGAAATCGGGGACGGTTCTCATATCAGCTTTTTTCACTGACGTTTTGTGAACGCGCAGCTTCGATGAGTGCGAGATCTTCCCGAATCGCCACCAGGGCGGAGAGTCTCGCCTCCGGCCCGGCTTTCTGCCAGAAGTCGAGATCCCAGGCCTCGGCCTCCTCAAAGCTCATCGCTCGGTTGGCGACCATCCGTTTGCGCCGTTCAGCGCTTCGTTCCTCGAGAGTGCCCATAATACCCTTTCCCTTCAGTATTATAGCATTCTTCCGTGCCCGTGCCCGTGCCCGTGCCCGTGCCCGATGGCAGTCGCAGCAATCAGTGTCAGAGGCCGGAACAGTGGCAGGTGCACCGTCAGCAATCAGCAGCCGCGACCGACACCGCTACCAATCCAAATTTTCGGTGTCTTGGTGACCACTTCGTGTCTTTGTGTCTTCTGAGTTTGTGACGGTGCGATGGTCCGTGTCTCTACGGCAGCTCCAACCCTAGCGCTTCGAGCTTGGGCCCCACGACCTCGAGCTGTTTGGCCATGACCTGCTGGGCGCCGAGCCAACCCATATCGAGCATGGTGTTGAGCTCGTCCCGTGAGAAGGCGGCGCCCTCGGCGGTGCCCTGGACTTCGACCAGACCGCCTTTGCCGGTGAAGACGAGGTTGAGATCGACATCGCAGTCGAAGTCCTCGCCATAGTCGAGGTCGGCGCGGGCCTTGCCTTCCTTCAGACCGACCGCCACCGCGGCGATCTGTTCGGACAACGGCCACTCGGAAACGAGCCCCTGTTCGTACATCCGGCAGAAAGCGATGGCCATGGCGGTCCAGGCGCCGGAGATGGACGAGGTGCGGGTGGAGCCATCCGCCTGGAGCACGTCGCAATCGGCGGTCAGGCTGCGTTCGCCCATGAGATCGCGGCGAACGGCGGCGCGCAGTGAGCGGCCGATGAGCCGCTGAATCTCCTGCGACCGGCCGCTCGGTTTCCCTTTTTTGACCTCGCGGTCGGAACGGGTGTCGGTGGCTCTGGGGAGCATGGCGTACTCGGCGGTCACCCAGCCTTCGCCCGAACCACGGAGGAACGGGGCGGTCTTGTCACTGAGGCTGACATTGCACAGAACGACGGTGTCGCCGGCACGCCAGAGGACACTGCCTTCGGGGTAACGGATGAAGTCGGGCTCGATGGTGATGGGGCGGATCTCGTTGGGCTGACGGCCATCGGGACGCATGGGCGCTCCTTTCAAGGGTGGGGAGCTTAACACCGCCGGCTGGGCTCGGAGAGGTGCACGCAGCGTCTCCCGCCGGTGGGAGCGCGATGGGAGCGGAGCTAGGCACCTTTTCGCTGCGAAAAGAGAGCCAGGCACCGAACCCGCGTTCTTTGGGAGTGACTTGATGACATTCAACGCGAAGATACGGCCCCGATCGCATAGAATCACCCTGACCGGTTTGATTGGAAGCGGAGGAAGATTGAGACTCGACAGCCTGAAAAACCTCTTTGTGGGACTGCTGATGATTCTGGGCGCAGCCCTCGATGCCGGCGCCCAGGAGCTCATTCCGGCGGCCTACACTCCGGCGCCCTATGGAGTAAATTTCGTCGGCCTGTCCGCCTTTGCCAATAGCGGGGATCTCGCCTTTGACCCGTCGGGTCCCATCGAGGAGGCGAACGCCGATATCGTAGCTTCATCCCTCACCTATGCTCGGACGCTCAATCTCTTCAGACGCTCGGCAACGGCGACGGTGATCCTGCCCTACGTGGTCGGCGATCTCGAGGGTCTTTTTCTCGGCGAACCGGCTTCGGCGAACCGATCGGGCACCGGGGATCTGGTCATGCGCCTCGGGGTCAATCTTCTGGGCGGACCGGCCATGAGCCCCCGTGAGTTCGCGACCTACAACCCGAAGACGTTGTTCGGAGCGAGTCTGATGGTCAGGGCTCCGACCGGCCAGTACGATTCCACCAGACTCATCAACATCGGCACCAACAGGTGGGCGTTCAAACCGGAGGTCGGCGTCGTCCACGTCATGGGCAAGTGGGCCATCGATGCCTATGTCGGCGTGTGGTTGTTCACCGACAACTCGGATTTCTTCGGCGACACGACGCGAACACAAGATCCCATCTACTCCTCACAGGTCCATCTTCGCTACCGCTTCCGTCGGGGTCTGTGGGCGGCGCTGGACGCCAACTATTGGTATGGCGGAGAGGCGACCATCGACGGCGTCGGTGGTGATGACCTCCAGGACAATTCGAGGTTCGGCCTCACGGTGTCGTGGCAGGTGGCCAGGGGGCACAGTCTGCGTTTCGCCGTCAG
>CBESWV010000389.1:0-2921 GCA_965533305.1 uncultured bacterium | reverse complement strand
GGAGACCCTTCTCTCCGCCTTTCGCAGCCGCTGGGCCAAACGCCACCACAACCTCGATCGGCTCGAGGCACTGCATCGCAACGTCTTGGTCGGTGGACGCCACCTCGCCTTGCCGATGGAAGAGTACGACGAACTCACGACCTGGGGTGATGCCAACGACGCCTGGATCCGGGTCGCCCAGGATGTCGGAGAGGTCGCGATTTGCAGAGCTTTGGAGAAGGCCGGCCTCGAGGTCGATGACGTCGATGCCCTGATCTTTGTCACCGTCACCGGTGTGGCCACACCGTCCATTGACGCCCGTCTCATGAATCGGCTGAAGATGCCTTCACGAGTCAAACGAATGCCAATCTTCGGCCTCGGCTGCGTCGCCGGTACGGCGGGGGTGGCCCGGGCCGCGGATTATGTTCGGGCCTATCCCGATCAGGTTGCGGTTTTGTTGTCGGTTGAGCTTTGTTCTCTGACCCTGCAACGGCACGATCTCTCGATCCCCAATCTGATTGCGTCCGGACTCTTCGGCGACGGCGCCGCAGCGGCGGTCGTTGTCGGCGCCGAACGGCAGTCCAACGGCCCCCGGATCGTCGATAGTCGCTCTGTCTTCTATCCGGACAGTGAAGAGGTGATGGGATGGGAAATTTCGGAATCCGGGTTCAAGATCGTGCTCTCCGCGGATGTGCCCGAGGTCGTCGGGCGGTATCTGCGTCGGGACGTCGATGGTTTTCTCGGTGAGCACGGACTGAGCCGTTCAGATATACGGTCGTGGGTCTCTCACCCCGGTGGCCCCAAGGTGCTGACGGCCATGCAGGAGGCGCTGGAACTGCCCGATGGGGCTCTGGATGTCACCTGGAACAGTCTGCGCACCCTCGGCAACCTCAGCTCGACCTCGGTGCTGATGGTTCTGGAAGATACGATGAACGACCACCGGCCCGAACCCGGCAGCCTGGGGATGATGCTGGCCATGGGCCCGGGGTTCTGCTCCGAACTTGTGCTGCTTCGATGGTGACGATGCTCGATTCCAGGGTGGTCTTCACCATCATCGTCGCCCTGGAAGCCGGGGAACGGATCTTCGAGCTCGTACTCTCGGCCCGCAATGCCCGCCGCACCTTGGGCCGCGGCGGGGTTGAACACGCCGAGCCGATCCACTGGCTTGTGGTGGTGTTCCACACGGCATGGATCGTCGCAGCGCTGCTCGAAGTGTGGCTGCTCGATCGACCATGGGTGCCCGGACTCGCTGCGATCCTCGGCGTGCTCCTGATAGCAGCCATGATCCTGAGGTACTGGGCCGTCACGACCCTCGGCGATCGATGGAACACGCGCGTCATCACCGTCCCGGGCGAAACACCGGTCACCACCGGACCCTTCAAGTATTTCCGTCATCCCAATTATGTGGCGGCATATGTGGAACTCTTCGCTCTGCCCTTGCTTCACGGCGCCTGGTTGACGGCTGCCGTGCTGGGTACCGCAAATTTCATCCTCATCAAGATCAAATCCCGGGCCGAAGACAAGGCCCTGGGGCGACTCACCGAATGTGCCGGTCACTGACACTCTTCAGCGGATCAACCGTGGATGACGGTTGTTTCCTCGCCACCGTCCAGATTCGAGCCCCGGGTGCGTCGGCACTCTCGTCTCGGGTATCGGAAGCGTTCGGAGCATAGGTGGCTGAGAACTTCGACCTCGTCATCGTTGGAGGAGGGCCGGCCGGGCTCGCCGCCGCCATCGGTGCACGGATGCAGGGCTTGACGGTCGCGGTGCTCGACCAGCGCCATCCGCCCATCGACTGCGCCTGCGGTGAAGGCATCATGCCGGACGGCATCGCGCGTCTTCACTCCCTCGGAGTGACCCTTCCTGCGGAGGGCAGCTCGCCCTTCCGTGGCATCCGCTACATCGACGGCGACACCGTCGCCGAAGGATTCTTC
This sequence comes from uncultured bacterium, assembly GCA_965533305.1. Lineage (GTDB taxonomy): Bacteria > Acidobacteriota > Thermoanaerobaculia > Thermoanaerobaculales > Sulfomarinibacteraceae > JAHECW01. Next base: position 1,008 of record CBESWV010000389.1, on the reverse strand, counting down.
TCCCGCGCTTCCGGCTACGGTGTCCGCAGAACCCACCTCCACCGTGCTCTTGTTGACCGGGCTGAGGCCGTGGCCGTGGATCTTCGCTGGGACACCAAGGTCACGGGTCTGCAGGCCGACGGTGTCGAGTCCTCCCAAGGACGCGTTTTCGGTCGCTTTCTGATCGGCGCCGACGGCCGCCTCTCGCGCGTTCGAAAATGGGCGGGCCTCGACCGGGGCCCGGCCCGCGGTGCTCGATTCGGTATTCGACGTCATTTCAGCATCAAGCCCTGGACCGATCTGGTTGAGGTCCACTGGACCGACGGGTGCGAAGCCTATGTCACCCCGGTTGGTCCCAGTACGGTAGGGGTTGCGCTGTTGTGGCCCCAGCGGGCGACATCCTTTGATCAGCTTCTCGCTCTCTTCCCACGACTCGTGGATCGGCTCGACGGCGCACCGGCGGCAAGCACCGATCGTGGCGCCGGGCCTCTTGAACAGCGGTCCCGATCCGTCGTTCGCGGCAATCTCGCCCTGCTCGGAGACGCCTCTGGTTCCCTCGACGCGATCACCGGAGAAGGCCTGACCCTGGCCTTTCACCAGGCTCACGCCCTTGTGGCGGCGATTCAAGCCGGTGATCTGGAATCATACGCAGTCGCCCACCGCCAGCTGCGCCGCGACGCCCGTTTTGTGACCAGCCTCGTTCTCTTTGCCGAAGGCCGTCCCCGGCTGCGGCGACGAATGGTGCGGGCGCTTGCCGCCGACCCGGCACTGTTCTCCCGCTTTCTCGAAATCCTGGTGTCCAGGTTACCGCTTTCAAGCCTCGGGGTTGGCGGCGTCTTTCGCCTGGCTCGGCATCTCGTGGCGTCATGAAGATTCGCGATCTTACAGCGGCTCTGCTGCTGGTCTCGGTATTCCAGCCCTGTTCGTCGTCAAAGAGGTGACCGCGGACAATCGGCTCGAGCGATGGCAGGCCGGCGAGACGCCGGCCCGACAATGGATCTCAGCCCTTTGTAGTGTCGGGGTCTCGCC
>CBESWV010000388.1:0-2942 GCA_965533305.1 uncultured bacterium | reverse complement strand
GCATCGTCCTCCGTGGGCAGAACCTCGGTTGGAGGAACCGCCGAGGCCCACTTCAACGCCATCAACCTCGGTGGACAGCCCCTGCCGGTGGAGACCACCGTCGAAGGCGACGGCTTCTTCCTCGGCAAGACGGTTCCATCCATGCTCGCACCCGGAAGCACGAACGAGGTGATCGTTCGGTTTCACCCGACCGTGGTCGGTGAGTCGACCGGCTCGGTGATCTTCCATCAGGGTGATCCTGCCAATCCCCTCAAGACCGTTGGCCTCTCCGGCACGGGTGACGCTGCGCCGCGTCTCGAAATCGATCCCCCGGCGCTCTCCCTCGGCGTAGGCGATGACGAGGTTACGGCCTCGGTCCTCGTTTCCAACACGGGTGGGGAACCCTTGTGGATCACGGTGATGAACACCGAGACTCCCTATCGGCTGATCGATGACGCCGCCCTCCCGTTGGAAGTCGCACCGGGATCGGCCGTGCCCATCGAGGTCGGACTTCTCACTGGCACCTCAGGAACCATCTACGGCGACCTCGTGATTCACAGCAACGATCCCGCCGTTCCGGTGGCCAGGGTTCCATTGCGGGCCCATGCGACGGACAGTCCAATAGCCCTGGCGAGTTTCCCGGCGGCCGCCAGCGGACCCGGGCTCGAAGACACCTTCTGGTCATCCCGCGCCTATCTGCTCAACCCCACCGATGAAACCCTCTACACCGACCTGGTCTTCCGTCCGGGTGACGAGCGGATGACGGACCAACCGGATGCGGGCTACGAAATTCCTCCACGATCGCAACGCGTCATCCCGAACCTCGTGACCGCAACCGGGGCCGAGGGCAGCGGAGGGGTCAATCTCCGCACGAGTGATCGCGGGCTGGTCACGGTCTCGCGCACCTTCGCCTCGGACTCGGCCGGCACCTACGGCCAGTTCATCGGTGGTTGGGACCACAGTGAGGCTCTCTCGGGCGACGGGCGCTATGTGCTGGTCGGGTTGGCCGGCAACGACGGCTTCCACACCAACGTGGGTGTTCTCAATCTCGGCGACGACAACCTCGCCGTTGATGTCACCCTCTTCAGCTCAGAAGGCGTGCATCTGGGAACCAAGAGACTCAACGCGGTCCCCGGTGGGTTCAAACAGGTGGTTTCGCTCATCGACAAGCTCACCGACGAAAACGTCAGGGGCGGCTACGCCACCCTCGCGGCGACGGATGCCGGTGCGAGCTTTCTCGCCTATGCCTCGGTGGTTGACGACGCCTCACACGATCCGACTCTGGTTCTTCCCCGGGACATGGCGCCCGCGGTTGCGACGCTGGACTTCGCCATTCCGGCAGTGGCCTCGTTGCCGGGTCTGGGTGGGACTTCCTGGCGTTCCCAACTCGATGTTGTGAACACCACCCAGAGCGAACGGTCGATCACCATCGAATTCAACCGCGAAGACGGCTCGTCGGTCGCAAGCATGGCCATGGCGCTCGAGCCCGGAAAGAGCCTCCACTTTGACGATGTGGTGGGCGGACTCTTTGGTGAACAGGGCAAGGGCTGGCTCAACGTGATGGCGAACGGTGTGGGGGTGGTTTCCACCAGCCGGACCTACAACGACGATGTTTCCGGCACCTACGGCCAGTTGATTCCCGCTTTCCCCCACGTTGAGGCGGCGGGCACTGAAACGACGGTGGTGCTGGCTGGATTGAGTTCGGCGGGCGGCTTCCGTACCAACATCGGAATCACCTCGCTCGAGCCCGTCCCTGCCGTTTGCCACCTCGATTTCTTTTCGGGTGACGGCTCCCCCATCGGAATGATTGTGGTGGAACTTCCGGCCCGCGGCTTCATCCAACTCGAACGGGTGCTCGGCGGGGACTTTGGTTTCACCGGCGAGGCATGGGCCGAGATCTCGTGTTCTGACCCGAGCTCGTTCTTCGCCCATGCATCAGTGGTCGACGAAAGCACCGGAGATCCCACCTACATCCCGGCGGCGGTGGGTCGTTGATCTTTGGCAAGAACGATTCCTGTGGGGGCGGTCACATGCCGAGATGGGACATGAGGTAAAATCGGGTCCCTATGGATAACCACCGCCGCGGCCAGATCCTCGTAACCGGCGTCGACGACCCGGTCTATAACGCAATCGTCAATGTCCTGTCGCCGTTGGGATTCGACATCCACCGGGCGCCCTGGGATGACTATCTCCGAGACCACGTCCAGATCACGCCTTTTGATGTGGTCGTAACCAGTTATTCCATCTCCGCCGGTGGGATGGAGAAATTCTTCAAGGCCATACGGTCGCCGGGCTCTGCGTGCCACCACAGCGGTGTCATTCTCATCACCCCTGAACGTCACCTCGAGGTCGCCAAGGTGCATCTCGGGCATGGCGCAAACAGGATTATCAGCGACCGGGGTGTGTCCTCCCAGCTTCAGGTGGCGGTCTCCGAACTCCTCGGGGTCGCGCCGCGGTTATCCGTGACCACCAACGCGCGGATCAAAATCTATGTCGAGGGCAAACCGGTCCAGTCCTTCTGCCAGACTCAGAACCTCTCTTCCACCGGGGTGCTCATTCGCGGGTTTTCGCACTATCCGCAGGGTTCGAAGATCGACTTCGAGATCAGTCTGCCCACCGACACCGCGCCGATCAAGGGCTCGGGCACGATCAGCCGACGCGCCGAGCAGCGTTCGGACCGCGTCGATGGACTCGGAATCAGGTTCACCTCGTTCAAAGGCACGGATCAGCACCGGCTCGCCGACTTCCTCGCCACCCAGCGGTAGGAGCCAACGCAAACATCAATTTTGAATTATGAATTATGAATTGCGGACTTCTTGCTCGAAGGCCTTTCGACTGTCGTACAAGGCCTGGCCTGCTCGCGCATCTCTGAAGGTGGGCCCAGGCCCACCCTACAACCATCGCATCGTTACCAGAAACAACCCGACATGGGTGCGATGGTGCGATGGTGCGATGGTGCGATG
>CBESWV010000387.1:0-2990 GCA_965533305.1 uncultured bacterium | reverse complement strand
TCTCGGCCATGTTGGCGCCCCAGGTGACCACGGTGTCGGTGAGCTCGATGTCGTCATAGCACCCGCTGGGCTCGTCGATCCCGAAGACCTGTATGAATGCAGCCACCGCCGACGCCATGCAGTGACGAGCGTTGGGATCGATGTTGTTCGATCTCCAACCGGCCTTCGTGAGCTTCACCGCGGCGTACCCCTCGGGGATCGTGTACTGTCCCGAACCCATGATCCCGACCCCTGTGGGTCCGAGTTCGCCGTGGGCCCGCTTGAACTGGGCCTCCATCTCGTCGAAGGCACGCTCCCACGACACCGGGGTAAACTCCCCCGCCTTGTCGAAGCGGCCGTCCTTCATCCGCAGCAACGGCTGGTGGAGCCGATCGGCGCCATACATGATGTAGGCGTTGGCATAACCCTTGGCGCAGAGCAGGCCGCGATTAACTGGATTTTCCGGATCACCTTTGACCGCGATGACCTGATCGTCGCGCGTACCGACGACGACGCCGCAGCCGACGCCGCAGAACCGGCAGACGCTCTTCTCCCAGGCGAGGCCCTTCTCGAGGTCGGGCAGCGGACTACTCTCGACCATTTTGACGCCCACCGTCGCTGCAGTTGCCGCGGCGACGCTGGTCTTGACGAAATCACGACGTGAAAAATCGTTACTCATTGTTCCTCCGCTCCTCGGGCGACCTCATCCATCGCGGTTATTTTGCGATGGACCACCAGGTCGGCAGTGAGGACGTTTGGGATGGACTGCAGACGGCGCAGGCCATCCTGGTGCTCATTGACGGTTTCATGCTCCTGAACCACGATCAGCCGCCCGGTGGCGTCCTCGCGCGCATGGATCTCCAGCCACGGTATTTTCCGCAGCTGGGATTCCACGCCGTCGAGGTGTTCGGGACGGACCATCAGACACAGACCCGAGACGCTTCGTTCCGCATCCACCGTCATGTCCTGCCTCCGTCCGATCGTGAACCGACGATTCTGACTTGATGGGTCAACAATATGCGCTCATTCTTTCAAATCCTTGACCAACGTCAAGGACGGAGTACATTCAACCGGTCGATTCTCGATACAGCAACGGTCTTCGCGCATCGATTTCCAGGCGGCGCCATATGCGGCTAGAGGGAGACAGTGTGGAAATACCCAGAGATCCGGCCCCGTCGGGATCCGATTCAGAGAAGCTCCTCCCGGGCTCCAGCTCCCTCGCCGTCCTCCTCATCGCCTTTGTTGCGATCTCCATGCTTGTCCTCTTCTCCATCGTTCGCGGAGGGGTCGGTCATGTGGCCGAGGGCGAGGGTGGCAGAGTCGCCTTCGGTCCGGCCGACGTCGAGGGGGTCGACTTCGACGCAGGCCTGATCCCCGGCACCGAGGAGGCCAGCACCGACCCGGAAGACGGGAAATTCCTGGTACCTCCGCCACCCTGGTCCGAGACCGGATACTTCCCCTGCACGGAATGCCACGCCGACCAGGAGGTCAATCCCGAGCCGCGTGAGCTGGTCGAAATGCACGACGACATCGAACTCAACCACGGACCATCCGATCGCTGGTGCCTCGACTGTCACAACCCGGACGATCGCGATGTGTTGCGACTCATCAACGGGAAGCTCATTCCCTTCGAGGAATCCTATCTTCTCTGCGGTCAGTGCCACGGCACCATTTTCCGAGACTGGCGGCAGGGCATCCACGGCCGTCGTCAGGGTTACTGGAACGGCGGCAAGAGCTATCTGCTCTGCGCCCACTGCCACAACCCCCATGCGCCCGCGTTCCACACCATCGAGCCGCTACCGCCACCGGTGAGACCGCAGTATCTCGCACAGGCTGCGCCCGAGGAGATCGAAGAGATCGAGGAGGCCTCCCATGAGTGAGAAGAGCATCGACCGCCGGACACTCATGATCAGCGCCGGGCTTTCCGCCATGGCCGGGATCTCGGCCGCCGCCTCGGGCAAGAGCGCGGGCTGGGTGGAACGACTCCTCAAGCGACGCTTCGTCGAACTCTCGGATGCGCGGCGAGAGGAGATCCTCGCCGACCTCGAGGAGACCTGCCGGAAGAAATATGGCCGCGATGACATCACGATCACCGATACCCCGGCGATGGACGGCGTCGAATTCGCCTACGGCCTCGATCTCTCGCGCTGCGTCGGATGCCGTCGTTGCGTCTACGCGTGCGTCCATGAGAACAACCAGTCGCGCGACCCGCAGATCCACTGGATCCGGGTGCTCGAGATGAAGAAGGAACACGGCATCGATCTCGCCGAATCCAACATCTACTACAACCCCGAAGAGGTCCCCGAGCCGGAATCCTTCTACGTCCCCGTCGCCTGTCAGCAGTGCCGCAACCCTGCATGCATCAAGGTCTGCCCGGTCAAGGCCACATGGCAGGAAGCCGACGGAATCGTGGTCATCGACTCCGACTGGTGTCTCGGCTGCCGATGCTGCATGTCTGCCTGCCCCTACGGCGCCCGTCACTTCAACTGGACCGAGCCGACCATCGCTACCGATGAAATCAACCCCGACACCCATGTCTTCGGCAACCGGCCGCGACCCAAGGGCGTGGTGGAGAAATGCACCTTCTGTATCCAGAGAACCCGCAAGGGGCGGTATCCCGCCTGCGTGGAGATCTGTCCGGTGGGGGCGCGGAAGTTCGGCAATCTGCTCGACGAGGCTGGTGAGATGCGCTACCTGATGCACGAGAAGAGGGTCTTTGTTCTCAAAGAAGAACTCAACACCCAGCCGCGTTTCTACTACTTCTACGCCACCTGAGGGAGGAAGAACATGCTCAAAGACATCACCTCCTTCATCACCGGTTCCGCGAGGATCGCCTTCAAAGGTGGCCGGAATTTCTACATCTGGATCGGTTTCCTCTCGATCATCTGCATCTGGGGATTCGCAGCCTGGTGGAATCAGTACACCGGTGGGCTCATCACGACAAACATGCGCGATCAGGTCTCGTGGGCCTTTTATATCGGCAACTTCACCTTTCTGGTGGGAGTCGCAGC
>CBESWV010000386.1:0-3078 GCA_965533305.1 uncultured bacterium | reverse complement strand
AGTTTTTAGTCTTTGGTTTCAGGCGGGGTCTCTTGGCGATCCGAAAAATCTACGATCCGGGCTTCGATAGCACGCCGTTCGCTCGCCACATAATCCTGGAAGATCGTAAATGAGTCATTGGCCTCGAGACGCTCGGCGACGAGTTCGGCAAAGGCTCTCCGTTGAAGGTTCCGCAGGGCTTCCCGATGGGCGACGAGTTCGTCGAAGGAGAGATCCTGGAGCTGCGTCGTGAGTTCCTCGACCTCGATATAGAACACGTCGATCCGGTTCTTCATCTTTCGCCGCATCCACTCGCGCGCGGCCACGGCGATGGAGAACAGCCCCACGAGGACGGTGAGCCCGAAACTGAGGGTTTCAGCATATTCAACGATGAAGGGCGGCTGCGATCTTTGGTAGTAGGTCACGGCGCCCTCGTGATAGGGAATCAATGCGGCTTCGGGCTGGTACTTCTCGCGTATTCGGCGCGCGACGATCACCCGATCGCCTTCGGACTCGATGAGGCTCGACCGGTGAGCAAAGAGGGTCGTGGTGATGGTCTTCACCAGGCCGCTCTCGAGATCGCTTGAGACCACGAACAACGCCGAGACCTCCACCGTGGCGACGGGAAGCTCCGGCAGGCGCGCATATGTCGAACGCGGGATCACCCCGCTGGTCAGACTCGGGAACACCAGCGCCAGGGCGTCGGCCTCGTTTCCGCGCTGTTGCGGGTCGCCCAGACTCAGAAAACGCACCGCGTCCTGCTGACAGAGCTCCTCCACCATTTTCGAGGGAATGGCGCTGAGCATGAACGCCGCATCAACGGATCCGTCAAGCAGGCCCTGCGCGACTTCAGCGGGGGGCAGATCGATGTCTTCGCCCACCGACACATCGAAATGTTCGATCACGCGTTCGGCGACCGAGCGGGTGCCGCTGGCAGGAGTGCCGAGGGACACCCGACGCCCCTCGAGGTCACTGACGCTCTCGACCTCCTCGGTGAGGCGTTTCGAAACAAGGATGTGCAGAACCTCCTGATAGAGCGGAGCGATCAACCGGACTCCGCCGCTCGGCCGGGTATCGCTCTGGACAAAGCCGAGATCGGCGGTTCGATCCGGACCCTCGAGGAGCTTCATATTGGCGACACTGCCCTCGGTCGGGAGAACCTCCACCGCGTCCGCGATGCCCTCAGCTTCGAGGACTTCCGCCATGGCCATGCCGAGCTGGTGGTAGGTGCCGCTTTCGACGCCCGTGGTGATGACGAGCCTGGATGGCCGGTCGTCACTCGCCAGGGTCAGAAAGAGCCCCACCGCGAGGACGATCATCACCACCGCCACGATCAGGGCGAACGCCGTCGGCAGCGGCAGCTTCGAGTGAGTCGCCGCGTCGGTGTCGATTCGTGTCTTCCTGCCGGTCATTTCGGTTGTTGATAGGCCCGCAGCAGGAGCCCGAAGGACGGCGCATTCCGGCGTCTGAAGAGAAGTGCCTGGGCATTCCTCGGGTCGTGGCGTTTCTCGCCCCGGAGCGGCACATCGGCAAAATGCTCATAGGCAAAAAGAAACGCCCTCGCAGCCTGGTATTTGACCAGTGCCGACAACAGCGCCGGTTTCTCGGCTTCGAGCCGGTCGGGCATCCGGTACATCAAGGTCCGGTGCGCCGCGAGCAAGGCAAAGACCTCACCGAGGTTTGCTGCACGAAACTCATACGGTTGACTGCGGGCATAGAGGGCATCGACCTCTTCTTCTTCGCCCTGATCGTTCATGATGTCGAGGATCCGCTCTACGGTCTCGTCCTCGGTGTGCTGCTTTGCCGCCCTGGTCAGATCGGCAAAGGTCGGCACACCGTGCCGGGTCGCATACAAAGCGAGTCCCTCGGGGGTGACTCGGTACATCATTCGCACCGCGGGCAGAAGGATCCGGATGACATCCAACAGCCGCAGATAGGGCACCGAGGCCTTCTCCTTCGATTTGGCGTCCACCGGGATTGGGATGTCGAGATAGAGGCTCTCCGCCTCCTCCAGGATCGTCAGATATCTCTCGGTGACCTCGACGAAATACCCGCAGAAGTCGCCGAAGCTGGTCATCGGAAACTCGATCCCGAAGAGGTTGATCTTGGGAATCGCCTGCGCCATCTCCCGGACGGTCTCGTCGAATCCATCGGGGATCGCGGGGATTGATCGCGACCTCCCCACCGTCGTCGAACCCGGGGAAGAAGAAGCCTTGCCGACCTCCATCTTGAGCTCGGCGAGCTCTCTCCTGAGGGAGTAGAGACGTTCGGCCGCCGTCAAGCGGGTGTCGAGGTGCCTGAGAAACTCCCGCAGCAGCACTTCCTTTTCCCGGCTGAGGGGGCGCGACGTCGCTAGAAGGACCGCCCCGACGGGGACGGGGCTGTCGAGCAACATGGGCAGACCGTAAATCATGGACCCCTCGAAGGTCACCGGTCCCAGAAGTTCATCTGCGAAGGTATTGAGCGCATCCTGGCACGCAGTGTCGAGGACCTCATCGAGCGCTGGATCACCGGTCGGAGGGAGCGACCCACCGGCGGCGGAGGCCAGAGCCACATACTCGACATCGAGCAACCGCGCCAGGATCGCCGCCGAAAGCGTCCGGGAGTCGCCGACCTCGGGTCCACCGAAGGACGTCGCGTGGTCGAAGATCATCCGATCCCAGATCGAATCGGTGGCTGAGATCGCGGTGACCAGCCGGCTCTTGTCGTCGCTGCTCAACTCGGACAACGCGGCTTCCGCATCGTTCCACTGGCCGTCAATCAAGCGCATCCGCCGGTCGTCTTTCTGATCGATTGTGAGGTCCTTTCGTACCGAGGGAGAATAGCACGCAGTTCAGCGCGGCCAAGACCGCGCTGAACACTGAATTCTTAATTTTGAATTACATCGCAGAATTCTCCAAAAGATCTGCAATGTTATTAAAAATTCAAAATTGAGAATTGAGAATTTGCCTGTCTTCGTCAGCGATACCGCTCCAGCAGCCCGGTTTTCTCGTTGAAGTCGGTAATGCGCTGATCCCACTCGCGCCAGGCGCCGAGCCGGCTTGTCCAGTAGTCGTCGTCATCCCACTGGGCGTCGAGTTCCTCGACGGTCTTACCCTG
>CBESWV010000385.1:0-3079 GCA_965533305.1 uncultured bacterium | reverse complement strand
CGGCAGGAGGGCGCCTCGGCACTCTCGATACTTCACCCCAATTGTGGCGGGGGGTACTTGACGCCTCTGCGAAACGAAGGAGACTCGTGGTTCTCAATTGCTGGTTGAGTCAGGTGCAACCCGATGCTTGTTTGATCGTATTGATATCTGGACTCATAAACCAAGGAGGATTTCATGTCCCATCCCGCTCATGGACGTTTTGTGTGGTACGACCTGATGACCACGGACCAGACTGCCGCCAAGGCCTTTTACAACCAGATCATCGGCTGGGGAACCAAACCATGGGAGGGCAGCGAAATGCCCTACACCATGTGGACACGCGGTGAAGAGCCCATCGGTGGGATCATGGATCTTCCCAAGGAGGCCAGCGACGCCGGGGCGCCTCCCCACTGGCTCGCCTATGTCGCCGTGACCGATGTCGCTGCGACATGTGAGCGGGCAACGGAACTCGGCGCAACCGTGCTGCACGCCCCGATGGACATCGAAGGCGCGGGGTGCTTCGCGATCCTCCAGGATCCGCAGGGCGCGGTATTCGCCGTCTACACCTCGGAGAATCTCTCGACCGATGCTCCGGAACCTCCCGGGATCGGGCAGTTTTCGTGGCACGAGCTAGCTTCCAGCGACTTTCAGGCCGGTTACGACTTCTACACCGATCTCTTCGGTTGGGAGATCAAAGAAGACATGGACATGGGCGAGGGTTGGATCTATCGCATGTATGGCGAGCCCGGCAGCTATCCCCTCGGTGGGATGTTCACCAAGCCCGACGAAATGCCCGGTCCGCCCATGTGGCTCTACTACATCTCGGTGCCGAGCGTCGTGGACGCCGTGGCGAGGGTGAAGGAGCTCGGTGGTCAGGTGCTCAACGGACCGATGGATGTCCCCGGAGGAGACAAGATCGCCCAGTGCATGGATCCTCAGGGTGCCGCGTTTGCTCTTCACTCATCACACGCAGAGAGCTGATTTCCGCCGATCAGCGTGTGAGTTCGAGTACCTTGTAGCCGCGCCGGTCCTCGATCTGCCGCAGGCGCCCGATCTCTCGTAGGTCGCGTTCCCACGGCAGGGACCGATTGGCGACGACCAGGCATCGTCCGCCCGGCGAGAGAACCGCCTCGATGGCGCGAAAGATCGCGCGGGCGGGTTGGAGATCCACCGGAACTCCACTGTGAAACGGAGGATTGACCAGGACCAGATCAGAGTTCCGGGCCGGCGGCGGGTCCAGGACCGCGTCCCACCACATGACCTCGCAACGGGGGGACAGGTCGAGATCGTCGGCGTTGCCAGTGGCGCACTCGACGGCGCGCTGATCGACATCGGCGAGAATCGCGGTCGCCTCCGGCCAACGACGGAGCGCCGCCAGCCCGAGGACTCCGAGACCGCAACCGGGATCGAAGATCGAGGTCGGAGTCTCGAGCTCTCCGAGCCGATCCAGCAACAGCTGAGTACCGGGATCGACGCCGTCGGCCGAGAATACGCCCGCGGCGGATTTGAGTTCGAACCGATCATGATCGGACACGACCTCGAAAGGAGGGATGACCGGGCACTCCGGGGCCGAGATCCCCTCACGCCGCCAGCAAGCCACCCTCGCTCGTGCCCGGTTGGCGAGGATCTCGGCCGGTTGACCGAGATCGCCCGAAAGCCTCTTCACCGCTGACTTGACGCCGAGTTCGTTGCCGCCGGCGAGGAGGAGGATGCCGCCGGGCATCAGCCGACGCCACGCCTCGCTGAGACCCTGCCAGGTGGCTGCGCGTCCCTTCTGGAGATGGACGACGGCCTGAGTAAAGCGCTCATCCGGGACCTCCGCCCAGCTCGAGACCGCCTCGATCCGAGCCTCGCGCGCCCGAAGCCAGCCGGTCCGCAGCGGGATCACCGAGAGCCCGCCTGTCGTCGCGCTCGCAGCAAACCCGAAGACCTCGATCGTCGGACCCACCCCGAGGATTCCGGGGTCGCCGAGGAGATCCGACGCTGTTGTCCTGGGTCGTTGTGCCATCGATGGTGACGGTAGCAGATTCCATTCGAGCCTCTTGCAGGAATCAAGAATCGGACACTGAGGTCTTCCGACCCTCCTCACCATCAGGCCGGCGAGACGCCGGCCCTACAATGGATCTCAGCCCTTTGTAGTGCTGGCGTCTCGCCGGCACAGAGACTACGAACAATCGGGGAAAAGGGTCTTAGCAAGAGGATCAGTTGTTGAATGCCCGCTCCGGCCCCTCGCGTGTGGGAAGTCCGCACCACAACGGCGAATGAGTCATCTACCATGCAAGGGTGCGAGGACCCACGGCCGCAGACTGAGAAAGGACTCGAGATGCGCCTGGCCATGTTTCTGTGTGTCGGCATTCTGCTTATGGGAGCCATCGGTTGTTTGGAACCACGGTCCCCAGACGTGGCCTCGACCGATCCGGTGGCGGAGGACTCGGCTGAGGGGCAGAGGGTGCCGGGGGAGGAGTTTCTGCGCGGGCTCTTCACTTACATGGCGGACGCCGCCCTGTTCGAGGACTGCGCCACCGGCCGCCGCTACCCGGTGGCCATGGAGGCCGGTTATCTCGAGTTGGAGCGGGCCTATCTCGAGCAGCGGAGCGAACCGGGAGCGCCGCTTCTCGTGATCATCCGAGCCGGCGTCGAGAAGCGTCCCCCCATGGAGGGCGATGGAGAGATCGACACCATCGTCGTCGAGGGATTCGAGGCGGCCTTCCCCGGAGAGCACTGTAACGGAGAGTAACCCGATCCCACGTGTCTCAACGGGAGTGACGTAGGTTGGCCTGCGCCCTCCTTCAGACTCAACACTGCATTTGAGAGATGGCTCTTGGTGCCGAAGCGACAAACGACTGCGTGGATCGGTGGTGACGACTTCAGCGTCATTTTTGAAACACAAAGGGCACGAAGGGCCACAAAGAGGGCCACAAAGCATCGCATTTGAAAGTGGGACCTGGGATTCGGAGCGCCATACGATCTTGGGGACCGAGTGTTGTGGTTTCAGCGCCATTTTTGAAACGCAAAGAACGCGATGATCGCTATGGCCATCGCAAAGAAACACTTCAAGAAGTCATCGCAACAGGGGTCGGCTGGTGGCATCCGGTTTGAA
>CBESWV010000384.1:0-3120 GCA_965533305.1 uncultured bacterium | reverse complement strand
TCGAAGGCCGTGACCCGCGCGATGCCTGGGCGTTCACCCAGCGCATCTGCGGCGTCTGCACCACCGTGCACGCCATTGCGTCGGTTCGCTCGGTTGAGAATGCGCTCGGCATCCAGGTGCCGATGAACGCGCAGCTCATTCGTAACCTGATCATCGCAGCCCACTCGCTGCACGATCACATCGTTCACTTCTATCATCTGTCGGCCCTCGACTGGGTCGATGTGGTATCCGCCCTGAGCGGCGACCCGAAGCGCGCCTCCAAGCTCGCCGAGTCGCTCTCGCCGTGGCCCGGCAACAGCGAAAAGCAACTGGCGGCGGTCAAGGCAAAGGTCAAGGGCTTTGTCGAAGCCGGCCAACTCGGCATCTTCACCAATGGCTACTGGGGTCACCCCGCCATGAAGCTGTCACCGGATGTCAATCTTCTCGCGGTGTCGCACTACCTGCAGGCGCTCGAGTATCAACGGAAGGCGCTTCAGGCAGTTGCAATCCTCGGTTCCAAGACACCGAACATCCAGAACCTGACCGTCGGCGGTGTGATGAACGCCATCAACCTCGACAACCAGGCAACGCTCAACATGACCAAGCTCTACCAGGTCAAGAGCCTCCTCGAAGAGGTCCAGACATTTGTCGAGCAGGTCTATGTGCCCGACGTCTGTGCCATCGGCGCCATGTACGCCGACTGGACCAACTACGGCGCCGGCGTGACCAACTACCTGTCGGCCCCCGAGATGCCCACCGACACCGCCGGCACGACCTTCGCCATGCCCGGCGGCACGATCATGGGTGCCGATCTCGGCACCACGAAGCCGATCACCGGCTTCAACGATCCTTACTTCAAGGACAACGTCCAAGAGAGCATCGCTCGTGCCTGGTACGACGGCGACTGGTCCCTCCATCCGTGGGAAGAGGATACCGTCCCGAACTACACCGGCTTTGACACCGAGGGTCGCTACTCCTGGGTCAAGGCGCCCCGCTTCCAGGGCAAACCGATGCAGGTCGGTCCGCTGGCCCAGGTCCTTGCGGCCTTCGCTCAGGGCGACGAGACCACGGTCAAGTGGGCAACCGCGGCGTTGGGGATCATCTCCAAGGTGGCCGGCGCCAAGCTCGGCCCCGGCATCCTCCACTCGACCATCGGCCGTCACGCAGCCCGCGCCATCCGCGCAGCGGTCCTCTGCGAGCATGCGCTCGATCACTGGAGCTTGCTGGTCAACAACATCGCCAGCGGCGACACCGAGATCTTCACGCCATTCGAGTTCCCGCGTGGCGTGATCCAGGGGGTCGGCATCCACGAGGCCCCACGCGGCATTCTGTCGCACTGGTGCGTCATCGAAGACGGCAAGATCAAGAACTACCAGTGCGTGGTTCCCTCGACCTGGAACGCCGGTCCGCGCGATGCCGAAGGTCAGCTGGGTCCGTACGAGGCCTCCCTCGTCGGCAACCCCATCGCGGATGCCGAACGGCCCCTCGAGGTTCTTCGGACCATCCACTCCTTCGACCCGTGCCTGGCCTGCGCCATCCACACCCTCGACCCCGAGGGCAACGAGAAGGCAACGGTGAAGGTGCTGTAGCGCTCACGCTACCAACATCAACCACAGGGCCGGGAGGAGACTCCCGGCCCTTTTCTTGATGCTAGGTTAGGCCATCGCACGACTTCCACAACGGCCCTGAGAATCTGCGATGAGCTCATACCTAACACCTAATACCTAATACCTATGCTCGGCTATACTTCCTCGATGACTGACTCCCCCGCTCCCATCCGTATCCTCGGCATCGGCAACGTGCTCATGGGCGATGACGGTCTCGGACCCTACGCCATCCAGATCCTCGGAAGCCGGTACGATTTTCCGACCCACGTCGAGCTCGTTGACGGCGGTACGCCGGGCCTCGACTTTCTTCCGTACATCTCGCACGCCCGTTCGGTCATGGTCCTCGACACCGTGTCGTCCAAAGGGACTCCCGGCGAGATCAAGATCTACCGTGACGGCGAGATCATCGGCTCCGCTCCCCCACCAAGGATCACTCCCCACCAGCCCGGACTCCGGGAATCTCTGATGGCGACCGAACTGACCGACGCGAGCCCTGATGAAATGGTTCTCATCGGCGTCGTCCCGGAAAACATCGAACAAGGAACCACACTCTCGGCTCCGGTTCAGGCCGCTGTGGACGAAGTCATCAAGATCGCCCTCGAAGAACTCGAACGGTTGGGTGTGACTCCTGAAAAACTCGAGACACCCCGAGATCCCGAGCTCTGGTGGGTGTGATTTCTGCGACCCAACCTGGGAGATGATCATGCAATTGTCCGAGGGTCACGATAAGCTTCTGGTCAGTCTCATCGCCCTTCACAGCACCATCGTCGGCGCCATGTTCCTGATGGCGCCCGATTGGACCATGAAATTCGCCGGGTGGCAGGGAATCGAGCCGATCTTCTTCGCCTATCAGGCCGGGATCTTCCACATTGTCCTCGCGATCGCCTACCTCCTCGAATATCACCGATACCGTGGGGTTTCGATCCTGGTGAGCGCCAAGATCATCGCCTTCATCTTTCTGATCACCGCGACCATCATCGACCCCATCCCCTGGGCGGTGTGGACATCGGGGATTCTCGATGGCGTGATGGCTGTGGTGGTGTGGTGGGTGCATCGGAACGTTGCGAGTCGACAGTCGACAGTCAACAGTTGAGCCTCCTGCAAGAACCCTTTTTCCCGTTGGTTAGTGGTCTCTGTGCCGGCGAGACGCCAGCACTACAAAGGGGCGAGATCCATTGTCGGGCCGGCGTCCCGCCGGCCTGATGGCGAGGTGGGTCGGAAGACTTCAGTGTCCGATTCCCGCATTCTGCAAGAGGCTGAACTGTCAACTCAGCCCCTTGCAGAAACCACAGTTTTGGGGATTTCGTGGTCCGTGGTCTTTTCGCGGGCGAGACGCCCGCGCCACAAAGGGCCGAATTCTATTGTGGTGCGGGCGTCCCGCCCGCAAGGCGCCGATTCGGGTCATCAGTTCCCATGATTCAGAAACCGAATTTTGCAAGAGGCTCAACTGTTGACTGTGGACTCCGCGCTCAGAAATCCAGATCGATAGCCTGACCGCTGAGATCTTCATAAACCTCGACGATCTGATCGCACC
>CBESWV010000383.1:0-3122 GCA_965533305.1 uncultured bacterium | reverse complement strand
GCGTTCGAGTGCGAGGCGAAGAGCTTCAACTGCGACATCGGTTCCGATCGTGTTGCGGAACTTGAAGCAATCGGCCACGCTCTTTGCTGCCGAGTAGATCGGAACAGAAACACCGTCGATGGGGTGCCTATCGACCCCCGCGCTGTAGCTCGCCTTCGAGAATCGAAACCCACGAACGGGCGGCCAGTCGATCCGAGGAACATTGACCTCACGGGGAACTGCGACATAGACCTCATGCGGAATCTGCGTTGTGATGTCGTGATATGCCAGCGCCGAGATCAGGCAAATAACGCCTTTCGGAACACGTGAAACCACAGCGACAAGATCCGGATCCGAAAGCGGTGGGAGATCACTCCATCGATAGAGCCCACGGCTGATACGATCGATCATTCCCAGATCCCGAAGCCGATACAGCGTTCGAGGGTGAATTCCGGCGGCAATCGCCTGGGATGTCCGCATCATCCCTCCGTGTTGCCGAAACATCGCCTCTGCCTCCCTCATGGTGTCCATGCGGATAATAATAGCACCACTTAGAAAGATATGGCATGGTTTCTATCCCTGAACCTTCACGAAGAAATCACCGGGTATCCAACCCATCTACAATCAACCCAGGAGCCCAATTGCCACCTCACCGCCCCCCAGGCCTCTACGAAGAGCTCGTCACCCGCCGGATCGAGGATGCACGGTCGCCTTGAGGACGCCGTCGCGGGCGGTCCGGTCAGTCCTCTTCCTTTATCCTTGCCTCAGTCATCATTTCTCTCGATGTGATGCCCCACACGATGCGGTTCGTTTCCGTATCGATACCCACGATGTTGTGCCGCCTTCTACCCTCCCATACATAGTGGAAAGGGACGATCTGCCGCGGTTCAATACCGGTCTCTTTCTTCAAGTGGTCGTAGATACCGGTCGCGATCGCGATCCCTTCCGCGGAATCCACCGCCTGATACAGGAACCCCGCGGACATGATCCGCTCCCCGTAGAGACTCATGGATAACTTACTCGGCCGGACTCCCCCGAACTCGGGTCCGAAACCCACCGCCTCCGCCGGAATATTCACCGTCCGCATCCCGTCCGGGTCCACCTCGATCCAGAGCTGGCCGGACTCTTCGGCCTCGTCCAGTGACTCGAAATCGGCCCACACCGTGCGAAGGTATTTCTCCACCGGTGAGCCCAACGGGACCTCACCGAATGCACGGCCCCCAAAGCTACTGTGCCGACACGCGACCTGGCCGGCAAGCAGTGACGCCCACGCCAGGGCGGCCACCACCATCATCATCCTCGAGAAAACGCTCCGACGTGGCTGACGTTCCATGGGCTGCCTCCCTGGACGATTTTCCCACACCATCGCCCCCCACCACAGCGCAGCAATCAACTGTCCCGACCCAACCCACCCTCCCGGAAACCCAGGCAATCACCGGCAACTCTCGGAACCCATCCGGCGCCTCCCCGGGACCAGGAATCGGTTGACTCGTCATTATCGCGGCCATACCTTGGATGATGTCAACAGACAGGACACGGGGAGGAACAAGAGATGAACCGCACCACGAGCATCTTGATCCTGTGCGCCGCGACCGTGTCGGTGATCACCCTCGCAACGGGCCCTGCCGGCGCCGACGAGCGCAGCTTCTGCGCGGCCGTCGATGACGGCACGGGGACCGCCGAACTCCCTCCCGAGGGCTGCGGCTATGTCAGCCCGCAAGAGATATTCATGATCATCGACGGCTTGCCGCCGGGCACCACCATTGAGCTCGATCCCTTCATCTTTGACTTCTCCTGCATCTCGTCTCCGTGCGGTCAGCCCGGCGGTATCCTGGGAGGCGAGGTCGAGTTCTTCGAGGCATCGATGAACTGGGAGGCCACCGGCACCGGCGACCTCGACGGATTCACGCGAAACTTGACGCTCTACCTCGCCATTGAAACCAACTCCGCGCCGCGAACACCGGGTGACCCTGTGCAGAGCTTCGACACCGTGCTCTATCGGATGGAGGG
The DNA here is from genome assembly GCA_965533305.1 of uncultured bacterium. Taxonomy (GTDB): domain Bacteria; phylum Acidobacteriota; class Thermoanaerobaculia; order Thermoanaerobaculales; family Sulfomarinibacteraceae; genus JAHECW01. Next base: position 1,133 of record CBESWV010000383.1, on the reverse strand, counting down.
ATACCTGCCCCCCGGAGATCCCGACTTCGACCAGCTCCAAGTGGTTGCAGGCGTCTCCTACGGCTATCCCAGCCCCGGCCACACCAATCTGAGCCGGCGTGACGGCGGGTCGTTCTCGGTCGACAGCTTCTTCGACGTCTCGTACCTAATCGACTTCGTCGGCGCCCCCGGAGGCGCTCTCGGTGGACTCGCGGGATCGACCCAGGGAACCCTCCGGATCGCGGTCGAACCACCACCCGAGTCCGCCGAGCGTTGTGTCGTCCCCGACAACGGCGCCGCCACCGCCGAACTCCCGCCTGCGGGATGCGACTACCGCAGTCCGGACGAGACCATGGTGATGGCCGACGGTCTGCCTCCCGGCACGACCATCGTCCTCAAGCCCACCAATCACGATTTCGTTTGCGCATCCATTCCCTGCGGCCTGCCCGGGGGCAATCTGGGTGGTGACTCGGAGGTCTTCGACTCCACCCTCTCGCTCGAGCTGGCCGGCACCGGAACCCTCGCCGGCTACACCCGCAGCATCTCGCTGCCTGCGACCAACGAGACCCACTCCGCGCCACGGATTCCCGGAGACCCGGTGCAGTTCTTCAACACCGACACCTTCGAGCTCGACGCCGCCCTGCTCGGCGATCCGGATTTCGATGTCATTCACATCACGGCCGGCACGAGCACCGGGATGCCGAGCCCCGGCCAGACGATCCTTACCGAGCAGGGAGACGGCACCTTTCACGTCGACAGTTTCTTCGACATCAGCTACCAGATCGACTTTGTCGGCGCCCCTGGAGGTGTTCTCGACGGGCTCTCCGGCACGACCCTCGGCACCATCGGGATGGCGGCCACCGGGTTGGGGATCTTCGCCGATGGCTTCGAGTCCGCCGACACGACCGCGTGGAGCCTCTCCACGCCCTAGCTGACAGGTGAGCTGCTTGCAAAAATAGGGCTTTGGATCAGTGGATCCTTGTATCCGATATGGCAACAGCAGGCGGGCTTGCCGGGGCGTAGTTTCGAACGAAGCCTGGACGCCCGCACCACCATGGAACTCGGCCTTTGGTAGCGCAGGCGTCAGAGCACGATAGATTGATCCAGATCGCTGGCGAGGGTCGCCCATCCCGGGTCCAGAAGGACTACCCGAT
>CBESWV010000382.1:0-3145 GCA_965533305.1 uncultured bacterium | reverse complement strand
TGGGAATCGTCACCCTTTGTTCTCGGAGCTCTTTCCTGTGAGGCTCTCGAGATCCACCCGCCACACCCTGGTGGCGGTCATGTGCGGCCCCTCGAAGGACCAGTCGCGCCCCGAGTAGTGCCGCATGATTCGGTTGAGTCCGTGGATCTTCTCCTCCTCGCTGACGAGCTCGGTCACCGTTCCGAAACCGATGACGCTCTCGAAATTGAAGGTCCAGGAGCAGGCGTCTTCTTCATCGGTGACGAGCTTGACGTTGCGTTCAAACTGAACGCAGACGCGCGGGTTTGCGGTCATCATGGTGATCTTTTTGCCGTCTCTGGCCGTGTGGAAAAAAACCGACTCCCCGTCAAATCCAAAAGAGACCGGAACGACGTAGGGCTCGCCGTCTACCGCCAGTCCCAGGCGACAGACCTCGCAGTCTCGGACAATCTTGAGAATCGTGTCGAGATGGATGATCTCCTTGTCGGTGCGGCGCATCAACCCGCCCTCGTGCCGTTGGGCACGGGGCGCTCGGGCGTGGCGAGCGCCGGGGCCACGCCGTCCTCATAGCCGAGATCGAAGAGCATCCCCTCCGACATCACACCGGCCATCTTCCTCGGTGCGAGGTTGACGACAAAGAGCGCCTGTTGGCCGATGATTTCGGTGAGATCCTCACGTTCCTGTTTCATCCCGGCGAGGATGGTCCGGGTCTGATCGCCGAGGTTGACGGTCAGCTTGACGAGTTTCTTCGAGTCCTCGACATCGTCCACCGCCTCGATGGTGCCGACCCGGATATCGAGTTTGGCGAGGTCATCGATGGTGACGAGTTCTTTGATCGGCGCTGGTTTCATGGCTTTGCCTCCGTCACGGACGATCGCGCGGGTGTGTTGAGGACCCCACCGCTCGTCGACCGCATTCTCTCAAACCCCGTCGGGGTCGCCTTCAAATTCCTCGAGCAAGGTGCGCGCTTCCTCGACCATCCGGCTAGGGACAGTGAAGATCACCCCACGCGATCCGGGGTTGAAGATGGAGCCGCTGATGAACGCGCCCCGGAAGGCCCCGAACCGTTGTTCGCCATGGGCGAGATAGGGAATCCCTGCGCCGTCGAGGACCGATTTGATCACCGCGATCTCGGTCAGGTCCATTGATTCGATCACTGGTTCCATGGTTTCGTCGTCGCCGACCCGGGGCTTCGGCGGATGGCCGTCCTCGAGGGGTGGTTCGACAGATGACGCCTGAGCAACGAGATGGGTTGCACAGTAAGGACAGGTGGTGATGTCCTGGCGATACTCCGACCGCAATCCGGTTTCGAGGAAATCGGGACACTCGTCATTGGGGCAGAACATGACACCTCCACACGGCGATAGGGCGGAACCGCGACGTGGTCATTCGCCCCTGTCCGGAAGATAGTCCTCACGGATGGGCGAGAAGACCTCGATCACCACGCTGTCCTCCAGCGCTTCGGCGCCGTGGGGAGTTCCCGATGCCCAATTCCAGCAGTCACCAGGAGTCACGACCGTGTCCTCGCCCTTGCTGAAGAACCGGAGCGCTCCCGAGATCAGGTAGCCGGTCTGCTCGTGCGGGTGTTGGTGTTCGGGTATCACCGCTCCCTTGACGAATCGGACTTCGGTGAGGTGGGTGGTTGCGCCGTGGATGAGCGACTTGAGCCACACCCCAGTGATCACTTCGTTGTACCCGGTCTTGTCCGTTTTGTTGATCATCATCGCCTCCAGGTTCTTCGAATGGAGCTCAATCGTCGATGGCTGCCACCGCCTCGATTTCCACCTGACACCCGAAGTGAAGATCTCTCGTGGGAACGACAGCCCGGGCGGGTCGGTGCTCACCGAAGCACTGTGCATAGACCGCGTTGACCCGCCCCCAGAGATCGATATTCGAAACATAGACGGTGGTCTTGATGACTCGGTCGAGGCCGCTCCCCGCCGCTTCGAGAACGGATGCAACATTGGAGATCGCCAACCTTGTCTGTTCCTCGATGGAGCCGACCCGGGGCTGGCCGGATGCCGGATCGATGGGCAGTTGTCCGGAAACAAAGACCAGGCCTTCATGGATCATGCCCTGTGAATAGTGGCCGGCGGGGGCGGGAGCATCTTTTGTTGAGATGGGGTGCATCTTATCTCCTTCGTGAGCCGGAGACAGTGTATCGGTATTCCGATCAGGGTCTCAGCTGGTGAAACGATCGTCGGCTCGGTTTCTTCGAGCGCGTGCGGCCTCCAGCCAGCCGGTTCGGACATCGCTGCGGTCGTCGAACTCTCCAACAAACGGCTTGATGTCGAGAACGGGGGTTCCGTCGATCAGGTCGAGGTTCTCGATGGAAAGTATGTTGTCGTCGATAGAGAGCAGATTGACCACCGAGAGCCCGATGGGGTTGGGCCGGCAAGGAGCGCGGGTGGCGAACAGCCCCCGAGCTTCGGTGTCGAGGAAGGGAACGACCTTGGGGCGCCACTGGGTCGATCGGTGGAGGTGGCAGAGCAGGTAAATGTGCGAAAAACCGTCGAGATCACTCAGACCCTCGGCGAACTCCGGGAACACCTCGACCGTTCCGCGCGCGCCATCGGACCGCGACGGTTGGATTGGCGTTCCCTTTCTCTCCTTAAACGGGCTATGAACGACGCCGATCGGGGTGTACTGGATGCTCATCGGTCGAATCCGGGTTTCAGATCCTTGAGTGCGGCACCGAGTTCGACCATTGCCGGGTCGACGTCCGCGCCGCGAAAAAATCCACTGAGCCGAATGTAGAGGCGATTCTTCGCCCGGTCGGCCTGAAACTCGTATTTCTTGCTCATCTCCTGCCTCCATAGCGTCGCTCGGAACCTTCAAAGGATACCTAAATCTCTACTGCGATGGATGTCAAATTCGTTGATTGAAACAAAGCAACCCTGGAGTTCATCTTCGGCGGCTCGAACCAGGAGATCGTGGCCGGTGGCGGCGCCGATACAGAATATTGGTGCCGGGGGAGGCCGTGATCAATCGAAGTGCTCCAGATTGATCGGGACCGCGACCCACGGGTGCTTGCGCGATTCATAGACCGAGACTCGCGGGGGAGGAAACATCGGATCGGCGAACGCGCCCACCGGGATGGCGATCAGATCGGGCTCCTGATCCGGACGATAGAAGACCGTCGAGCCGCAGGTCGGACAGAAGTGAA
>CBESWV010000381.1:0-3220 GCA_965533305.1 uncultured bacterium | reverse complement strand
CCGGCGCCCATGGCGAGAATAACGGTGGCCGCTCCGGTGACGATATCGCCGCCGGCAAAGACGCCGTCGATGGAGGTCATCATGGTCTCTTCGTTGACCACGATATTGCCCCACCGGTTGAGTTCGAGGCCCTTGGTGCTCTTGGTCACCAGCGGGTTCGGGCCCTGGCCGATACCCATGATGAGCTGGTCGAGCTCGATGTCGTACTGGTCGCCCTCGATGGGCAACGGGCGACGGCGGCCGGAGTCGTCGGGCTCGCCGAGTTCCATCTTCTGGACCCGGGCGCCGGTAACGAGGCCGTCATCGTTGCCGTAGATCTCCACGGGGGAGGCCAGCCAACGAAAATCGATGGCTTCTTCTTCGGCGTGTTCGAGCTCCTCGAGCCTCGCTGGCGATTCGTCGCGGGTGCGCCGGTAGAGACAGATGACGTTCTTGGCGCCGAGCCGCTTGGCGGTGCGCAGGCAGTCCATGGCCACGTTGCCGGAGCCGACCACCGCCACGTTGTCGCCGAGGCGAACGGGAGTATCGAAATCGGGGAAGGCAAACGCCTTCATGAGATTGACACGGGTCAGGAACTCGTTGGCCGACAAAACGCCGATGTAGTTCTCACCGGGGATCCCCATAAAGTAGGGCAGTCCAGCGCCGGTGCCGAGGAAGACGGCATCGAAACCGTACTCGGTGAAGAGTTCCTCGACGCTCGCGGTCTTGCCGATGACGAAGTTGCACCGCATCTCGACACCGAGTTTTTCGAGGTTTCCGATCTCATCCTGGACGATCTTCTTGGGCAGCCGGAACTCGGGGATACCGTAGACCAGCACACCGCCGGGCTTGTGCAGCGCCTCGTAGATGGTGACCTTGTGGCCGCGAAGGGCGAGATCAGCCGCACACGCGAGACCGGCCGGTCCAGAGCCGACCACCGCAACCTTGAAACCGCTGGGAGGCGGCAGCTCGGGCATTTTGACTTCGCCGCCTTGGGCCATCTCCCAGTCGGCGACATAGCGCTCGAGCCGGCCGATGGCCACGGGGTCGGATTTCTTACCGGTGACGCAGACGATCTCGCACTGATCCTCCTGCGGGCAGACTCGACCGCAGATGGCGGGCAGGGTGTTGTCCTTCTTGATGATGGCCAGCGCTCCCTCGAAATCCGCCTGCTGAATCTTGACGATAAAACCGGGAATGTCGATGCCCACGGGGCAGCCGTCGACACACTTGGGTTTCTTGCACTCGAGACAGCGGTCGGCCTCCACAAGGGCTAGTTCTTCGGTGAACCCCAAGGCCACCTCGCTGAAGTTCTTGATCCGATCCATGGGTTCCTGCGCCGGCATCGGCTGCCGGGGAATTTTCATGCGCTCCTTTTTCTCGATCTTCTCTCTGGCCATCAGCTCACCTCCACCCCTTTTGTGGCCCTGCAAGCGTGCTGCTCCAGGTACTTCTTGCGCGCGATCTCTTCCTCTTCGAGGTAGATGCGCTGGCGCTTCATCATCAGATCGAAGTCGACCTCGTGGGCGTCGAACTCGGGCCCGTCGACGCAGACGAACTTGCTTTCGCCGCCGACCGCGACCCGGCAGCCGCCGCACATCCCGGTGCCGTCGATCATGATGGTGTTGAGCGACACCACGGTGGGGATCTCGTAGTCCTTGGTCATCAGGGCAACGAACTTCATCATGATGGCGGGACCGATGGCGATGACCAGATCCGGTTTCCCGTTCTCCTCGATAAAGGTTTTGAGCGCGTCGGTGACGACGCCCTTGCGTCCGAAGCTGCCGTCATCGGTGGTGTAGATCATCTCGTGCGACGTCTCGATCATTTCGGGGCGGAGGATGATCAGACCCTCGTTGCGACCGCCGAGGATGGAGACGACTTTGTTTCCGGCGGCCTTCAGGGCGCGGGCGATGGGCAGCATGGGTGCGATACCGGCGCCGCCGCCGATGCACACGCAGGTGCCGAAGTTCTCGATGTGGGTGGCCTTGCCGAGAGGGCCGACCACCTGGATGGGGTCACCGGCTTTCATGGTGGCCATTTCCATGGTCGACTTGCCGACCTCCTGCACCACGAGGGTGATGGTCCCGGCATCGGGATCGTTGTCTGCGATGGTGAGCGGAATCCGCTCTGAGTGCTCACCGATGAGGACGATGACGAACTGTCCGGCCTGATGCTTGCGCGCGATTTCAGGCGTCTCGACGACGTAGCGCTTGAAAGCGGGCGCGATTTCTTCGATGGATAGGATCTTTCCCACTGGGTTCCCCCTAATAAGACGACGGGCCGGCCCGCCGATTTTGATCGGATGATTCTACAACCACATCGGCATCCGTTCAACCTGCAAGATCTAGCATGTGTCTCAAAATCAGATAATTAACTCACTCCCTCCAGCTCAACTGAATGCCGGTTCAGCATTCTCCTATTGATTTATGCTTTATTTACACCTATACTGAAAATGGACCCAAAAAGTCCACGACGGAGACATCATGAACGCCCTCGACACCAGCCCCGACACTCCCATCGAAACCGATGCCGGTACGGTGCACGCGACGCTGCCGGAGGAGGTTCGGCGGGTCGTCTGCCGCGCGTCGGAGCTGGGCAGGCAGCGGGCGGAGACGCTCCACGGGGCGCCCCTCGCCACCTCGGTCGCAACCTTCGATGAAGTCCTCGGCGGCGGCCTCCCCCGCGGCTCCCTTGTCGAACTCGTGGGACGCGGCTCCTGCGGCCGCTTCTCGACCTTGATCGCCGCCCTCCAGCAGATGACCAGCGCCGGTGAGGCCGCGGCCCTCGTTGATCAGGGTTCGCAGCTCGACCCGCAGGCCGCGACGGCCGCCGGGATCGATCTCGATCGTCTGCTGTGGCTGCGACCCCAGCGTCTCGATGACTCGCTGGCGGCCGCCGAAATGCTCGTCGCCACCGGCTTCAAACTCGTCGTCCTCGACCTCGGCCTGCCCCCCGTCCTCGGCCGCCCTTCCCTCGCCGCCTGGCTGCGGCTCGCCCGCTCAGCCGCCAACCACCAGGCCGTGATCCTCGTCGGTTCGCCCTACCGCCTGAGCGGGTGCGCAGCGACCGCCGTGCTTTCGAGCGGCCGCGGACGGGGCCGGTGGTCGGGCAGCATCGGCGGGCTGCGGCTGCTCGATGGGATCTCGGCCCAACTCGAACTCGACAAACACACCGGCGTCCGAAGCCGACAGACAACCCATACCCTCACGGTCTTCACCACAGCCGAACCGGCGGTTAC
>CBESWV010000380.1:0-3223 GCA_965533305.1 uncultured bacterium | reverse complement strand
CGGCGGAAATGTACGACGGTCTCACCGTCAAACCCGTCGGACTCGATGCCGCTCTTACCCCGCCGGATCTTCTCGCCGCCGCCCAGGAGACCTGGGATCGCGCCCTGGAACTCGGCAACGAGCACGGCTACCGCAACGCCCAGGCGAGTGTCGTCGCACCCACCGGCACCATCGGTCTGGTGATGGACTGCGACACCACCGGGATCGAACCCGACTTCGCGCTGGTCAAGTTCAAGAAGCTCGCCGGCGGCGGGTTCTTCAAGATCATCAACAAGAGCATCCCCGCTGCCCTCGAGACCCTCGGATATGGCGCGGATGAGATCGACGAGATCGTTCACTTCGCCGTCGGTCACGGCACCCTCGCCGGTTGCCCGACCATCGACCATGCCGCGCTCAAGGCCCGCGGTTTTGACAACGACGCCATCGACCGGGTGGAAAAGGCCCTCCCGATCTCCTTTGATTTCCAAAGCGCCTGCGCACCCCATGTGCTCGGTGAGGATTTCCTCAAGAAACTCGGGCTCTCAGACGAAGAGCTGGCCGACTGGAACCTCAATGTACTCGATCGGATTGGTTTCTCCGGCGACGACATCGACACCGCCAATACCTGGGCCTGCGGCACCATGACAGTGGAGGGCGCGCCGTACCTCAAACGAGAGCACTTGGCGGTCTTCGACTGCGCCAACCGTTGCGGCCGACTCGGGACGCGCTCCATCGCCTACGATGGCCACATCCTGATGATGGCCGCCGCCCAACCCTTTATCTCGGGCGCCATCTCCAAGACCATCAACATGCCGGCCGAGGCCGCCCTCGACGACATCAAGCGCGCCTACTCGCTGGCCTGGCAGAAGATGCTCAAGGCCGTCGCCCTCTACCGCGACGGTTCCAAGCTCAGCCAGCCGCTGTCCATCGCCATCTCGAACGAGGAAGAAGAGAACCTGGCCGAAGCCGTCGCCAGCAAGGATGTCCAACACGTCGCCAAGGCCATCGCCGAACGGGTGGTCATCCGCTACCAGGCGCGGCGACGCCGACTGCCGCAGCGCCGCACCGGCTTCACCCAGAAGGCAGGAGTGGGCGGCCACAAGGTCTACATCCGCACCGGTGAATACGATGACGGCTCCGTCGGTGAGATCTTCCTCGACATGCACCGCGAAGGAGCTGCCTTCCGTTCTCTCATGAACTGCTTCGCCATCGCAGTCTCCCTCGGCCTCCAGTACGGGGTGCCCCTCGAGGAGTTCGTCGACGCCTTTGTCTTCACCCGCTTCGAGCCCTCGGGCATCGTCGGCGGTCACGACCGGATCAAAATGGCGACCTCGGTCATCGACTATGTCTTCCGCGAACTCGCCATCACCTACCTCGGCCGCGACGATCTCGCCCAGGTCTCCATCGAGGACATCCGCCACGACGCCATCGGCGAAGGCAAGGACCAGCACAAGAAGCCGCCGGGCGAAGAGACCGCCGACGACGCCAATGTCCGACCGATTGCGGTTGGCGAGAGCCGGACCCAGGCCAACCTCAGCGCGGGATCCTCGACGGCCGCAACCGCGAGCCGCTCGGGCAACCCCGCCACCACGGCCATCCAAAAGGCCCGGTGGATGGGCTACGAGGGCGATCCGTGTCCGGAGTGCGGCTCGATGACCCTGGTCCGCAACGGGACCTGCCTCAAGTGCGAGTCCTGCGGCGCGACGACGGGGTGTTCATAGGAAGTCGACGGTTCACAGTCAACAGCTAGGAACCTGAAGGTGGGGCGAGCCCCACCCTACGGGCAGCCGTTGAACGGGGTGCCATTTGTTGCATTGTTCGGCCGTGAATGCAGCGGGGACAGTAGGACGTCGATGCCGAACAATGCTACGGGTGGCTCCCGCGACCACCCACGACCACAGGATCTCGTCGGGGTCGCCCTCGGCTTCGGCTTCTGAGTCAACAACCGATGGCGAGAGCTGCGTATGGTGATAAAATTCGCCCCCGAAAGGCGCGCCTCAACCAACCATGATCTCGGTCAGCGATCTTCGTTTTTGTTACCCCGGTGGTGAGTTCGAGCTGAACGTCCCGGATCTTTGGGTCACTCAGGGTGAGAAACTGGCGGTGATCGGTCCATCGGGCTCGGGCAAGACCACCCTGCTCCACCTCATGGCCGGGATCCGGCTGCCCCAAACTGGAACCGTGATCACTGACGGGATCGAGGTCACTAACCTCGATGACGGGGCGCGGCGTGATTTCCGGATCCGGCGGATCGGGATGGTATTCCAGGAGTTCGAACTCCTCGAATACCTGACGGTCCTCGACAACATCCTTTTGCCCTATCGGATCAACAGGTCGCTGAAGCTTGACGAAGCGGTTCGCCGACGCGCCGCCGATCTTGCGGGGCAGGTCGGGATCGGGGACAAAACCCACCGGCTCTCGACCAAACTCTCGCACGGTGAAAAACAGCGGGTCGCCGTCTGCCGCGCCCTCATTGCCGAACCGGTTCTGCTGCTCGCCGACGAGCCCACGGGCAATCTCGATCCCAACAACACCCAGCGAGTCCTCGATATCCTCCTAGACGCCGCCGAATCCACCGGAGCGACCCTGGTGACGGTGACGCACGATCACGATCTGCTGCCGAAGTTCGATCGGAAAATCGACGTCACAGACCTGCTTCAGCGGAAAACGGGTCATTGCAGCCCACAGATCACACAGATAGACACAGATAGCCATCGCACATCGCTTAGCATCCACCAACGGGAGGGGCAATGACCAACGACCTCCTCTCGAAGACGGATTTGTCGAGTCGGACAGATTGCCCGCTGATCACGCTGATTGACGCAGATTTCATCGCAACATCTCATTTAAGCCCACAGATCACACAGATGGACACAGATAGCCATCGCAACATCTCATCGCAATCAATAGATCACTCAGGTGGACATAGATCAGGAAACCATCGCTCATCGCTGAGCATCTATCAAAGGGGAGGAGTCATGACCAATCACCTCCCATCGACAAACGACCAACCGAACCGAACTGGTTGGCCACGGATCAATCCAATCGACACTTGCTCGGGAGGTATCGGATGAAGGAGCACTTACCCTTCGCCGACGAGACCTACCGAATTCTGGGAGCATGCTTCGAGGTTTACAACGAACTGGGCTGCGGATTCCTGGAATCGGTGTATCAAGAGTGTCTCGCAATCGAGTTTCAGGCCGCCAACATCCCCTTCGAAGCTCAGAAGCCTCTCGCTCTCACC
>CBESWV010000379.1:0-3239 GCA_965533305.1 uncultured bacterium | reverse complement strand
TCCGGATGTCGGCTGTTTGGTTCTTCCTCGGAAGCCGCGCAGGCGGAGGAACCGCAGATAGCTTAGATGAACGCAGGCACATCGCATTACCACTCGGTTGCACCGCAAAGACCGCCAAGAACGCCAAGAACGCGAAGGCCATCACAACGCCATCGCATTTTTGACCCATCGCACTGTCGCAAGTCAAAACAGGAGACCGGAGGGTCGAGATTGAGAGTGGGCGAGGCTTGGCTTGAGGGCTGTCCGACTTCGTAGTGGCGGATTCTCGACCGGGATGGGTCTGAAGGTGGGCCAAGGCCCACCCTACGTCTGTCACGAACGCAGGTGGAGTGGGCGCCGGCACCCGGAACGCGGGGTGTGGTGCCATTTGTTGCATTGTTCGGCGGCGAGATTCTTCGGCGTAGGTGAGTCGTCGATGCCGATCAATGCTACGGGTGGCACCGGAGAACTCGTCACGAGCGTTCGTCGACCGGGGTGATCGAGCTGCCACGGCTACGGTTTCACTCGGGAGAGGGAGAGGATCATCACGGGCACGGTTTCATTCGGGAACGGGATCGGGATCGGGATCGGACACGGAAACGGGCACGGAAACGGACACGGAAACGGACACGGAAACGGCCACGGAAACGGATGCGGTCTCGGGATCAGGATTGGAGCAGGCGTATAATCCCTCGGGTCTGGAGGCTCGATGCGTTCCCACGTTGCTGTGCTGGTTCTTGTCGCAATGTTATTGGCGGTTTCGGTGACGGCGACAGAGAGACCCGTCCTGGTTCGGGTCGAGGTCGGCGATCGAAGCGAGGTCGAGGCGGTCGGTCGGATCATCGATCTCGACTCGACGACCCGAGGAACAACGCTCTATGGCTGGGGAACGGCTAAAGAGATCGAGGCGGTGGAGAAGCTCGGTTACTTCGTCGAGGTGGTGCCGCCCGAGCCCAAGGATATCGAGGCGCTGAACATGTGTCCCGAGCCCTTCGAACCGCCGTTCCCCTGGACGTGCTACCCGACGTGGTCACAGTTCGAAACCTTGCTGAACTACTATGCGACGAATTTTTCGGGCATCGCCGAACTGGTCAACCTCGGGATGTCCGGCCAGGGGGACCACGAGCTGTGGGCTCTCAAGATCTCCGACAATCCCGGCATCGATGAAGACGAGCCCGAGGTCCTCTACACGGGAACCATGCACGGTGACGAACTGGTGTGTTTCGGAACCACCGTGCAACTCATCGATCACCTCCTCACAGGCTACGGCACAGACCCCCAGATCACACGGCTGGTGGACGAAACGGTGCTGTGGATCAACCCGCTGTCCAACCCGGATGGGACATTCGACGGTGGGGACAACACGGTGGCGGGTGCGAGCCGCGGGCTGCCCGCCTCGGGATACTCCGACCCCAACCGGAGCTTCCCGGACCCGAGTGTTCCCGAAGACCCCACCGCGCCGGGGTGGCCCACCGAAATCCAGGTCATGATCGACTTTGCCGCCGCCGAGAACATCGATCTGGCGGCCAACTGCCACGCCGGCGCCGAGCTCTTCAACTACCCGTGGGACACGTGGACCGTTCGCACGCCGGATGACCAGTGGTGGATCGACGCCGGGATCGCCTGGGCGAGTGCGGCCCAGAGCGCGAGTCCGGGAAGCTACTTCGTTGACAACGGCAGCGGCTTCGACTATCCCGGGGTGACCAACGGCGCCAACTGGTACGTCACCCACGGCAACCGGCAAGACTTCATGAACTGGTATCGCGGCGCTCGAGAGGTCACGGTCGAACTCGCCGCGGCCAAGTCCCTCGACGGCGGTCTGCTCGACGATCACTTCGAGTGGAACCGCGTGTCCTTCCTCGGCTACTTCGATCTTGCCCTCACGGGGATCCGCGGGGTTGTCACCGACGCCGTCACGGACCAGCCGGTGGCGGCCGAGATCCGGGTCGTCGGCCACGATATCGAGGCCCAACGCAGCTGGGTGGCAACCGATCCCGATGTCGGCGACTACCACCGCCTCATCGAGGCCGGGACCTATGAACTCGAGGTCAGTGCCGCCGGGTACGAGCCCATGACCGTGAACAGCGTCACCGTCGTCGCCGGCACCGATGCCACAGTGCAGGACTTCGCGCTCACACCGCTGCCGCGCTACACAGTGACCGGCATCGTCACCGATGCGGCGACCGCGGCGGCCGTGCCGGGTGCCACCGTGTCGTTGGTCGGCACCGCCATCGCGCCCGCGACCACGAACTCTACCGGCGGCTATTTGATTCCCGAAGTCTGGGAAGGCACCTACACCTTCCGCGTCGAGGCGCCGGGCTACGGTGTCGTGACCACCGATCTGCCGGTGGGGCCGGGAAGCACCACTCATGATTTTTCGCTGACCGTCGTCGTGACCCTCTACGGCAGTGACTTCGAGGCGTCCGATGGTGGGTTCAGCCCGTCGGCCGGCTGGGCGTGGGGAACCGACTCCGTCTCCGGCGCAGCGTCGGGTACGAAGGTGTGGGGCACTGTCTTGAATGACAACTACGTGGATGGCGTCCAGTGGACTCTCGACACCCCGAACCTTGCCATCCCCTCAGCCGCGAACGGCGAGCTGCGGTTCAGTCAGTGGTACGCCATCGAGAGCGGATATGACGGCGGGAACATCAAGGTCTCGGCAGACGGCGGGTCGTTCATCCGGGTGACTCCGACGCCCGACTACAACGACCAGACCATCACCGCCTTCGGCGACACTCCGGGATTCACGGGAAACGCCGGGTGGCACGAGGTCGTCGTGGATCTGACGCCATACGCGGGGCAGTCGGTTGTGATCCGTTGGACCCTGGGCACCGACAGCTCGTTGAACGAGCGCGGCTGGTATCTCGACGATGTCGTGATCACGGCTTGGGGTGGCGATGTCGAACCACCGCTCTTCCGCGACGGGTTCGAGTCGGGGGACACCTCGGCGTGGACCTCGGTGGAGGGTGGGGCGTATGTGAAGGCCCGGCCCGGCCCGACGAAGCGGGTCGTCGCAGATTAGCTCGCATCTCACCCTGGACAGCTCACGTAGAATGGGTCATCGGGGGATCCATTGAAGAGATTTGTCTGGTCGTGTGCATGCGCTATTGTCCTGCTGCTTCCGACCGCTGTTCTCGCTCAAGAAGGTGGAGATGAGCCCGCTGCTCCGGTCGAGCGCACCTTCGAGTGGTCGCTCGGTCTCGGGGTGGCCTCCACACCGAGACCCTATGTGGGCGCCGAGAACGCGGTCCTGCCGATAC
>CBESWV010000378.1:0-3240 GCA_965533305.1 uncultured bacterium | reverse complement strand
AGGTATGCGCATCGTCGACTTCTCACTCCGCCGTCGTGTGACGGTATCCATGGCCGCGGTGGCGCTCCTGCTCTTCGGCACGGTGGCCTTCACCCGTCTGCCCCTCAACCTCATGCCGGATCTCTCATACCCGAGCCTGACGGTCGAGACCCGTCTACCGGGCGCCGCCCCCGGCGAGGTCGAGGCGCTCATCACCCGGCCCATCGAGGAACTCGTCGGAATCGCCGGCGGGGTCCAACGACTGGGCTCGGTGTCCCGCCCCGGTCTCTCGCAGGTGACGCTGGAGTTCGGCTGGGGCCGCGACATGGATTTCGCCGCCCTCGACGTGCGCCAGAAACTCGACCTTGCGGCCCTGCCGCGCTCGGCCGACCGGCCGGTGCTGATGCGGTTCGACCCGGCCAACGACCCCGTGATCCGACTGTATCTCTCTGGCGGCGACAGCCTCTATCAGCTGCGCTATGTCGCGGAGGAGCTGATCAAGAAGGATCTCGAGTCCACCGAGGGCGTCGCCGCTATCAAGGTCCACGGCGGCTATGAAGAAGAGATCCAGGTCCGCATCGACGAGGGTCGCCTCGCCCTGCTTGGGCTCTCGGTCAACGAGGTCAACGCCCGGCTCCTTGCCGAGAACCTCAACCAGGCCGGTGGCAGCCTCTACGAATCCGAAGCCCGCTATCTGGTGCGCGCCCGCAACGAGTTCCGCGATCTTGACGACATCCGTGAAACCGTCCTGCTCAGCCAGGGCGGCCGCAACGTCACCGTTGGTGATGTCGCCGAGGTCATCCGCACCCACCGGCAGCGCGAGGTCATCACCCGCTTCGACGGCGTCGAAGCAGTGGAGCTCGCAGTCTACAAAGAAGGCGACGCCAACACGGTGAGCGTCGCGCGTTCGGTCCGCACCCGCCTCGATTCCATCGCCAAGGAGCTCCCCGACAACGTCGAGATCGCCTCCGGCACCGATCAGAGCCGCTTTATCGAGGCATCGATTCGAGAAGTTCTCTCCAACGCCCTCATCGGCGGCATCGTGGCGGTCCTGGTGCTGCTCCTCTTCCTCAAGGATCTCCGGACCACCCTGATCATCGCCATCTCAATCCCGATCTCGGTGGTGGCCACCTTCTTCCTGATGTACCGCACCGGGACCACCCTCAACATCATGTCCCTCGGTGGTCTGGCCCTCGGAGTCGGAATGCTGGTGGACTCGGCCATTGTGGTCCTCGAGGCCATCGTCAAACGGCGCGAGGCCGGCGACGACGACACAACCGCAGCCCGAAAGGGCGCCTCCGAGGTCGGCCACGCTGTCATCGCATCGACACTCACCACGGTGGCGGTCTTCCTGCCGGTGGTCTTTCTCGAAGGCGTGGCGGCGCAACTCTTCCGCGACCAGGCGCTCACCGTCTCCTTCTCCCTTCTCGCCGCCCTTGCGGTCTCGCTCACCCTGATCCCCATGATGGTGGCCATATCCGGGCGGAAATCCGACGCAGACGCAACCGGAGAGCTCGCTGCCGGCGGTCGAGTGCGTCGCGCCGGCCGTTTTGTTTTTGTCACGATCCCGTCGTTTGTCGTACGTGGGCTGCGCTTCGTCTTCGGCGGCATCCTCAAGGTCATCGGTTTGGCGGCCCGTCCGGTGACCGCCGTCTTCGACCGCGCCATGGCGGCAGTCACCGCGATCTACCCTCGACTGCTGCAGGGCGCTCTGCATCACCGTTTGCTGGTGCTCGCCACCGCCACCGCCGCCTTCGCCGGCTCCATCGCACTCGTTCCGAGCCTCGGTGTCGATCTGATCCCACCCTTCTCGCAGGGTGAGTTCGGGTTCAAGGTTCAACTCCCCGAGGGCACTCCCCTCGAAGTCACCGACCGATTCATCGCTTCGCTCTCCGATCTCCTCGAGGAGGATGAGACGGTGGAGTCGTTCTCATCCATCGCAGGAGGCGCCGGTCTGTCGCTGGCGGCGACCGGCACCGAGGGTGAGAACACCGCCCGCATCCAAGTCCGGATGAACCCCGGCTCCGGCCCGCTCAAGGAGGAGGCGGTCATCGCCCGCCTGCGATCACGTTTGGCCGACACCGAGGAGCTGCACTTCGACTTCGAACGAGCCAACTTCTTCTCATTCAGGACACCGGTGGAAGTGGAAATCTACTCCGACTCCATCGAGGAACTCCACGACGCCGCAGCCCAGGTGGCGGCTGCGCTGATCGGCATTCCCGGCCTCGTCGATCTCCGTTCCTCGGCCGAGATGGGCAACCCCGAGGTCCAGGTGCGTTTTGATCGCGAGCAGCTCGCCCGCCTCGGCCTCAACCTCGCAACCGTGGCCCAGACAGTACGCACCAAGATCCAGGGCGAAGTGGCGACCCGTTTCACCGAGGGTGACCGAGAGATCGATATCAGAGTCCGCGCCCTGAATCAGGGCGACGCCAAGGTCGAGAACATCCACGACCTCATTATCGGCCATGTCGACGGCCGCCCGATCTACCTCAAATCGGTGGCGACCATCAGCCTCACCGAAGGACCCACCGAGATCCGCCGCATCGGTCAGAAAAGGGCCGCGTTGGTGGGCGGCAACCTCTCGGGACGCGATATGGGAGCCGTAGCCGAAGACGTACGAGCCCGGATCAAGACGCTGGCCCTTCCCATGGGTGTTTCCGCAGCCCTGAGCGGCCAGGAAAAGGAGCTGCAAGAGAGCTTCCGCTCCCTCGCCCTGGCCATGGGGCTTGCCATCTTTCTGGTCTACCTGGTCATGGCGTCCCAATTCGAGTCCTTCCTCCACCCGTTCGTCATCATCTTCACCCTGCCGCTGGGCGCCATCGGCGTCATTCTGGCCCTCGCCATCACCGGCCACACCATCAACGTGGTCGCGATCATCGGCGCGGTCATGCTCGCCGGGATCGTGGTCAACAACGCCATCGTCCTCATTGACGCGGTCAACCAGCGCCGCCGCGCCGGGGACCCGCTGAACGAGGCGCTCACCGGCGCCGGGCTGGCCCGTCTGCGGCCGATTCTCATGACCTCGGCCACCACCATCTTCGGTCTCATGCCGATGGCGCTGGGTCTGGGTGAGGGCGCCGAGCTGCGCGCACCGCTGGCGGTCACCGTTATCGGCGGCCTCGCCGTCGCCACCGCCCTGACCCTGATCGTCATCCCGGTTGTCTACTCGCTCCTCGCGGGCGGGAAGGTCATGGCGACCGCCGAAGAACCCGACAAAGCTGCCGGAGGACCGTTCAAGCTCATGCAGGTCGCGGTGGAACG
>CBESWV010000377.1:0-3286 GCA_965533305.1 uncultured bacterium | reverse complement strand
GCCGCTCCGACCACCGCAAGTGAAATCCACACATGTTTCCTGGTCATTGCGCCCTCCTTCAGTAGTGAATCTGCGGCGGGACCCGGTTCCCGTCATCCTGGAACTGGGTATCGACCGGTTTGCCGCTTGCAGGGTCGTACGCCACGGTCCGATTGGTGTTGTTCGCGAGCTTGTAGGACATGGACACCCGGCCGTTGGACATGTCGATGAACTGCCATCCAGTGGCGTCGCGTTCGAAGAACGGATCGGCGCGGTTCATGGGAACCGTGAGTTTGGGCATGGTGTGTTCGGCCTGGGCATAGGTGCTCGGATAGGGCCAGGGCCAGGCGGTCGCCATGACCGCGTGGAAGCTGATGTTGCCGATCTGGTTGTACTGGATCTGGTGGACGTGGCCGTAGATCACCGTCGCGTCGTTGAAGGGTGCGAGGAGTGCCTGGATCTGTTCGGCGTCATCGGTCCAGAAGTTCCATCCCTTGTAGAGCTTTTGGATGGGTGAGTGAGAGAAGACCACCACCGGCGTGTCCTTGGAGACCTTTTCGAGATCCTTGGCCAGCCACGCTCTTTGAGCGTCGCCGACCATGAAGGGCGATCCGTTGGGGTTGTCGAGACCGGCCATTTCGAGCATCCGCTGGTCCGCGGTCGGCCAACGGTCGAAGGTCCACTCGTCAAAGGTGATGATGCTGTTGAGGACGACGAAATGAACGCCCTTGTGATCCCAGCTGTAGTAGTGGTCACCAAAGAGCTCTGACCAGTACTCGCCGAGATCGAGGTAGTAGTCGTGTTCGCCGAGCACGTGGTAGGTCTTGTAGTTGAGTTTGGCAAGCATCTCGGCGCCGTGATCGAGCTCGGGCTTGGTGCCGAGTTGGGCGAGATCGCCGCCAAAGACGACGAAGTCCGGTTTGGGCTGCATGAGATTGGCTTCAGCTACCGAACGAATGAGTCCGCGGTCCCAGTTGTTGACGAATTGGCTGCCCTTGATGTGTTGGATGTGGGAGTCCGAAATGTAGCCGAAGGTGAAGTTCTTCTTCGAGTCGGCAAAAGCGATTTCGACGGTGCTCAGCGGCAGCGCGCTGGCCGCGGCGACGGCTCCGGCGCCCTTGAGGAATTCGCGACGATTCGGTTTGATGATCATGACACCACCTCTAGCCTTCGCCCGGGGCAAACTCGGGGCTGGTCAGGGCTTCCATGAATGCCACGAGGTCATCAAGTTGTTCTTCCTCGAGATCGAGGGGTCGAATGCCACCGGAGAGGAAGTCGTTGACGGGGTCCCCGACATCGGTCACCCCGCCGTTGTTGTAGTGAATCATCACATCCTTGAGCGTGCCGACGCTGCCGTCGTGCATGTAAGGAGCGGTCACCGCGATGTTGCGCAGGGTCGGAGTCTTGAACGACCCGATGTCGTCCATATCGCGATTGATCGCGAAACGGCCGAGCTCCGATGTCCGGGCGTCGGTGAGGACCTCGATATCGATCTCCGACACGGTCATTTCCGCTTGGAGAAACGTGGTCGCGAGTTCGGGTACTTCCTTCTGGATGTTGTTGATACCGACACCGATATTGTGGAAACGGTTGTCGGTGAAGAGCGCCTGGGTCTGTTCGACGACGTGGCAGGAGACGCAGCGTCCCTGGTTGACGAAAAGCTCGAAACCGCGCTTCTGCTGTTCGGTCATCGCGTCGGTTTCGCCGCCGTAGAAGAAGCGATCGAAGGGGGAGTTCCCGGCGACGACGGTTCGCTCGAAGGCAGCGATGGCCAGCGTGACCTCCCTCATGGTGATCTGCTCGCCGGTCTTGTTGAAAACCTCGTTGAATGCGGTCGCGTAGTCCGGATCGGTGCGGACGATTTCGAGGATCGGTTCGTGGTCCACGAAACCGTGCTCGACCGGGTTGATGAATGGGTGGAGCGCCTGATCCTCGAGGTCCGGCGAGCGCCCGTCCCAGAACTGGGTAGTGAAGTAGGCGGAGTTGATCACGGTGGGTGAGTTCCGTGTTCCGGTCTTCTTCTCGATCCCTTCAGACGTTTTCAGGGGTGAGTCGGTGAAGGCCTTCTCGGGATCGTGGCAGGTGAGACACGCAACATCACCGGTGGTGCTGAAGCGCTCCTCCCGGTAGAGCTTCTCGCCGAGGGCGATCTTCTCCGGGGTCTGAGGATTGTCGGCCGGGATCGGTACCGGCGGCAGTCCGAGAAGAGGGTTCTCGGCCGTATCGCCGCCGAAGACGGCGATGGAGCCGAGGAGCCCCACAGCGAAGAGCAGGGCGAAAAGGGTTTTTCTCATGTCACTCCTCCTTGAGTTCATTTTTTCGGCACCGGCCGCAGATCCCGCGCAGCTGGACCCTGAAATCCTGGACCTCGAAGTCGAAGCTGGAGGTATCCGGGACCGTGAGTCGATCGAGGCCGGTATCGGTGATATCGATGACGGCATCGCAACAAAGACAGATGAGATGGTGGTGGATGTCGACGTTGCGGTCGTACCTTGTTGTGCTGCCCGGGTGGCAGGCCTTGGTGATGAGCCCCAACCGGGCAAAGCCCTCGAGGGCGCGATAGACGGTGGTCCGCGAAATGTCTGGGTTCTCTCGGGTAACGGACGTGTGAACCTGGTCTGCGGTGGGGTGGTTGTCAAGTTCGAGGACGGCTTCGAGGATGGCCCGTTTCTGGATGGTGACTCTCAGACCCTGTTCCCGGCATATCCGGCGATAGGCCTCGATGCGAGTGGCTTTCAGGGCTTCGTCCAACAAGAGTCTCCGAGTCTTTCGATAGCTAAATGAAAATATGTAGCATTAAGAAGAAAATGTCAACAGTGGAGGCTTTGTCTCTGAATAGATGCGCAAATGTTCATGGATGGCGCGGGTCGTGGTCCGGGTCGCCGATAACAACTGCGAATCCTCATCTCCGGCCTTCTGGGACGCCCATGGCGTCCCAGCGTCGCACGTGCAGCGTGGTCGTTCGGGTGGGGATTGAGAGGTTCGGACCACGCTGCCCGCGCGAGCGGCGGCCTCCTACTGAGCTGAAACGCACTGTAACCAGCGCTCTACCCGTGGAGTGCCCGGCACGGACATTGTGCGGAACGGGACGCGGCTCCGGGACGTCTTACCTGCACAATGCCGAGCCCGGCACGTCCCGGTGGGGCGCGCCCCTGCCACGGCCACGGTTTCCGTATGCGGTGGTGTACGCTTCCGAGAGTTTCTATTGGGAGGCAATGACTGGATCAATTGGAGTTGCTGGAGTATCTGCCCGAGGAGATCGGCGCAGCGGCGGTCTATCTCGCCTCACCCATGGCGGCGTATATTA
>CBESWV010000376.1:0-3313 GCA_965533305.1 uncultured bacterium | reverse complement strand
GGGGAAGCGCGTGGAGTCTGGTGGCTTCCGCGGACTTCAAATCCGTTGGGCCGGCTCTTGTCGGGTCGGTCGGAGGGTTCGATTCCCTTGCGCTTCCGCCAATTTTTGTCGAGTTCTGTTTCCTTGGGGGGTAGTCGGGGTCGATGGTGAGCGAAGAGTTCGTTTTCAGGGGAGATCTGGAGAGTGATTCGCTGCCGGAGATTCTGGCCACGATTCACCGTCACAGCGTCCCCGGGGTATTGGAATGTACCCGCGATGATGTCACAAAGAGTGTCTACTTCGCCACCGGGGACATCATCTTTGCGACCTCCACGGATCGTGAGGAAAGCCTCGGCGAATCGCTCTTCAGAGAAGATCTCATCACCGAGGACCAGCTTCGCCTTTCATCGGACGAACTCAAACGAACTCCCGGAAGACGCCACGGTACGGTGCTTGTTCAGATGGGTTTTCTCGAACCGCACGAACTCGGGTCGGCCGTGAGGAAGCAGGTTCAGTCGATCGTCTGGAGCCTCTTCGCATGGACATCGGGCTCGGTGACCTTCAGGGTCGGGACCTTTCGCGATGATGAGGTCTACAAGATCAAGATTCCCACCGCCAAGGCGATCTTGGAAGGCTGCCGTTTCCTTGCCGATCCCAAGGACGTGACGGCGAGACTCGGTGGCCGAGGTGCCATTCTCCGGCCGGTGAAACGACCGGCGCATCTCGAGGGGCTCCAGCTCGAGGATGAAGAACGACAACTCCTCGAACTCACGGATGGCTCACGAACCCTGTATGAGCTGTGCGAGGCCGGGCCGCTGAACCCGGGAATCAACGCGCGGATTCTCTACGCCATGCTGGCCATCGAGTTGATCGGTCGAGAGCACACGTCGAAAGCCGTCCGTATCCAGGTCAGGGACCGCTGAGCCCGTGCCGCTCTACGAGTACGAGTGCTTCCTGTGTGGAAACCGCTTCAAGCGGATCCAGCGCGCGACGGCCGACCCGGTCGAGATCTGTCCGGAGTGCGGCGGAGCGGTTCGCCGGTTGCTGGGCACCCCGGCCCTGCAGTTCAAGGACAGCGGTTGGTATGTCACCGACTACGGCGGGGTACGAAGCCAGGGAACGACATCGGCGTCCAACGGCAACGGGACCGAGAAGACCGACGGCGGGGCCGACGGGTCCCAAAAGGCCGTCAAGGCCGTCGATTCCGAATAGCCGACTTCACCTTGGTTTGAGTTCTGCAGAGCGGTAGGCTCAGCCCCCGGAGGGAAAGTTGGGGACCCGCTCGAAGGCGAGCTTTGCTCCCTCGGTCACGTTGTGACGGGTCGCGCCTCCAGCTGGGATTTCGAGGACCGCCTTCGCCGCCTGTTTGGGCGTAAACCGAGGGCATGGTTCACCGGGACAGGGTTGCGCATCGGTCACGACATCGACGACGGTTCCGGTTGAATCCAGATAGACGAGGTCGAGAGCCACGAGGGTGTTCATCATCCAGATGCTCGGCAGGCGCTCCTCGGCGAAGATCAACAACATGCCCCGGTCCAGGGGAAGCTTGGGGCGGAACATCAGACCTTGAGCGAGTTCTTCCGGAGTGATGGCGAGCTCGAGGGTGACCTCGAAACCATCCGGTAGCAGTACGTGGGACTTTTCCATTGGGGGCGCCTCGGTCACTGTCGAATACTCGCTCTCGCTCGGTTCGGTCGATGTGGCGACGGTGTCCGGGGAGGGCGAGCAGGAGCCGGTCACGAAGATCAGGATCAACAGGGGGAGCGCCAAGGGACGGAACCCGGTTGTCGTCGGGTGGAAGCTGGTTTGGGTCATGATATCTCCAAGGAGGCGCCGGACTCAGTCGTCATCGTTGGCGAGCCCGAGCTTCTCGGCATGATACCGGAACGCGCGGTACGACAGTCTCAGAAGTTCGGCCGCGCGTTTCTGTTGGCCACCGCTCTTTTCCAGGGCCTGGCGCATCAAACTGGCTCGGACGGTGCTCAGATGCTCTTCGAGATCGATGCCCTCCTCGGGCAGACCCATGTGGTCGAAACTGCTTGTGTTCTTATGAGTGCCACGGAGGTGATCCGGCAGGCTCCCCGAGGTGATGAGTTCGGAGGTCTCGAAGGCGACCGTTCTTTCGATGATGTTTTCGAGCTCTCGGACATTGCCCGGCCAGGTGTATGCCTGAAGGACACGGACGGCATCCGGGGTGAGTCTCTTGCTTTCGATGCCGAAACGAGTACACGTCCGCTCGACAAAGTGGCGAGCAAGATCGGGGAGGTCGTCGGATCGCTGGCTCAGGGGCGGAAGGTGGAGGTGGAGTACGTTGAGCCGGTAGAAGAGATCCTCTCGGAAGGAACCCTCCTCGACATCAGCACGGAGATCCCTGTTGGTCGCCGCCATGACCCGGACGTTGAACTCGATCTCGCGGGTTCCGCCGACGGGTCGCACACGGTGCTCCTGGAGTACGCGCAACAGTTTTGCCTGCATGGGCGGGGTCAACTCTCCGATCTCGTCGAGCAGGAGACTGCCGCCTTGGGCATCGACAAAGAGCCCCGCATGATCGCGGACCGCACCGGTGAAGGCGCCCCGGACATGACCGAAGAGTTCTGACTCGAGAAGACCCTCGGGCAGGGCGCCGCAGTTGACGCTCAGAAACGGTCCGTCAGCGTTTTTCGAGGCGGCGTGGATGGCCCGGGCGAGGAGTTCCTTTCCGGTACCGCTTTCACCGGTAACCAAGACGGTCGACGGCGTTGAAGCGATCTTGGGGATCATGTCGAGGATCCGCTGGATTGGTGCACTCGAACCGATGAATTCGGTCACTTCGAAGGGCTGATCATCGGGGTTCTTTATTGCCAGAAGCTTGGCGAGGATCGCCTTGAGATCGTCGACGTTGAAGGGTTTTGAAAGGTACTCGGCGGCTCCGGCCCGGTGCGCTTCGAGGGCGTGTTGGGGAGTCGTGTGCGCCGTGATGATGATGAACGGGGTTTCGAGTCTGTGTTCACGGGCATGGCGGAGAACCTCGAGGCCGGTGCCGTCGGGGAGCTTGAGGTCGCACATGACCAGATCGGGCTGTTCCTTGACCAGCTGGGAAATACCTTCACCGACGCTGGCAGCCGTGACCACCTCGTACTCTTCCTGTTGCAGGAGGATGGTGAGGAACTCACGGATCGACTTTTCGTCGTCGATGACCAGGATGCGTTGTGAATTCATGCTTCCCCCAGGACGTTGGGCAGTTCCACCGTGACCGTGGTCCCCCGGTCGGGAGCGCTCACGATGTCCACTGAGCCGCCGTGCTCTTGGACCGCTGAATAGACCACGGCCAGTCCGAGACCGGTGCCGGCGGTAT
>CBESWV010000375.1:0-3317 GCA_965533305.1 uncultured bacterium | reverse complement strand
CCTTCGCCACCGCAGGCTGGGAGTCGTACAGGGTCCCATTGGGTTGGGAGCAAAGCCTGCGATGTGTCCTTTGCGTATCGAGTGCGACGGCACCGTTAGTTCGATCGACGCCGCGTCAACATCTGATTGTCCGGATCCCGGCTCTCTCCGACCGACGAGACCCTGATCGCCGCTGATTCGCCGACCGGGCACCGGTTCTCGCACAGACCGCAGCCGGTGCAGAGTTCGGGATCGATGAACGGCTGTTGGACCTTGACCGTGCTTCCGTCCCTGGCCCGGACCTCGGTGGCCTCGAGCCAGATAGCCTTGGGTGACGTCGGGCACATCTCCTCGCAGACGATGCACGGAGTCGCCATCCCCCAGGGGAGGCACCGGCCGCGGTCGAGGAAGGCGGTGCCGATGCTGATTTTCGCAGGGCCGCCGATGGCCTGTTTCGCCTCCGATGTGACGATCGCCAGGGCCTCGGTGGGGCAGACCTCACCGCACCGGGTGCACGAGGGTTCGCACCAGCCGCGGCGCATATTCAGGATCGGGGTGAACAAACCTTCGACACCGGTCTTGCCGATATCGGACACGATCACATTGGTGGGGCACGACGCCGAACACGCGCCGCAGGTGACGCAGCGCGCGAGGAACGAGGCTTCGTCGAGGGCACCGGGCGGGCGGATCGCATCGGCAGCGCGGGCTTCGCCGCCACCGGTGGCCCTGAGTACAGGAGCGATGGCGGCCGTCGCCACCGCGGTGACGAGGAATCGCCGTCGGCCGACATCCAGGGGCGGCATCGAGGGAGCGGTCGTGACCACGGGCAGACCGTACTTCAGCGTGTCCTCGGCGCACGACGGCAAGCAGTTCAGACAGACGTGGCACTCGCTGACCCGGTGTCGGTCGAGCGGCTCATCGGCGCCCTGGCAGGCCATGAGGCAGAGAGTGCATCCGGAGCATGCGTCATCGGTGGTGCGCCGGATCCGCAGCGGCGCCAACCGGGCGGTCACTCCGAGGAGGGCGCCGAGGGGGCAGATCGCGCGGCAGTAGAAGCGCGGCATCCATGCCGAAAGCAGCAGAATCGTCGCCAGCATCCCGAACGCGACCCAGCCTCCGGGAGTGGTGCCGCCGAACCACAACGGCCGAAGCCCGGAGGCGACGGCGCGGTGGAGGAGAGGAATGGGATCGAGCCAGCCGGCATGATCGGCGCCGAGGGCGGCCCACACGAGGATCACGATCAGGATCACATACTTGAGGGAGAACCACTTGCGATACCGGTTGATCTTGTTTCGTTTGCGGCGCTCGGGCCCGGCAATCCACGACACCAGTTGCTGCAGGGTGCCCAGGGGGCAGATCCAGCCGCAGAAAAAACGGCCGAGGACGGCGGTGGCGGCGAGGATGATCAGACCGAGCCAGGTCCAGGCCGGGATGGTCCAGTCGGCGAGGGCCGTACCGACCGCGGTGAGGGGATCGAGGGAGAGCAGGATCGAGGCGACCCAACCCGGAATCCGATCGACCGAGAGCCCGAAGAAGAGGACTACGAATGCGAGGAGGAACAGGGTTTGGACGGCGATCCGCAGGTGGCGCGCGCGCGGCTTGAGATTCATCGGGTTCCCGTCGCGCGTACGGTTCCGTCACAACCACCAAGACACCAAGACACCAAGACGTTCACAAAGGAATTTTCTTTGTGTTGTCCTTCGAGTCTTCGAGTCTTTGTGGTTGCGACGATGGGAAAGACCCTTCGGCCTGGCAGGGACTCCATCGCTCACACCCGTTCGGTCACCGACTGCCAGTCGGTGGTGCCGAGTCCGAGCCGTTCCGCGATGGCGAGATAGGGCAGTTCGGCGGGGGTGAAATCGAGCAGGGTCGCGCCCCAGGTGTCGGCCGCGACGGGGTCGGTGGCGACCGCGATGAGATCGTCCTGACGAACGAGATCGAGGGAACCCCCGGTGGGCCCGCCCCCGGTGAGGACGCGGGTCGCGTCGATGACCGTGAGGGTCGGCCGGAACGCATCACCGAGCTCGGCGCAGACCTGGTTGATCCGTTGGTGGAGGCCGGGCCGACCACCGACGATGGCGCCGAACCAGTTCTTCATGCCCAGGGTTCCCCGCCCGAGTGAGTGGTGCTTGACCACCGGGACATTGACGAGCTTGTCGGCCTCGACGATGGGTTGCAGGACCTCCCATTCGCCGAGGACCGTGCCGCCGAGATCGAGTTTGACGGTGCCGGTGCTCTTTTGATGGTTGACGGTGCCTCCTGCCGCGCGGGTGGCTTCCGCGATGCCCGAACGCGCAAAGGCCCGGGCGGGATCGTGGCAGGTGTTGTCGAGCACCACCACCGAGGCGGCGCCGGCGGCAAGGCTCAGACGGACCAGCTCGCCGATGAGTTCGGGGTCGGTGTTGGCCGCCTGCGCGGCGGTCCGGTCCCACGCGCAGTTCGGTTTGATGGCGACCCGGTCGCCCTGAGAGATGAACCGATCGATCCCACCCATGGCCCCGAGGGCGCGCGCGAGGTTGGCCCGCGGACCTTCGCCCCCGGCAACGGCGACCCGCCCGGCGGTCGATGGGTCGACGCGCCAGTCGGGAGGCGCGGCCGCGATCTCCGATGAGGTTTGCTGGTGGCGACCCGGACGGCCGCCGAGACCGGCGCCGAGGGCGGTGATCGCCGCGCCTGCAAGGGCGGCGGGCCCCCAAGTCTTGAGAAGGTCGCGGCGGTCGACACCGTAGGGGGTGGGTTCATCGTTCATGGTCTCATCAGTGTATCTCGGTCGATGTGGAGTGAGTCGAACCGCGAAGGCATCGCTCCGGTTCAGCCCACAGATTACACAGATGGACACAGATGACATCGCACCATCGCATCGTCGCAACCACAAAGGCACCAAGACACGAAGGTAATCACGAAGCCATCGACCGAGTCGAAAGGTCCCCCGAAGAAAGGCGAGTGGTCATTTGTGAGAGGCGCGCTTCCTGACCTGTGGGAACGCTGCCATCAGCGCGATGGGAGCGGTGCCAGGCACGCGACACAGTTCGCGGCTCACAATGTCGGAGCCAGGCACCGAGCCCGCGTTCTCTGGAGGCTACGCTGGGTTAGCTCAGGTCTGAGATGAATCCGGCAACGGTTTCCACCAACCACTCGCGCTCGTCGAGTCGGTCGAAACGGTGGCCGGCTGTGGGGTGAATCTTCAGTTCTGAGGCTCGAGCGGCGTCTGCGAGAAACCCGGCGTCCTGCACCGGCACCACCTCGTCGGCGGCGCCGTGGATGATGAGCCACGGACAGCCGATACTCCGTGCGGCGCCGATGGGATCGTGGCCTTCGGCGTCGATGAAGAATCGTCG
>CBESWV010000374.1:0-3397 GCA_965533305.1 uncultured bacterium | reverse complement strand
CGGTTTTGATGCTGACAGTGATCGACCAGGTCGGCATCTGTACGGGGTGTGCACCGGAGAGCATGGATCATGGAGACCTGGCGTTCGGGCGAGATCGAGTTGGTGGGGTCATCCCGGCTCAATGATACGATCGCTGGGGTAATCGGGACCTCACAAACTACCGCGTTTATCCCCCGTAGTAGGGGATTCGATGTGTGGGGACGATCCTTACCGCAAAAGACCTCGACCCATTGTGGCGCGGGCGTCCCGCCCGCGAAAAGACCACGGACCACCAAACGGTGCCACACCTCCCGATGACCCGTTTTCGAGGAGATGTCGTTTCGGGATTTCGGAACCTGCAAACCCAGGAGCCGACTTGGTCATCACTTGAGATCGGTGATGGGAGACAGTCGCCGACGGATAGTCTTTGTCCCACGTCAGTGATGACCCAGGAGTTTTCAGGAGGGTCTCGGAGTGTGAACGCGAACCAGCGGCGTGTTGAGGGTTCCCGGCTCGCCGTCAGTCGACGCGCTCGATGAGCACGATGGCGGAGTCCTCGGCCCTGCGGTCGAAGACGATCCGCCGACCGTCCGGGGTGACGTCGAAGGTGCGCATGGTCTGGGTGTTCTCGAGCGCTGTGAGCCTACGGACGTCCATCGTTTGCAGATCGAGCAGCCAGAAATCCTGCGGGGGCCTCAATCCTGTCAAGTAGATCAGACCCGAACCGTCCGGTAGGAACCGCGCGTTCTCGCCGGAATGGGTCACCGAGATTTCCGGCAGTTCCACGGGTTCGCCATCGGGCCGGACGGCCATCAGCGGCGAGAACGGTCCTACTTGCGGACCGGTGTAGACGATCAGGCTGCCGTCCGGCGACCATACCGGGTTCAGGGCCTCTCCATCGACGATGCGCTCAACGGAGCCTCCGTCGATCGGGATCTTGAAAAGCCCCACAACACCGCCGACGCTCCCTCCCGTGACGACCCATCTTCCGTCGGGAGACCAGGAGGCCGAGCCGCGCGCGTCGACCGTCTCGGACAGGGCCTCGAGCTGCGCACCGTCCGCACTCAACCTGTGAAGACGCCCCCCGCCCGCCCGCCGCAACAGGATCACGACCTCGTCACCGCCGGGAGCAACAGCCGGCGCCTCGAGCAGCGCACCCTCGCTGCCCCGCCAGATCTCCAGGATCTCTCCGGATTGCAGGCGCCAGAGACCGTTTCCGCTGCCGCTCGAGGAGAGGAAAAACAGCGACGACCCCCCGAAACGAGGGGCCAGCGCCCTGGTGTCGCCAAGATCCGCAAACGGATCGGCTTCACTCTCGGTGGCGGGGTGATCGAGGATCGGCACCTGCCACAGCTGGGATCGGGGCAACTGAACAGTCGCCACCAGCCGCCGACCGTCAGCGCTCGCCGCGACCGAGGAGTACTGCTCCAAACCGACACTCGCTCGAATGGTGGCCCCGGTCTCGACGTCTAGCGCCCACAGCCACGGGCCGGCCCCATCTTCATCGCGTGCGGTGAATAGCACCGTCCGTTCATCCAACGGCGTCGGGTAGCGCAGATCGATCTTGCCGTGGGTCAGCTGCTCGAGCCCTCGCCCGTCCACCCCCACCCGCCAGAGGGCAGTCTCCATGGTCGCCGGTCGACCGCGTATCAGATAGATCCAGCGCCCGTCGGTGGAGAAGATGGGGTAGTGCTGGTGATTGCCCTCCGGTGAATCCAGGATCACCTCGGCGTTGGCTCCGTTTCGATCGGCGATGGAGATCGGGTCGCCCGGAAGCTGCTCCTGATACACGATGCGCTCACCGTCGGGTGACCACGCCACGTTGACCACTTCGTCACCCAGAAAGTTGTGCGCCGACCCCCCGAGAAGTGACACCAACAACAACCGCCGGCCCATGCCGCCGCCGAACCAGAGTTTCGACCCGTCTCCGTTGAAGCCGAGGCTTCGCACCGTCGCGCGGACGTCGATCCACTCCGTAACGCCGTTCTCCCGCGTGGCTTTTTGAAAACCACCGGCACCGACCTGGCCGACAAAGACATCGAACGGGCCGTCGAGGTCGGAGAGAAACGCGACGAATCTGCCGTCGGGAGAAATGGCACCGTCGAAATTAGAGCCTGTGAAGTCGGTGATCCTGGTGAATCTCGACCCGGCGAGAGGATTGTCGAAGCCACCGCCGGATGAATCCGGCTCGGGCCGCAGCCATGCCAGAAACACGATGATCAGGGACGCAACGACCGCTACCGACAACACCGCAATCAAGATTCGGTCACGCTGACGCGGCTTGTCCGCTCGAGGCTCTGGTTGCTCTTCGTCGTCGAGCTCGATTCGCGCGTCCGCGATGTGGTGCAGCCGGTCCACCGCATCCTTGGCGAGGCACCGCCCCAACAAGCGTCGCACCGATGCAGGTGTGTCGGACGGGAGGACCGACCAGTCGGGCTCCTGGTGCAGGATTGCACCGATCGAATCGGATGCGGTGTTGCCGGCGAAGAGTGCCTGGCCGGTCAGACACTCCCAGACGATGCAGCCGAACGACCAGATATCCGAGCGCTGGTCCACCGGAAGGCCGCGAGCCTGCTCGGGGCTCATGTAGGCCGTCGTGCCGAGGATCGTCCCGGCGACCGTTCCCGCTGCGGTCGCAGTCGGCGAGGATGACAGGCCGGCGCCAAAATCCTGATGGGCATCAACGGTCTTGGCCAGACCGAAGTCGAGGATTTTCAGGCATCCGTCGGGCGAAACCTTGATGTTGGCCGGTTTGAGGTCTCGATGAATGACGCCGCGCCGGTGTGCCGCTTCGAGCGCTTCGGCGATCTGGCGGGCGAAAGATCGGCTCTCACTGATCGGTAACGGCCTTCGATTCAAACGATCGGAGAGATCCTCCCCGGGAATCAGCTCCATCGCGATGAATCGTGTGCCGTTTGACTCGTGGACCCCATAGACCGAGGCGAGCCCCGGGTGGTTGAGGGATGCCAACAGCTTGGCCTCCCTCTCGAAGCGGTCGAGCCGGTCCCGATTACCGGAAAACTCCTCCGGCAGGATCTTGATCGCCACCTCGCGATCGAGCGTGGTGTCCACCGCTCGCCACACCACACCCATCCCACCCTCGCCGAGCTTGTCGATCAGCCGGTAGTGGAGCAAGACCTCGCCTGGTTGTGGAGACATGATCGCAATTGTACACGACTTCCGAAGCTGGACTGGTCGGAAGTGGCGTTTCACCTCCGACCACACCCTCGCGAGAAAGACGAGGGTCAACCTGGTCGGAAGGTCATCCGGGCTCCGGCATACGTGCCGGGCCCGAGGTTGGGAGTTCGCATCCTCACCATCTGACGATCCAGCAAGATCTCGGAGCGTGGGCGCTACGGTGACGTTAGGGTTTGCTAACCCATCCGTAGGGGATCCGACGCTGTCGGAGGCCGCGCGG
>CBESWV010000373.1:0-3410 GCA_965533305.1 uncultured bacterium | reverse complement strand
TACTTTTCACATGGTGCCTTTCTGGGGCACCGAAAACCCAAATACGGAGATGGCAATGGCGTTGATTAAACCCTTCCGTGCGTGGCGACCGCGGCCAGAGAAGGCCGAACTGGTGGCCAGTCCGCCGTATGACGTACTTTCCAGCGACGAGGCGCGGGAGATGGCGGCGACCAACCCGCTGACATTCCTGCATGTCGTCAAACCCGAGATCGACCTCGAGCCGGGGATCGACCTCTACTCGGATGCGGTCTATGCCAAGGGCGCGGAGAACCTCCAGAAGCTCAAGGATGACGATGTCCTCATCCGTGAGGAAAAGCCGGCGCTCTATCTTTACCGGCAACGCATGGGCGATCACGTTCAGACCGGTCTCGTGACCGGGGCCAGCGTCGATGAGTACGAGGCCGATCTGATCAAGAAGCACGAGCACACGAGGCCGAAGAAAGAGGACGATCGGACGCGCCACGTCGAGGCGCTCAACTCCAACACCGGTCCGGTCTTTCTGACCTATCGTGCGCGACCCGAGATCGATGCTCTGGTCGAAAGGTTGACCGCCGCGGATCCGACGTATGACTTCATCGCTCCCGATGGTATCCAGCATGTGCTCTGGGTCGTCGCTGATCCGGCCGATGTCGATGCTCTGGTCGCGGCATTCGCCGATGTGCCCGAACTCTACGTCGCCGATGGCCATCACCGGTCGGCGGCCGGGACGCGGGTGCGGGCGCTGCGCAGGGATCGGAATCCCGACCACACCGGCGAAGAGGCTTATAATTTCTTTCTCAGCGTGATCTTCCCACACAACCAGATGTTGATCATGGACTACAACCGAGTGGTCAAGGACACCGTTGGTCTCGATAGGGACACCTTCCTGGCCAAGGTCAAGGAAGCCTTCGAAATGGCCCCTTGTGCGGCGCAGAAACCGACGTCTCCCCGGACCTTCGGGATGTACCTCGGAGGCCAGTGGTTCCGTCTTCAGGCCAAGAGTGGAAGCTATCCCGCCGATGATCCGGTTGAGAGTCTCGATGTCGCCATTCTGCAGAATAATCTGCTCTCGCCGATCCTCGGTATCGGCGACCCGCGGAGCGATGAGAATATCGACTTCGTGGGAGGTATCCGTGGATTGGAAGAACTCGAGAAGAGGGTAGACTCGGGCGAGTGGCTCGTAGCCTTCGCGCTCCATCCTACCGCCATTGAACAACTTTTCAGCGTGGCGGATGCCGAGACGGTGATGCCGCCGAAATCGACCTGGTTCGAGCCGAAGCTTCGCTCCGGTTTGATTGTGAGACCCTTGGACGACTGATCAGCCGCCCGCCGCCGACGGTTGATCCATCGAGGAGGCAAAATGAAGATTCTGATTTCCGACGCTTTCGATCCGGCCCTTCCAGCAAAACTAGACGCATTCGGCGAGGTCACTGAAGACAAGGACCGGCTTGCCGAAGTGGATGTGGTGTTGGTCCGGTCGAAGACCAAGTGCCGCAGGGACTATATTGATCAAGCAACCAATCTTCGACTCATCATCCGAGGCGGCGTGGGTCTCGATAACATCGATGTCGAGTATGCGCGGTCTAAAGGGGTTCAGGTCTTCAACACTGCCGAAGCATCGGCGGTGGCCGTGGCCGAACTCGCATTCGCACTCATGATTTCGGTGCCGACGCGCTTGGTCGAAGGCCACCTCGGCATGACAAAGAAGGAGTGGCTCAAGAAGCAGCTCAAACGGACCGAACTCATGGGTAAGACGCTCGGGCTCTTCGGCGCCGGAAACATCGGCACCGAACTCGCCCGTCGCGCCATCGCCTTCGGTATGCGGGTGATCGCTTACGACCCCTTCCTCAAGAGCCACGAAGCGGTGGATCTCGTGAGCATGGAGGAACTCCTCGCCGAGTCTGACTACATGTCGCTTCACGTACCGCTCACCGACGAAACCCGAGGGATGATCAACACCGAGACCATCGGTCGGATGAAGGACGGCGTGGTGATCATCAACACGTCCCGCGCGGGCTGTGTCAACGAACCCGATATGAAGGCCGCCCTCGAGTCAGGTGCGATTCGCGCCTACGCCACGGATGTGTTCATGTCGGATCCGCCGCCCGACGACTGTCCTCTTTATGATGCACCCAACGTCATCATGACTCCGCATCTGGGAGCGTCATCGAAGGAAAACATGCTGCGTATCGGTGACGTCGTCGTTAGAATCCTCGAAGATTTCGCTCAGCAGACAGCGTAGTCAGTCAAACTTTACGGAGAATGCCATGAATCGAACCTGGAACTTCTATGCCGGTCCCGCGACCCTTCCCGCACCCGCCATCGAGCGCGCCAAGGCCGAACTCCCCGATTGGGAAGGTACGGGAATGTCGGTCATGGAGACCTCACACCGATCCAAGGAATACGACGTCGTCCACTATGGCGCCATGGAACTCATGGCCGAGCTTCTGGGCCTCGACGACGACCACCAGGTGCTCTTCCTCCAGGGGGGCGCCTCGACGCAGTTCGCCATGGTCCCGATGAACTTCATCCCATCGGGAGGCTCGGCCGATTTCGTCGACACCGGGACATGGTCCACCAAGGCGCTCAAGGAAGCGAAGATCATCGCCAACGGGCGGGTCGCGGCCACCAGCGAACCCGATGGTTTCACCCGGATCCCGAGGCGGGATGAGTACGACCTCGACCCAACGGCTGCCTATGTGCACATCACCAGCAACAACACCATCAAGGGGACCCAGTATCACGAGTTCCCGGATGTCGGAGACACGCCTCTCGTGGCGGACATGTCGTCGGACTTCCTATGGCGACCCTTTGATGCCAACGCCTTTTCGCTCATCTACGCAGGTGCGCAGAAGAACATCGGCCCGTCCGGGGTGACCGTCGCGATCGTCAAGAAGTCGTGGATCGAGACCGCCAACAAGAACATCCCGACGATGCTGAGCTATTCGACCCACTCGGCGAAGGACTCGCTCTACAACACCCCGCCGACCTTTGCGATCTACATGGTTCGCAACGTCCTCGAGTGGGTGAAGGATCAGGGTGGTCTTGCCGGAATGGAGCAGAGGAATCGCACCAAGGGCGATCTTCTCTACAGCGTCATCGCCGATCATCCGGACTTCTACCGCTGCCCGGTGGAACCCGCGAGCCGGTCTTACATGAACGTCGTGTGGCGTCTGCCCTCGGAGGAACTCGAGGCGAAGTTCGTCGCCGAGGCGACCGCGGTCCGGATGTGCGGTCTGAAGGGCCATCGATCGGTCGGCGGCTGCCGCGCATCGATCTACAACGCCATGCCCATCGAAGGCGTCGAGTACTTGGCCGATTTCATGACGCGATTCGCCGCAGCGAATCGCTGATTCCGCGGCGCGCTGCGCCGCTCCAGCCGAACCCGACCCCCGGCCCGCGCCGGGGGTTGTTTATTCGGGGTCGGCGTC
>CBESWV010000372.1:0-3425 GCA_965533305.1 uncultured bacterium | reverse complement strand
CACGAGGGGGAGTTTCGCTTCCGCGATGTCGGGTTGCGCGGGGTCGAGTTCGGTCTCGGTCCCGGTCGGTGCCGCGCGAGGGAAAAAGTCCGCAACATCGACTCGGTTCGATTGCAGTTTCCCGGAGAGTGCGGGTTTGCCTTTGAGATCGATGTGGAGATCGCCTTCGATATCGCTGGACCCCAGTCGCACCTTGAGGGCGTTGGCCTGGAAGAGCCGGGGGTTGCCTTCGAAGTGGCCGGTGAGGCCAAAACTTCCAGGTGGGAGTGCGGCGATTTCGGTGAGATCGCGAACGAGGGTCAGATCGGGGCCCTCGATATGGAAGTCAAGATCGGTGCCGATGAGCTTGGGCAACTTTCCCAGCGTGCCGTCGATCTCGACACGGTAGTCGCCGAGGCTCGCCGTCAGCTGGTCGAATGTGTGGCCCGTATCGAATCTCCTGACACGACCGTCCATTCTGAACGGAGCCACGGGAACGTCCGCGTGGGTCAGCGTCGCCAGCAGTGACGCGTCGGGGCCGGCGGCGTGAACGGTTAGATCTGCACCGATGAGATCCGGCCAACTTCCCATGTCTCCGGCGAGCGTGGCCGAGGCTTGACCGAGGGTGACACTGAGGGAGGGAAGATGGGTTCCGTTCTCGTCGATGACCACGTTTCCGGCGACCGAGATCGGTTTCTCCGGCAGGGTCGGGATCTCGATCGCGACCGCCTCTTCGATCAGGGTTCCGAGGGCGCTCGAATCGGGGCTCTCGACCGATGCTTCGAGCGACGATCCGATCAGACCGTCCTTCGTCGCCAAGGTGCCGGCGATCCGAGCCGTGTTGCCGGCGATCACGACGGTCGTGTCGCGAAAGTCGATGAGGTCATCGTGGACGCTCAGACCACCGGACGCGGAAAACTGCTCTGCAGGGAGGCTGACCGAGGCGACCAGCGAGTCGAAAACTGCAAGCGAGGGACCACGGGCGTCGATCTGCAGATCGGTCGGTTCGAGCCTCCATGGGATCCCGACGATTCCGTCCACCGAACCGCCGGCCTCCTCGAGTTCGAACTCGACGGTATGCAGACCGATGCCGTTCTCCTGCAACTCGAACCCGCCCGATACTCGGAAGGGCTTTGCTGGGAGGGTGAGGCTCGGGACCAGATTGTCCAGGATTGAGAGATCCACTCCATCGGTCGTGATCTCGAGTCTGGTACCCACCAGGTGCTTGTGGTTGGTGATGAAACCCTGCGCGGAGACGTTGATGTCGGCGATTCGACCGGTGACGTTGTGGAGCCGGAACCCCTCGCCGGTCACCGAGACTCGGCCCTGTGCGCGAACAGGGGAGGCCGGAAGACCATCGAACCCGAGGAGGTTGCCGATGTGAAGGAGATCCAGGCCGTCGGTGGTGAACGTGAGATCGGTTCCGGTCAAGCCGGGATCGGTTTTCAGCCGTCCATCAGCCGTGAGGGTTGCGCTGCCGATCACGGCCTGGACCCCGTGAAGGTCGATGGCTTGGTCGCCCTGAGCGAGACGGCCTTTCACACGAAAGGGCTCGGTCGGGGCGTCGATGCCGATGAGACGGTCGAAGCGGCTCAGATCGGGTCCTCGGATGTCGAAATCCAGATCCGTCTTGGCGTACTCGGGCGGATCACCGATGAATCCGGTGGTTGTGAGCAGGGTCGGCCCGATTTTTGCCCGGACTTCCTCGATCGACAGCCCACCCTCGACCCTGAGGATGTGGCAGTCGATCTCGTACATATCGGGCGGTAGCTGGAGACCCGCCAACGAGGCGACCTCCGCCGCGTTGGGTCCAGCGCCTTCGAACCGAAAATCGGTCTGAAGCATGAGCGGGGGTTTTCCGAGGTCGCCGTCGGCCGTGACCCAATTCTCCCCGACGCGGATCTCGAGACCCGAGACCACGATGGGGAATCCGCGCCAGGTGAGTCGGCCCTCGATGTCGAAGGGCTTCTCGTCGAGGTCCGTGATTCCGGCGAGGGCGGCTATGGGGCGGATGTCCGGGCCTGCAAACTCGATCTTTACATCGAGGTCCTCGGGAGAGATCAGCGAGTCAATGTTCCCGATCGCCGTAAGATCTGCGGCCTGCCCCGTGGTGGTGAGTGTGAAGGCGGTCAGCCCCGAGGCAGTGGTTGCATCAGCCTGGATCGTCAGAGGTCGAGAGAATTCGTATGAGAGGCCCAGGAACCGGTAGATCTCGGTCGGGTTGGGGATCGTCGCCTCGGCTTTGAGATCGAGATCGCCGAGGTCGGCGATTCGGCCGACACTTCCCGTGCTTCGGATCCCGGTGGACCCGAGGGTGGCCTGGAGGTCGTGATCGAAGGGCTCCAGATTGATGAGTTCCTCGAAGGATCCGAATCCGCCGGAGAGGGTGTATGCCGTACCGCGGAGTGTGCCGTCGCCGGTGAGTTGGTGCATGCCCTCGGGATCGCCGGTGCTGTCGAGGGTGTCGATGACCAGGTCGACGTGGTCCTCGTCGGTCGTGCTTCCGAAGATCAGCGTGACATCCGAGCCTCGAATACGGTCTATCCGTAGGCGCACCGGACCGCTGTCATCCAAGTTGTCGCTGCTGCCGACCGTTGGGCCGAGCGCCCAGTTGCTTCCGGCTTCGGCGTCGGATTCGAAAATGGCGCGGCCGCCTTCGATATCGACGTTTGGAAGGTGAATTGAACCCGAGAACAACTCCCAGAGGTTGATTTCGGCCTCCAAGCGATTGACCGCTGCCATCGAGGGTTCGGAGCCCCAACCGGTGTTCGCGAGGCTGAGTTTGGTGGCCCTGACCCGGGTGACGATCCCGAAATCGACCTCGAATTCACCGGCGATAGTGAGCTCGCGGTCCATGCCCTTGGAAGCGAGGCGAGCCACCGTGTCCCGCCAATTGCTGAGGTCGGAGAACGTCAGATAGAGCAGCAGCGTGGCGATCACCAGCGAAAGACCGCCGCTAACGCCGAGCAGGAGTTTTCGTTTCCGGGTCATCTCGGCATCAGTCTACCGGAGGCGGGACCAGGTTGGAGGTTTCAGGTGGGCCTCCTGCAAAAACCCTCAACGTGTCATCCTGAGCACCGCCAAGCCTCCGGGCGGCGCCTACTCTTGGTATGACGGAGGCCGCCCTTGTCTGTCACCCTGAGCGAGTGAGTCCGACGAGTGAGTCGAAGGGTCCCCACAGGTCAGGGAGAGCGCCTCTCGCGAAGGACCACATCGTTTCTTTGGGGGATGCTGCCTACGTCGCTCTACGAGCTAGTAGGAACAGCTCGACTCGGCCGTCGAACGGCCTCGCTCAGGATGACAGGGCGTGGACGGCGCCTTCGCACTTCGAATCTCGAGTCTTGCAAGGGGCTCACCTGTTACCTGTGATTCGCAACCTGCTGTCAGGCTACGACCCGCAATGATGGGTGATGCGCCGGATCTCGTTGACCACCGAGTTCGTTCCG
>CBESWV010000371.1:0-3431 GCA_965533305.1 uncultured bacterium | reverse complement strand
CGCCGCAGGGCGTGGACGGTGAAGCCATCGCCGTGTTCGTGCGGCAAAATCCTCACTCCGCCCGCGGTGGTTTCGCTCCACGGCATCCCGACCGGCAGGTGGTCGTCCAGTGGTACGCGTTCGAAACCCGCGGCCAGCTGTTCGAAGTGTGCCTCGTTCTCCTCGGGCTCCACCGAACAGGTGGCGTAGACGAGGATCCCGCCAGGTGCGAGCAGATCGAGGGCGCCGGCGATCATGAGTCGCTGGTGCCCGGCTGCCTCGGCGATGGACTCGAGCGTCAGGCGCCACTTGAGCTCCGGGTGCCGGCGGAAGGTGCCCGTCCCGCTGCACGGAGCGTCGAGCAGCACGAGATCCCACACCCCCGGGCTCAGCGCCGGCCGACCGGCATCCCCGACCACCAACGACATTTCACCCAGTCGGTTGCCGAGGCGCACGGCCTTGGCGAGGCTGACGTCGCCCGCCACCAGAAGGTCCCAGGTGCCGAGCTTTCGCAGCAACGCGGTTTTTCCACCCGGCGCGGCGCAAAGATCTGCGGCGCGACCGCTATCGTCGGCCGCCCCGACCGCGATCCTCGCCACCATCTGCGAGCTGGGATCCTGAACCACCACAGCATCCTGCCGGACCTGTTTCATCAACTCGGGGCGACCTTCGACCGCGGTCCAAGTCTCGGGACACCAGGGGTGCGGTTCCAAAACCACTCCGTCATCCTCGAGGACACTTGATGGTCGGTTGTGGGCAAACCACACCCATGGCGGCGCCGGCTCGGTCGCCGCCGCCATGGCGGCCTCCGCCGACTCGGCCCCAAAGAACTCCGACCACCGCCGCCACAACCACTCCGGATGGGACCACCTTATTTCGGGGATAGCCGACAGTTCGCCGACCGCCGCCCTGCGCAGGATCGCGTTGACCATCCCGGCCGCCGATGACTTTCCCATGCGCCGGGTCAGGCGAATCATGGAATCGGTGGCCACCGGTGCGGGAACACCGAGATGATGCATCTCGAAACACCCCATGCGAAGCGCCGCCCGGACCTCGGGGTCGAGTCGAGCGATCGGCCGTTTGAGGAAGGGTCCCAGCAGATGATCGAGCGATCGTTGCCACCGCAACACGCCCATGACCCGGGCCCTGACCCCCGGCGAGGTCTCTCGCTCGAGCAGACGGGAGGCAAAGGCCCCCTCTTCCACCCGGATCAGGAGACGCGCCGACCGTTGCCGGTCACCCGAAGACTTCGCCACGGCTCACCCGCTCACCGATGAGGAAGGCATCGGCCGGCAGCCGCCGTCGGCCCTCGCGCTGCATCTCGGTGATGCGCGCCGCCGATCCCCGGCCGCAGCGGACCACGATACCGGCGGGGCCGGCATCGAGCACGACCCCCGCATCTTCCCGACCGGGTGGTGCGGGACGAACCTCCTCGAGGCCGAAGATCTTGAGCCGACCGCCGCGAAACTTGGTGTAGAGACCGGGCCATGGCGTGAATCCGCGGAGACGATTGACGAGCTGTCGGGACGGCATCGTCCAGTCGATCTTGGCGAAGTTCCGCCGCAACATGGGGGTCACGTTGGCGCCATCTTCGGGCTGGGGCCGCGGTTCGACCGTCCCATCCTCGAGGGCATCAAGGGTCGTCACGATGAGCTTTGCCCCAAGCTCGGCCAGCTGGGGAGACAACGTTTCGGCGGTATCCAGAGGCTCGATCGGCATCCGCTCCTGGAGCAGAATCGGCCCCGTGTCCATGCCTTCATCGAGCTGCATGGTGGTGACACCCGTCGAGCGGTCGCCACAGACCAGGGACCACTGGATCGGCGAGGGCCCTCGGTGTCGAGGAAGAAGACTCGGGTGGAGATTGATGAATCCCCTCGGCGTCACGCCGAGCAGACTCTCGGGGATGAGTTTGCCATAGGCCACGACCACTGCGATCTCGGCCCCGCAAGCGGCGAGAGTCTCTTCAAAGGCGCCGCCCTTGAAGGCCTTGGGTTGGCTGACCGGCAATTCAAGGCGGCGGGCGACCTCGATCACCGGGGGCGAAGTCATGACCTTGTGGCGACCGACCGGCCGGTCCGGCTTGGACACCACCAGGACAACCTCATGGCGGCTTTCCACGAGCGCACCCAGCGTGGGTACAGCAAAGTCGGGGGTCCCGAAGTAAACAAGTTTCATGGCGCGAATTCTACACCAAGTCTCAATTTAATTTGCGTGCATTCAGCCTTCGGCTGTCCACCCGCAGATTGAAGATGAGGAAAGTCAGCCAACGCACCGGACACCCCCGAGGTTGAAATATCACGGTTCCCGCGTAGGCTTGATGAGAATGCGGACCTGGGACACCATCGAGGAGCTGACGACCGGGGTTCTCTCCGGCGACCGGGCGGTGCTCGGACGGGCGCTGACCCTGATTGAGTCGAACCGGCCCGATCACCGGCGCCGCGCCAACGAGCTTCTCACGGCACTCCTCCCCTTCTCCGGCTCGGCCCACCGAATCGGAATCACCGGAGTTCCCGGGGTCGGTAAGAGCACCTTCATCGAGGCCTTCGGCATGAGGATGATCGAGCATGGGCACCGAGTCGCTGTGCTCGCCGTCGATCCATCGTCATCGGTCTCGAAGGGTTCGATCCTCGGAGACAAAACCCGAATGGAGGAGCTTTCGCGAAGCTCCGACGCCTTCATCCGGCCCTCGCCCGCGGGGGGGTCTCTCGGTGGTGTGGCGCGCAAGACCCGCGAATCCATCGTCGCCTGTGAGGCCGCCGGCTTCGACATGGTGCTGGTCGAGACCGTCGGTGTCGGTCAATCCGAGGTCACGGTGGCGGACATGGTGGACTTCTTCCTGGTTCTCAAGCTCGCCGGCGCCGGTGATGAACTCCAGGGGATCAAACGCGGCATCCTCGAACTCGCCGACCTCATCGCCATCAACAAGGCCGACGGCGACAACCGAGCTGCCGCCGGGAGAGCCCGGGCCGAGTTCGAGAGCGCCCTGCACATCCTCCGGCCGGCCGGTGACGATCAATGGACGCCCAGGGTGGTCACTTCGAGCGCCGTCAGCGGCGCCGGTCTCGATGAAATCCACGACATCGTTGTCGACCACCGTCGCTTCATGGAAAGCAACGGTCAACACGAGGCCACCCGCCGTGGACAATCGCTCCACTGGATGTGGTCGTTGGTGGATCAAGGAGTCCGGGCCGCAGTCCGCCAACACCCCGAGGTCAAGCGCAGGATCGAGGACCTCGAACACGATGTGGTCGATGGCACCATCAGTGCCACCGCGGCGGCGGATGAGATCCTCTCCGCCTTCGGGATCGGCGAGTAGAACCGCAGGGACGCAAGGGTGGCGATGGCGTCGCTATCGAGAGCGGCCGTGGCCGCGTCCGCGGCCGATCCCGTTCCCGATCCCGATCCCGATGCCCGGTCGACGAGCACACGTGACGAGTTCTCCGGTGCCACCC
>CBESWV010000370.1:0-3433 GCA_965533305.1 uncultured bacterium | reverse complement strand
TGCATGGCGGCCTCGGGGATGGCGTCGGCGGGAAGAAACGGGTCGTCGCGGGAGTGGATGATGACGGTCGGAACGGTGATTTCGGGGATGAAGGTGGCGCTCGAACTTCGTTGGTAGTAGTCATCGGCGCCGGCGAACCCGTGCAGCGGAGCGGTGGCCGCGTCGTCAAACTCCCAGAAGGTTCTGGCTCGGAGGGTTCGTTCGAGATCGAGATACCGGCCGATCTCATCCTTCCTGGCCCGAACCTTGGTTTTGAGGGAGCGAAGCAGGCGGCCGACGTACTGACGGGCAAACCCGTGTTCCATAAAACGTGCGCCGGCCGCGAGATCGAATGGAACCGACCAGGCCGCCGCCGCAACGAGCGGGGCCGACGACTTTTTCTCCCCGAGGTACTTGAGCAGGACATTGCCGCCGAGCGAGACGCCCGCCGCCGCGAGGCGCCGCTCGGGGTGCTCATCGTGAAGGCGATCTATGACCCATCCGAGATCGGAGGTCTCGCCGGAGTGGTAGAGACGGCGGCCGCGGTTGATCTCCCCCGAGCAGGATCGGAAGTTGAGGCCGACGGAAGCGACGCCGTTCTCGGCGAGGCGGCGAGCGATCTCGAGCACATAGCCCGACCGGGTTGATCCCTCGAGCCCGTGCAGAATAATGACGAGAACGTCTTCATCCAGACCGGGTCCCTCGAAGAAATCGAGATCGAGGAAGTCGTCGTCGATCGTGGTCCACCGTTCACGCCGATGGGCGAGACCATTCTTCGGCCGAAGCACCCGCGCCCCCAGGGTCTGGGCATGCGGCCCGGGGAGCCACCACGCCGGTCTGAACGAGTCGAGGGGTGCCGCCATGGGCGCATTGTAGTTGGATATTTCAGCCTCTTGCAAAATTCAAGAATTGGGTACTGAGGTCTTCCGGCCCTCCTCACCATCAGGCCGGCGAGACACCGGCCCTACAATGGATCTCAGCCCTTTGTAGTGCTGGCGTCTCGCCGGCACCCAGACCACGAACCATCGGGAAATAGGGTTTTTGCAAGAGGCTCTATTTTTCGACTACTCCGTGTTTTGACCTCGCTTGAGGACGAAATTCCACTTCCAGATCTCATACACACCCGGGTAGACCAGGAGTTCGAGGAGGAAGGAGGTGAAGATCCCTCCGATCATGGGTGCGGCGATGCGTTTCATGGTGTCGGCGCCTGCGCCCATGGACCACATGATCGGAAGCAACGCCAGGAAGGTCGTCATTACCGTCATGAACTTGGGCCGCAGACGGTTGACCGCACCCTCCATGATGGCGGCGCGGAGCTCGCTCAGGTTCCGCAGCTTGCCCGGTCGCGGCGCCTCCCGGCTCTCGTCAAGAATCCCGGTGAGAAGTCGGGCTAGGGAAGGGGCCCTTTGGGCTGCTCCTCGAACCACTTTCGTGGTTTGGAGAGGTGGATCTTGGTCTTGTCGTCAACGATGGAGACCCCGGCCATCACCGATTTGAATCTCACAAAGAGCCGGCCGTCGGTCTTCTTGGTGTCGACGTGCATCCAGCCCAGGGCTTCGAAGCCGTCCCCATCCATGGAAAGCTCGTCAAACGCGAGATAGTCCTGTTGCACGTTGACATCCAGGGTGCCGTCGATGTTTTTGATGTTGGGCGCCAAGGACAACCAGCCGGGTCCGGCTTTGAGCTGCTTGAGCAGGGCCATGATCGGGCGGGTGTCGTGCATCTTGATCTTGACCGTCCCCTTGGCGGCCAGTGGCTTGCCGAAGGTGATCTCACCCTGCTGGAGCTCGACATCACAGAACCAGGCTTCGAGCTTCTCCTGTTTCTTCTCGTTCAGTTCTTTGTTGGTGATCCTGTCGAGTCGAATGGTGGTGCCCGAGAAATCAAAGTGCTTTGCCGCGAGATCACCCTCAGCGAGTTTTGCGTGGACCTCGAGGTTCCCAACCAGCGGCGTGTCCTTGGTCTCCAATGAAATTTCCTTGGCCACAACATCGATCGTGCCGGTCGCGACACGATCGATGACCTCGAGCTTGGCTTCGACCGTTCCGGTTCCCGATTCGAGTCTGAGCGCGGTCTGCTCCGGAATCACCGAGTTGAAGATGCTGATGTCGTGGATCTTGGCGGTCGGCACCACGACATCGACGCTGGCGGCTGGTACGTGGCTACCGATGGAGAGTCCGTTCCACAGGGCGTTGAGCTCGAGCCCCGAGCCGGAGATGTCCACTGATCCGTCCTCGGGATCCACGAATTGAAAGGCTCCAAACCCGATCTTCGCGTTCGTGACGTGTTCGCCCTTCTCCTTCCGGGTGTTTCCCGAAACCACGGCGGAACCGGAAGCGTCAAGACCCATGACCTTCACGTGAAAGGGGTCCGACTGCAGCGAGTACTCGGATCCGGCCTGGATGACGCCCTGCTTGAACTTGAGGCTAGCGTCGATGGCACCCGACCCGGACGCGCTGATCCCCGGCGTGATGACATAACGCACCGTCGCCCTCTCGCCGAGCTGACCCGCGACAACAAGATCGCCCGAGATCCCTCCGAGGATGTCACCGATCTTGGCGCCCTTGGCCGGAAACGCCGCGAATCGGAGATCGGCATCGAGTTCGAGATCCTGGGTGACCACATCGGGGCCGAACATGACGGTTGCGGGTTTGAGGTTCAGTTTGGCTCGGTGGATTTTGATCGTGTCCCTCGGTTTGACGGTCACCCCGCCGCCGACCGATCCCTCTCCCTCGATCCGGGCTTCCCCGATGGCGACCTTCACCGGCCCTGCGACCTCAGCCCCGGTGATCTTGATGGTCCAGGGCCGTTTCTCTTTCTTTTGAGGGTAGAGGTCTTCGGGTTTCGGGTCCGGCGGGTTGGAATAGCCGGGAATCTCGGGCCAGTTTTCGACCACCGAAGGGTCGATCGGTGGTTCGTCTTCGCGGCCGGCCTTTGGCGGCCGGTCCAGCCGCTCACGGTATCTGAAGTCGACACCCTCGGCATCGACACCGCGGATGTGGATTGTCTTGAACGCGAGTTTGACGAGGCTGATTCGGGCATCGGCGTGGGCGACCCGAAGATAGATCTGGTCCTTCCGGGTCTGGCTGCGCAGCTCGAAGTTGTCCACCGTGGCGAAACCCGGCAGATAGGTGGTCGCCGAATCCCAGGAGATGTTCGTCTTCTCCGGTTTCTTGTTGATGAGCTCGAGGAGAAGCCCCGAGCGGAGAAAGAAACCGGCCGCGACGAGATAAAAGACCTCGAACACGAGCAGCGCGATTCCGATCCTGACGGCCCATTTTCGTATTGAGGAAGACCTTTGCGATACGCCATGATCGGGCTGCTGGTTCAAGTTTGCTCTCCCGTGATCGTGTGAAACTCAGTCTAACAATACATCGATCCTGGCCCCCAACCTTGGCGGGGTACACTTGGATCTAGGATTTCTCGACCCAGGGAGTGCATCATGAGAAGAGTT
>CBESWV010000369.1:0-3439 GCA_965533305.1 uncultured bacterium | reverse complement strand
TCAAATTCATGGGGCTAATCTAGCAAAAAAAAAAAATGTGGCGAATCCCGTGGCAAGGGGATGACAAGGCAAGGGCGAGACCTCTGAAGATGCGAAAACCCGCGGATGCGGGATTTCGCTTTGGCGGATGACCGCCCGGACCTTTTCAGTGGGTATCGCGGCTGTGTGGTCCGTTGAACACCCGCGGTTCCTAGGTACATCTACAATATGGTGTTCCGGATCGCGGATTGTCAAGGGGTCGAGCCGGGTTCCTTCTCCAAAGCCGCCGCCAAGG
Organism: uncultured bacterium; assembly: GCA_965533305.1. Classification (GTDB taxonomy): domain Bacteria; phylum Acidobacteriota; class Thermoanaerobaculia; order Thermoanaerobaculales; family Sulfomarinibacteraceae; genus JAHECW01. Next base: position 3,165 of record CBESWV010000369.1, on the reverse strand, counting down.
TGGTCGGATCAAATGCGATGGGCAGGAGAGTCTTCACCGTTGTCGACCGTTGAGCCCCGTCGAGGCCGGCCAGAATCACCGGAAAATCACCAAACTCAGCCAGAACCTGACGGCAGGCGCCGCAGGGGGCGGCGGGTGGATCCGATTGGGTGACCACCGCGACTCCGGCGAAGTCCCGGTATCCAGCCGCTACCGCGGCGGCGATGGCGTGGCGTTCTGCGCAGACGCTGAGACCATATGACGCGTTCTCGACGTTGCAACCGGTGAACACGCGGCCATCGGTGGTAAGCACAGCGGCCCCCACCAGATAACCCGAATACGGTGCATGCGCCATCTTCCGAACCGAGGCCGCCGCCGCCACGAGCTGATCAATCTTCTTCTGATCCATCGTTCCAATTCTATCCTCTCCTCCAATTTTCTCCCTGCGGACATATGCCCAGGGAGGAAAATCGAAAAAGAAAACGGCCGCCCGACGGCGGCCGTTGCGACCTCAATAGGTCGGGCATCGTCGTCACTGGCGGCGGGTGCTGCCAGACGAAGAGGAGGATCTCGATCCTGAGGAGGATCCAGAACTCGAGCTGCTCGTTCCCGATGATCGAGCGCCGGACGACCTGGAGGACGATCCGGAGGACGATCGGGACGGCGCCCGTGCCGACGGCGATGAAGATCTCCCCGATGACGATGGCGCTCCTCGAACAGAAGGAGCACGTGTGTACGGGGATCCCGACCCGATGTTCCGGCTCGGCCGTGTTGGTGAGGTGCGGGGGACGATGACCGGTCGCGACGAACCCGAATACGAGTTCGGGCGACCACCACCAACGCGGGGAGAAACCGGCTGTCGCACGAGGGGGGAGGACGAATTCCGAGTGCTCGGGAGGGATGGTGAAGTCCGAGCAGTCGGAAGGGAGGACGAGCTTCGGGTGCTTGGCAGACTTCGGCCGCTCGGCGGCAGCGTCCCCAGGCTTGGCGATGACCGGCCGGCGCTGCGGCTGAACGGGCCGGTCGTGGGTTGGACAAGAGCGCGGGTGTTGCCACCGGATCCGGAATCGACACCGCTGCCGGTTGGGCTGGTGCTACCGACACCGCCGCCGCCTCTACCTGGGCGGTAGTAGTTGTCCTGCGAGTATCGCTCGCCGGCCGACCGCAGGGTCGAAGGTGTCACGAACGGTGATTGATTTCCAACGGTGAGCTCGGACGCCCCTCCTCCACCCGCATTCGATCGTGCGGGAGCGGTGGAATCGGAGTGCGTCGACACCACGGACTGGGCCGAGCTTCTGCCGAGGGTCGACAACGAAGTCGGCTGAACCAGGCGCGAGATATCTTCGCTTCGGAGACTATCGTCGCGGGCCATCACGCGAGTGATGTCTCGATCCGTCCGTGCGCCGACATCGGCAAAGGTGCGGGCGATTTCATCAGCCGTGCTCGCTCGAGCCGGCGAGCGGGTGGTCAATGGGCCGGTGACCACGACACCTGTGGCATCTCCCTGGTTGGGCATGACCCGGCTGCCGGATTGAACCACCCGGGACAGATGTTCGCTGGCGAAATCATCCGCCGCCACGACATTCCAACCGGCTCGATCCATCTCGGCCACTCGGACCCGACCGGTGAAATCGGCGGCCGCCCGGCGATTAGACGAGGCCCCGAGGTTGTCGCCAGCGCTCGGTGTGACACGACGGGACTCGCTTCCCCCATCGGCTGCCGCTCGTTCCCGGGCGTCCGGCGTCTGACGGCGGCCCGCATCACCGGGGCTGACCCCGTCTCTCGGCGGAACCACATCGCCACGCGGCGGTCGCGGTTGGCCGGCGATGGGAGGCACCGGATGGACTCCCCCACCCCAACCCCAGCCGGGGTATCGGCCCCAGCACCAGGAATTGTAATAACCCCAGGGACACCAGCTGACATAGCCGGGCCACCAACACCAGCTGACCCAGGCCGGACTCCACACCGAACCCCAACCCCAGGTCCATCCGAATCCCGCGGAAAAGGACCAGGAGCCGTAGTGGTAGGGCAGCCAGCCCCAGGGCTCGTAGGACACCCAGGACCACCCGGTGGCGGTCCAATACCAGCGTCCCGCCGTGTACGGCTGCCATTCCGGGTCAACCGCGGGTTGCCACGCCCAGCTCTGGGTGGCATCGACATAGACCCAGGTGCCGTAGTTGTCGAGGATCGCCGCCTCGCGGCCGTGCCGTTCTTCGACAAACTGGGAGCTCTCACTTTCATAGACGAGCCGGCGCTGCTCGACCCACCGCGCGAAATCGTCACCCCAGGTGAGGTGGGGTTCGACCCCGGAGACCTCGCCGCTGCGGACCTCGGCGGCGGTGGCCGGTTGGACCAGCACGCCACCCGCGGTGGTCGCGGCCTCGGCCAATCCCTCCCAGACCTCGACCCGAAGACCTCCGGAGCGCAGCACCTCGATCCGATAGGTGCCGGGTTGGTTGAGATAGGCGGTGGCGCCGGAGCTGTCGATGCGGATGGGCTCGCCGCTCAAAACATGCTCGGGGACCTGGATCATGATCGAGCCGTCGACAAGATAGAGGACGGTTCGATCGCCGACAAGATCCCGGCTGTAGGCGACCGCGTCAAAGCTCACAGTCGTGTATTGATCGAGCCACATGATGCTGCCGTCGGCGAGGACGACTTCCATCCGCGCCTCGCGTGCGGTATCCACTCGGTCACCGACGACCAGCGGCATGTTGATGGCCGCTTCAATGGTTTCGTCATCGGTGGCGGGTTGGATGGTGGCGTAACGCTCGAGGTAGGAAATGTAGCTCAGCGAGGTCAGATCGTCCTCTCCAGAGGCCATGAGAGGGGCCATCATTCCGAGGATCAGTGCTGCCGTCGCTAGCGTTTTCATATCGAACCTCCCAGTCGCCTTGAGAGATTGCAACGCGCGTGCCAAGTTGGAAGCTCGACGGACCATCCCATCGCAATCCACAGATCACACAGATTCCATCGCACCACTGCAAGAGGCTCAGCTTGTAGCTCAGCCTCTTGCAAAATTCGAGCATTGGACACTGAGGTCTTCCGACCCTCCTCACCATCAGGCCGGCGAGACACCGGCCCTACAATTGATCTCAGCCCTTTGTAGTGCTGGCGTCTCGCCGGCACTCAGACCACGGACCATCGGGAAACAGGGTTTTTGCAAGAGGCTCAGCTTATGGCTCT
>CBESWV010000368.1:0-3469 GCA_965533305.1 uncultured bacterium | reverse complement strand
GTGGCTCTTCGTGCCCTTTGTGTTTCAAGACGGCGGTGTCAGTGATCAGCGGGACGCACGATCGGGGTGGGAGGTTCTTCGCCGGCTAAGACGGCGAGGATGTTCTTCGCCGCGAGCTCGGCCATGGCGGCCCGGGTCTCCTCGGTCGCCGAACCGATGTGCGGCAGCAGAACCACGTTCTCGCGCTCGAGGAGGCCGGGGTGAACCACCGGTTCATCCTCGAATACATCGAGGCCGGCGCCCCCGAGGTGGCCATCCTCCAGCACCCGGACCAGCGCTGCCTCGTCCACCAGGGGGCCGCGGGCGGTGTTGATGAGGAAAGATCCCACCGGCATCAACCGCAGCCGCGCCTCGTCGAGGAGATGGTGGTTCTGCCTGCTCATCGGCGTATGGAGGGACACCACATGGCTGGTCGAAAGCAGTTCCTCGAGGGGCATGAAGGTCGCCGGCGGGTCCGGATCGAGGAGCTCACTCGTCGCGCTGTAGGCCACCGACATGCCGAAGCCCTCGGCCCGCCGTGCAACCTCTCTTCCGATTCGGCCATAGCCGACCACGCCGAGTTGCCGGCCCTGGATCCCCGATCCGAGCAGCATATCGAGGGCCCAGCCGCGGAAGCGTCCATCGCGGAGGAGTCGCTCAGCCTCACCCAAACGCCGAGTGACCGCGAGAATCAGTCCCCAGGTCAGATCAGCGGTGGCCTCGGTCAGGACATCGGGGGTGTTGGTGACCCAGACACCCCGGCGGCGGGCGGCCTCGAGATCGATGTTGTCAAAACCCACCGCACAGTTGCCGACGACCTGAAGACCGGGACAGGCGGCCAGCACGCGGTCGGTCACCGGATTCGCGAGGAGGGTCAGCACCGCGTCGGCTGATCCTATGAAGTCGATCAGCTTCGCCTCATCGGTGATCTGGACCCCGGTGTTGAGCCGGATGAGGGATTCTTCCTCGAGCCACTCGATGGCTCGTCCTGGCAGCTCGGCCGTGATGGCAACTTCCGGCATCGTCATTTTCTCCGTGGTCTTCGGGGGTTGCGAACGTCAACGCCGTTGCCGATTGTAGCGCCCGCGTCCCCGCGGGCGATGGATCCAACCCGTAGCTGCTCACCACTATCGCGGGCGAGACGCCTGCGCCACAAGACCGGCGTGAACGGTTTCCTACCAGCCCTCGACGGGGGCTATGAACTCCACGAGGAGCTCCTCGATGGGCTTCTCCGCGGTTTCGACCACCCGGCCGAGTTCGACGCCGGCGGTGTCAAAGACCACGATGGTCGCCACGAGATCGACGGTGCGCTCGACCCCGGCGAAGACCGCCACCTCCGGATCGTCGATCCTCCGGGTGCGATCCACTCCGATCATCTCGTGCGTAAAGACCGGCGTCTCGAGTTGGTCCAGAACCTTGACCAGCCGTGGAACCTCGCGTCGGGAGTCGTGGCACCACGACCCGAGTACGGTGACGATTCGATAGCTCTCGATTGCCGAACCGAGCCGCTCAAGCGCCGCCCGGTCGGGCGTGGTGGCGTCGTATTCCTCCCGCCAGCCGGAGAGATCCTCGAGTTCATCCCACTCGATCGGGCCGAGAAGGAACGGCTCCGGCGGCGGTGGCTCGTCACCGCTGAAAGCCTCGATCCCGCGGATTCGGTCCCCGACCTGAATACGCTCCAAGACATCACTGCCGGCGACGACGTCACCGAAATTGGTGTAGTGGCCGACGAGGTGGTCGGCCGGCATCAAGGTGATGAAGAACTGGCTGCCACCGGTGTTGGGTCCCGAGGTCGCAACGCCGACCCGCCACGAGTCATAGGGACGGAACGCGGGTTCGTCGGGAAGGACGAATCCCGGGCCGCCCCAGCCGTCGCCCCGAGGATCGCCGCCCTGTACGACAAAGTTTGGAACGACCCGGTGGAAGGTCAGACCGTCGTAGAATCCGGTCGCCGCCAGATCGAAGATTTCTCGCGAGGTGATGGGCGCGTCCATGGCTTCGAGACGGATCCGGATGGTCCCTCGATCGGTGGCGACATCGAGCCAATGGTTCCCCTGCATCCAATCCACGAGCTCGAGGTACCACAGGTGGTTGTGACGCAGTTCTCTCTCGGTTGACCGGGCGGGCAGCCCGGCGCTCCGCGCCGCGTTGATGACGAGGATCGCCACCGCCGGGTCCCGATCGTCGACGGCTCGCCTCATCACCAGGGTTCGCTCCTCGTCGCTCTGAGCAACCGCCAGGGCTGCGGTCAGAGCGGCGGCCCGGGCATCCGGCATCTCATCCGAGGTCCATGATTGGGCGAGGCGGAGAAGAGAAGAAAAGCTCCCGGCCGCACCGGCGTCACCCAGGTGGTTGAGCGCCACGGTTCGGACAACCGGGTCCGGATCGTCGGCGACCAACTTTCGAAGACCGTCGATCCGCGTAGCGATGTCGTCAGAATCGAGGTTCTCGAGCCATGCGAGTCGCACGGCGGACTCGTCATCCAGGGCAGCTTTCTTTTCCCACTCTTCATCGAGATCCGGCGCTGCTGCCGCCACCGCCCTGCGCCGCCACAGCTCCTCGCTCGAGAACCACTCTTTTGTCACCTCATCGAGACCGCCGCCGGCTCGCCGGACAAGGGCGGCAAAGGCCTCGGCCGCCAGCCACGGCTCATCGGAACCGACAATCTCGAGCAGACCGGCGTCGCTGCCGATCTCTTTGTGCGCCCCGGCAGCCCGGATCGCCATCACCGCGAGCTGCGGCCGGGTGGGCGCCCACATCGCTTCTACGGCAGACGCCGCGGCTTCAGGGAGAACCGGATCGGATTGTTCCGCAAAGACCCAGCAGGCTGCGGCCCGGACCCTCGAGTCGGTGTCGCTCAGGGCTCTGGTCACAACCATGACACCGTCCTTCTGGAGCGGTGCACGACGAAGACCCGCTACGGCGGTGGCCCGGATCACGGGCTCGGTATCGGCGGCAAGGCTTCGGAGGGCCGCTCGCGCTCGCGGCCGTTCACTCCGCGACAACGAGTACGCCGCCGCCCGCCGAATCTGGGCCTCGCCGCTCTTCGCCGCCGCGGCGGCGTGGGACTCCCACTCGGCTTCGGCGAAACGCCACAGGTTCGCCAGGGCGGTGGCCCGAACACCGATGTCGGTCTCCCGCGCCATGAGGGCCATCAAGGGCCCGAGGGCTTCAGCGCCGCCGTGGCAGGCGGCCCAGGCAGCCGCTTGACGGACCTTCGGGGTCTGGTCCCGGAGGCCGGCCAGGGCCAGATCTCGGCCATCGGGACCCAACCGACCGGCCGCCAACATGACTTGATAGCGGACTCGGAAATCGTGGTCGCGAAAATACTCCGGAAGGAGCGTGGTCTGACCCGGGTCGCCGCTCGAGGCCACCACTCGGATGGCCAGGATCCGCGACTCGGGATACGGATCGTTCAGCATGGAGACCAACATGGGTGTCGGGAGGAGTCCGGAGTCCATCCGGCGAAGGAGGTACTCGGCTCGCGCTT
>CBESWV010000367.1:0-3498 GCA_965533305.1 uncultured bacterium | reverse complement strand
CAAATGCGATGCTTTGTGGCCCTCTTTGTGGCCCTTCGTGCCCTTTGTGTTTCAACCTCCTGCGCGGATGTTGTCGAGACCGCAGATGCCGAGGTGGTCGGGTTTTGAAACACAAAGGACACATTGCAGTTTTACCGCAAAGACCGCGATGATCGCAAAGACCATCATTCTTGAGCCATCGCACCATCGCACGGAGAAACCGCAGATAGCGCAGATCATCGCAGATTCCATCGCTCCGTCTGGTCAAGGCTTTTCTGGAAAATTGGATTGTTGCGGGGTTCGACCACCACCCAGACGCGATTCGTTCAATTTCGAGCCTCTTGCAAAAACCACAGTTTGGGGGATTTCGTGGTTCGTGGTCTCTGTGCCGGCGAGACGCCGGCACTACAAAGGGCGGAGATCCATTGTAGGGCCGGCGTCTCGCCGGCCTGATGGAGACGAGGGTCGGAAGACCTCAGTGTCCGATTCTTGATTCTTGCAAGAGGCTCTATTCTGTCGTCTGGTAGGGGCGCCAGGAGGCCCCGCTAGACGGTATCCACCTCTTGGTCATAGTCCACTCCCGGCATTTCGAAACCGTGGTGCCGGAGAAATTCGTCTCGGAATCCATCGATCTCCGTCACCGGCCGTGACGGGTCGTCGATGATCTGCTCCCACAATGCCGCGACCTCGCGTTGCACATCCTCACGCATCTCCCAATCGTCCAGCCGGATCCTGCCGTCGCCATCGAGGGGCTTCGGATCGGCCGCGTAGAAATAGTCTCTGAAGAGGCGGACCATCTGCTGAATACAGCCCTCGTGGATCCCCTTGCTCTTCATGACCGAATACAGCAGCGAGATATAGAGCGTCACCGTGGGAATCACGGCGCTGGCGCGGGTCACCAGAGCCTTGTTGACCGAGATCACCGCCCGCACATCCTGATCCGCAAAACGCCGGTTGATCTCGTCTGCGGTGGTCTCCAGGTGTCGCTTCGCGCGCCCCATGGTTCCATCGCGATAGATCGGCGCGGTGATCTCGGGCCCGACATACGAGAGAGCCGCGGTCACCGCACCCTTGGCGAGCACTCCCCCATCGTTCAACGCCGAGATCCAATCCATCCAATCCTCGCCGCCCATGACCTTGACCGTCTCGGCGATCTCTTCATCGGTGGCGGGTTCGGCGACCATATCCTTCATTGCGCCGGTCTTGATGTCGACGGTCTTGCCGGAGAAGGCGCCTCCGATGGGCTTGACGACCGATGAGTAGATCTGACCGGTTGCCGCATCGATTCGACGCGGTGCCGCGATACTGTAGAGGACACAGTCGACCGGGCCCATCTCGTCGCGAATCCGTCGAACGGTCTCGTTCTTGACCTCGTTCGAGAAGGAATCCCCGTTGATGCTGAAGGCCTTCAGACCGGCTTTGCGGGCTTCATCCTCGAAGGCGATATTGTTGTACCAGCCGACGGTCGCAGTCCGCGTTTCGGTACCGGGCCGCTCGAGAAAAACGCCGGCGGTGGCGGCGCCGCATGAAAAGGCCGACACGATCCGTGCCGCCAAACCATATCCATTCGAGGCGCCGACGATCAGAACCTTCTTTGGTCCTTTGATGGATGGTTGGCTGCAGACATAGTCGATCTGCTCGCGCACCTGCTCTCGACAACCGCCGGGATGCGCCGTGAGACAGATGTTCTGCCGGATCTTCGGGGTGATCTTCATGGTCCATTGCCCTCGGGTTGCTGGTTCGCGCTCTCCTTCTTAACAATGGTGTTTGTGTAGGTCTTCCCTCCGTAGACATCGAAGAACGCCATCGACACCCTCTCGGTGTTCTCCCGAAGCTTCAGGGTCACCGTGTGGGCGACGAGGCCCTTGGATGGAAACGGAACGGGACTCGACAGGAGCAACGGAGTGGCCGGAATTTCCGTGCGCCCCCCCGCCGCATCCAACGCTGCGGCAAAGAGCGATGCTTCAGCGTCATAGCCCGACTCGGACTCTTGGATGGTCAAAACCCTCATCGGGATCGTCATCTCGATGTCGACATAGAACAGCCCGTCACCGGCCGGTTCGACCTCGCCGACCTTGAGTTGAAGTTCGGAGGATTCCCGGCCCATCCCAAAGAGAAGCGAACTCCTGACCGCCATGGCCACCTGGGTCCTCGGCGCCGCATCGAGGAAGCCCGCGCGGGTCCGCAGAAAAACGTCCGGTCGATTCACTTCCACGCGAACGGTGTGGCGTTGATCGTCCCGCTTCCAGTCCGGAGTGAAGCCGAGCCAGTAGAACGACTCGCTGTCCTTGCCCACCTCACCCAGAGCGCTGATGCGGCCTTCATCGAGCAACGGCAGGCCGCCAGTTTCGGACGACAGGAATTTCATCGTTCGGTGGAGATCGTCCTCGAGGAAGAACTCAGTACTTCCACCACCTGCTCCCTGGGATCCACTCAATCCCCCCACCTGCATGAAACCCGGCATATCGACCCCGTAGATGCTGTATCCCAGCAAATTGGCGGTCTCCGCCAGGGGCGTGTAGAGATCGGCGCCCGACGGAATCCGGCTTTCCTGGATCGATCGCGAAGGACTCCGACCCACCCAGTCGTCCACATTCATCGGCCATCCGCCCGAGAGCAGCAGCAGGGCCTTGCGGCCCGGGATCACCTCGAGGCCACGCATGGCCGCGGCGGCCGCACCTAAGGTCCCCTCGAGCTGACTCGCCAGCAGATCGGCATAGGCGACTTCTCGACTCCCGAGACGATAGCTCTCCCCGCCTCCGGATTGAGCCGAAGCCGTGAGATCCGTCATATCGATGGCCACACCGTGCTCGTTTCTTTCCGCTTGCCTCGCCGAACCGTACCCTGGTCGTTGGATGGCGGTATCAAGAGCGGCGAGAACCTCCGACCTCTCGTTCGTCCAATCGGCGAGCACCGTGACTCCCTTGCCATCCCATGAGACAACCGCCACCCGGTCAAGCGGCGGCCATTCCGCCGCACTTTCGACGCGGTTTCTGAGAGCCGCCAGAACCTGTTTCTTGTCGCCGTCCAGCGAGAAGAACTCATCGATGAAAACCAGAAAACTTGTTCCGGACGGCTTCCCGGCCACCACTCCGGCTTCGGCGTAGCGGTCCACCGTGTCCACGTAGGCGCCGGCGCGGACCTCGGTGAAGTACTCGATGGGAACTGGTTGGTCATCCACAAAGAGCGTGTAGTCGGCCACAGTCAATCCGGGGAGTCGTTGCCCATCACGATCTGAGGCGACCACCTCGAGGTTGAGGCTGTGAACCTCGAGGGTGTCGGTGTAGGTCCGCCGTACGAGCTGAGCATCGGCAGGTGCCGCGCCGCACATCAGGATTCCAGCCATCGAGGCCGCGGTGGCCGACAGTCGCAGCAATGCAAGGACAGAGTTGGTTGAATTCATCGCAGATTCTCCTTTGGGGATGACTCGACGATGATTCTACCTAAGTTGAGCGGTTCTGCCAGATGAGATGTGCCAACTCCTTGATGCTCTGGTGTTTGTAAAAAACGCAGGAATAC